>CAZHZR010000186.1:0-6256 GCA_964537095.1 uncultured Roseivirgaceae bacterium
ATTGGAAGTCTTACCGTGGAGATCCAAAAATCTTCGACCTTCGAGATGGTTTCCAGGAAATTTTCAACCTCTACGGGTTTTGTAATATAGCAATTTACATAATTTCTATAGGATTCGGCAACATCCTTTTCAGCGGATGATGTGGTTAGAATGATAACCGGGATATGTTTAAGATCATCCTGACTTTTGATAAACTGAAGGACTTCAATGCCATTCTTTTTCGGCAAATTAATATCTAACAGTAGCAAATCCGGGAGGTCGACATCCTTAAATTTCCCTTTTCTAGTCAGGAAGTCAACCGCCTGCTTCCCATCTTTTGCAACACTGATCCTGGTTGCTATTGCGGAATCTTCAAACGCCTCTTTGGTAAGCAAAATATCGCCCTCATTGTCTTCTACCAGTAATATATGAACAGCATCCATCCTCTCAAGATAATTTAGCAACCGTAAAGTAAAAAGCACTCCCCTTCCCTTCTTCTGACACAATCCAGACTTTTCCTCCCATATTTTCCACTATTTTTTTAACTATGGCAAGACCTATTCCTGTGCCTGAATATTCATCCTTATTGTGCAACCGCTGAAATATAACAAAAATTCTTTCAAAATACTCCGCATCTATGCCAATGCCGTTGTCTATAACAGAAAATTGCCAGTGGGTTTTTTCGTCCTCACAAGAAATTTCTATAATCGGCGACGTACCGGGCTTTTGGTACTTGAGTGCATTACCAATTAAGTTCTGAAAAACCTGGCGTAAGGGAGATTTAAAAGATTTCACCACTGGCATATTCCCCCACTCCACTCTTGCGTCGGATTCAGCAATTTTCTTGCTGAAGAGAATGGTAATTTCATTTAGCAATTCATTGACATCTATAGGTTCCAGATCATCCTCGTTCCTCCCTACCCGTGAAAATTCGAGCAAATCCAGGATAATCTGCCGCATTCTTTTCGCGCCGTCCACTGCGTAAAAAATGTATTGTTTTCCTTTGTCATCGAGCACCTCTGTGTATTTTTTTTCTATCTGGGACAAAAAACTGGTAACCATGCGGAGGGGCTCCTGCAAATCATGCGAAGCGATGTATGCAAACTGCTCAAGCTCAGCATTGGAAGCAGCCAATTCCTTTACATGTTTCTGAAGTTCCTCGTTCAATGCTTTTAGTTGGAGTTCACTTTCTTTTAACTTTGTGATATCCTGTGAGGCTCCAATTATTCTGACTGCTTTTCCTTCTTCATCCCTCATGATATAGGCCCTGTCAAAAAAGGTGGCATAGGTGCCATCAGCCCTTAAAATTTTGTATTCATCCTCCCAATAACTTTCACTTGGATCTCCTACAAGTTCCTTGAGCCGGGAGAACACCCGTTCCCTATCAGCTGGCATGACCTGGGCTTGTAGAAACGCATCTACTTTTAACGTGGGCATCTCTTCATACCCTAATAAAGGCTCTAATTTTTTGCCAGGTCTAATTACTTGATTGGTGGCAACATCCCATTCCCAAATTGAATCGTTGATAGTCCTCGAAACAATCGTATAAATCTCATTGCTTTTTCGCAACTCCTCCTCTGCTCTTTTCCGCGCGTCTATGTCCTGCATGCTACCATAAATCCTATATGGCTGCCCGTTATAATATTCCAGCTCACCAATTGTTCTCACCCACTTTTCTTCACCTTTGGCGGTAATTATCTGAATCTCCAGGTCCCATCCTGAAGCACTTTCCAAAGCTGTAGCAATAGCATTTTCAAGCAATTCCTTGTTTCGTCCAGGTTTAACGTGCTCTGTATTGCTAGTGGGATCAGGTGTAAAATCTTCATCATACCCGTGAATTTCTTTGGTAATATCAGACCAAAAAAGCTTTCGCTCGTTAACATTATACTCCCAACTTCCGATTCTGGCCAAACGGTTGGCTTCGTTTAAAAGGTGTTCCAGATTCTTTTTCTCCGTGATATCTTTGGCTATGCAAAAGTATGATCCCTCCTTATTTCCCGAAGTAGCGGTCCAGGCAAGCCAATAAATTTTCCCGGATTTAGATACCAGGCGGTTTTCAATATAATCTGCGGCTTTCCCAGGCCCTAAATTTTGAAATCTCTTTGCCGTTTTTTCTCTATCTGCAGGATGAACAAAATGATCCATGGGGGTGGATAACAATTCATCTTCAGTGTATTCCAGTAGTTGGCTTAATGCAGGGTTTACCTTCTTATAATACCCGTTACTCCCCGCTATGCAAATAACGTCGGGAGAAAAATTAAAAATTTGATTGAGGTCCTGCTCGAGCTGCTTTCTCTTTATTTCCGCACTTAAATGAGGGGCGAGGCTTTCAAAAAGATCTCTAAATTGGCTGCTATCTCCGTCGCCTTGGGTAAAACCAATTACCAAAACACCGATGAGTTCCTCGTTATACGTCAGCGGGAGCCCCAACACAGCATTTACACCAATATTTGTCATGGCGCCGCGTCTCAGAAACAATTTATTGCTGCTTATGTCTTTCCAAGACAGCACTTTTCCCTTTTTCCACACCGCTCCTGGAAAACCTTCGCCTATTGAAAAGCTCTCAAATTCTGAAGTGTCTTTATAAAATTTTTCTACCTCACCCGTGGTACTAAACCATGTCACCAAATTGATTCGATCACGGTCAGCGCCGGTGAGCCATATTTCCGCGAGACCAATGTTTTCGTATAAATTTAATTTTTCCAGGACTTTATGCAGTGTGTCCTTAAGTCCCTGCGGCCCGTTGAAAATCTGACTTATCTCAGCCAGTAAAGCTTTTTTGGTTTCATCGTTTTTTCGTTGGGTCACGTTTCTGTTAATCGCTACCCATTGAAAGCGCGCGTCCGTTTTGTTAGATACCAGATTGTAAATCGTGTTTACCCAAAGCAATCTCCCATCTCCGGTTTTTATTTTTGCTGTTCTCTCAAAGGTCTTCTCCTTTTGAAGCGCTTGTAAAAACTGATCAGCGTCTCCTGGATCACCTCCTAAGCCTTCCAAAAACGCTAAAGATTTGCCAAGTAGCTCGTCGGCAGAAAAGCTGGTCATCTTACAAAAGGCTTCGTTGGCATAAATAATTTCAGGAAGCAATTTATTTTTCGTCCGGGATTCGAGTATCATTACGCCATCGCTGGTATTCGTAGTCACCGATTCAAGTAATTTAAGGCGAGATTCTTCCTTTTTTCGTCTGCTAATATCCTGCAAAGAACCGACTATACGGGTAGCCTTTCCATTGTTGTCGCGAATTAAAAATGCACGATCCAGGACAAAGGCAAATGATTGGTCTGCTTTTTTAAATCTATATTCATTCGTCCAAAAAGAGTCTGTCCCCTGAATGATCGCCCCTACTTCGCGTTCAATTTTTTGGGCATCATCGGGATGGATATTATCTCTCCATGAGCTGCTGTAAGGACTTAAAGAACTTTTCTCATATCCAAAAATTTGCAAAATCCCGTCTCCCCAAAATATTTCGTCCGTTTCAAGGTTCCAATCCCAGATGGCATCAGAAGTTGCTTTTGTTACATATTCATAGCGTTGGCTGCTTTCTGCCAAAGACAGCTCCAGCAGCTTCCCTTCGGTAATATCCTGAACCGTTCCTTCAATAATGACAGCGTCGCCTTTTTCATTTCTGATAATCTCACCTTTCTCTCGCACCCATTTTATCGTTCCATCGGGCAGGACAATTCTGTGCTCGAAATCCACCGAACCGCTTCCATGCAATAACTCCTCTTTCCGCTCCAGAAACAGCGGAATGTCTTCCTGATAGAGCGTTTTAAATGAATCTCGATTGACGTCAAAATTCTCTTTAGACACTCCCCATATTTTGTATATCTCATCTGACCAATAAAACTCCTTACTTTTCCACTGTAGTTGCCAATAACCTATTTTTGCAATTTTTTGAGCTGTTAATAGCTTTGCTTCATTATCCTTCAGTTGCTGGATTGCAATCTCTTTTTCCGTGACATCGTTGCTCACCACTACGACACAATCTTTGTGATCATATCTTACCTTATAACCATAAACATCAACAGTAATCTGGCTTCCATCTTTTTTGCGATGCGTATCTTTTCCAAAGTAGATCCTTCCTTCTGTCTCCTGGGCCTCGTTATGAAAAGCAAGTATTTTATAGATATCTCTGTCATAGGATATATGTAAAAGTCCTAAACCACCAAATTCTTCACGTGTGTATCCATAATTTTGAACCGCAGCATCATTAACATCTAGTATTTTAAGCGATTCCGTCTCATAAATCCACATAGCCATAGGGCTATTGTAAAACAGCAGTTTATATTTTTCCTCGGATGCTTCGATTGTCTGCCGGGCAATTGTCGCTTCAGTGATATCCTTGATGGTGATAAATACCCCCACCACTTCACCCTCAGCCTTTTTTGCAGGTTTGTATTTCAAAGCGAACACTTTGGGCGCTTTATCAGGAAATGGAATTGTAATTTCAGACGATTCAGTGTGCCCCTCCAGCACCTTTTTGTAAAGAAGCAGCAAGTGCGAGTGATCGCCAGACACCGAATAATCAAGTATTGAAGTCCCCTTCCTAATTTCTTTTCCGAAATGTTCCTTATAACGGTTGAAAAAGAGCTGATTGTAAGCAGTAATAAACAAGTTTTTATCGAGCAAGACAAAGGATTCATCGGTATTGTCAATCATTAGCTGCATTTCGAGCTCCGCGTTTTTCTTTTCGGTGGCATCTTTTGCTATGCAATAAAACAGCTTGTGGTCCGGTTCCCATTTTGCAGACCAGATCATGGTCATATGCTTTCCGTTCTTACAGATGATGCGGTTTTCAAAAAAGCGCAAATCCTTCCCTTCCCGCACAGCCAAGCTTATCGTTTTTGTCTTTTCAAGATCTGGGGGATAAACAAAATCAGCATATTTTTTACCCAGGAGGTAATCTGGTGAATACCCCCAAAGTCGCTCTGCGGCAGCGTTGATGGCGACGAAGCTATCCTCTTCATCGATGCTGCAGATTACATCCAACGATGATTCGAGAATTTTTTCTAAAAAACGCTTATTTGTCTGCGAGTAATGCAAGTGCCGGGTTGCCGTGTCACTTTCAACAATGGAAATCAGAATATATTGGAGATCGCCGGCGTCAGACACAATCGGTCTGCTTTCTGCACAAAATGACCTTTCATTCACCTTTTGATGGGAAGCTGTCTGTTCCGGCCAGTCTGCTTTAGAGACCAACTTCTCATCTATTACTTTCTCGAAAGAACTTCTCAAGTATAGGTCCCACCCTGGTTCATTTGCAGCTGAACCGTTAAATAAGCCTTCAAAAAACCCTTTGTTGATTAATTCCGCACGGTCTCTACCAATGAAGGTAGACAATGCGTCCGTCACCTCTACAATCGTAAATACCGGCGCATCAGGAATTAAAAGGAGTCCGGGTAAAGGAAAGGTTCTAAATACTTTTCTATAGGAAGCATCATCTATCATATATAAATTTATAAATATTTCCGGAACTTCTTAAGGATAAAACGAAAAGTAATATTTCACACTACGGTCCGCCTCTCGCAATACATATGTATGTAAATTATTGAAAATCAATTGGTTATTAAAATATCTTATTACTTATTGCCCATTTACCATTCTTCGCACGCTGACCGGGTTAGTACTTTTAAGAAACATCATTCATTGAAATAAGTTAACTTGAAAGTCTATAGGGTATATTTCCTCAGATAATAAAAGATAATTTAAAAATGATTAACCTGAAAATAATTTCGTCCACCGTTCGTCCTGGCAGAAAAGGCCCTATTGTAGCAAAATGGGTAGTCGAAGAGGCCAGAAAGCATGGTGGTTTTAACGTTGAACTTTTGGATCTGGGAGAAGTAAACCTGCCCCTGATGAACGAGGCCAAACACCCAAGGCTCAAACAGTATGAACATGAGCATACAAGAAAATGGAGTGCTAAAATAGAGGAAGCAGATGCATTCGTCTTCGTCACAGCAGAATATGACTTCAATTATCCTGCTCCATTGCGCAATGCTCTTGAATATTTGGTACAGGAGTGGGCATATAAGGCTGCTGGTATTGTAAGTTACGGGGGCGTTTCCGCTGGCACCCGGGCAGCAAACAACTTAAAGAGTGATCTTTCGGTCTTCAAAATGGTTCCTCTGACAGAAATGGTAAATTTTCCTTTTTTTACTGAAAACATCAACGATGAGCAGCAACTGGAAGCCAACGAAATCTCTCAGAAAGCCGCCCAAACCATGTTTAAGGAAATTGTACGATGGACGAAAGGCTTAAAAGCTATCAGAGAGGACAA
>CAZHZR010000187.1:0-3275 GCA_964537095.1 uncultured Roseivirgaceae bacterium
ATCCATTAATTCAGTCAGTGCCTGATGAAACTGCTCCGATTCAGCGTAATCCGCATAGGCGCGAAATGACGAATTTCTCCAGGCGGTGTTTTCAGAAGCGGGATCAATTTTTCTTCTCCCTCCCAAGGCTTCCATATGTACATAGCTTAGACCTTGATTTTCCAGAAGCTTTTGCAGGTTTTCCTGACCGAAATGAGGCCACTTTCTCGAGCCGGGAAACCGCCGCACGTCTACCAGCAGGGAAATACCTTCGCCCTTCAAAAGGCTATAGAACGTTTCGAATGTTCTTGTAGAATGCCCAATTGTCCAAATCTTCTGCTCCATCGAAATGATTGCTTTAAAAAAAGTTGTTTCCTAATGCTTAAACTTAATCACCCGCTTGAAGTTCATTGCTTATTAGTAATTATCTTGTTTTTACGAATTGGCTTTTCTTATGCAAGCTATTATGTCACAATCTATTGACTTCTTGAAAAAAGTTGAAATTTTAGAGAATATTCCCGAGCACCAACTTCAATGGATGGCGGAAAAAGGAAATCTGAAGGACTATAAGGCCGGCGAGTATGTCCTAAAAACAGACGAGCCGCTGGATAAAATGATCATCGTACTTTCTGGAACGATCTCCCTAAAAATCTCTCAAAATGGGCATTTTAAGGAAATAAATCAAATAGAAGCAGGAGGAATAAGCGGGGTTCTCCCCTACTCGAGAGCTATCATCAGCGAAGCCAGCGCAATTGCAGAAGTAGATTCCAGCCTTTTTGAATTGGACAAAGAGCATTTTGAGGAAATGATCAAATGCCACTATGAACTTACTACAGCCCTGGTGCAGATTATGGCCAGCAGAATAAGAGATTTCACCGCTGCCCAACAGCAAGACGATAAGATGATGGCTTTGGGAAAGTTGTCCGCCGGGCTGGCCCATGAACTGAACAATCCTGCATCAGCGGTGATAAGGAGCTCCTCCGAATTAGAAAAAATCAATTACATATTACCAGGCCTCATCAGAGATGTAGTGTCGCTGGATATCCCGCCACAAAAAATGGAAGTCGTTAATGAACTATTCTTAGAAAAGGCTCAAACTAGAAAAGACCTGAGCCTGAAAGCCAGAACGGAGCTGGAAGATGAATTGACGGATTGGTTGGAAGACCATCAGCTCAAGGAGCCATTTGAGATTGCCGAAGTACTGAGCGATTTTAATTTCACAGTTAAAGATCTTGAACTGCTTGATGAAAATGTCTCAACGGTGAATTTACAACCAATACTTGTATGGCTTAGTCAGTCGCTCGTATTCAATAAATTGGTATCAGAAATACACGAAGGCGCCAAGCGGATGTCTGATTTGGTACAAGCTATAAAATCATATTCTCATATGGATAGGTCGCCTGACCGGGAGCCTTTGGATATTCACGAAGGGATTAACAGTACTTTAACCATGCTGGGCCATAAGCTAAAGGAAAAGAAAATCGAAGTATTCAAAGAATTTTCAAGTGATGTTCAGCAGGTAAATGCTTACGCAGGAACATTAAACCAGGTATGGACAAATCTCATCGACAATGCCATAGATGCCATGGATGATCATGGAAAACTTACCATTAGAACTTTCCGCGAAAATGGTGACGTGAAGATAGAAATTATAGACAATGGCTCCGGAATTGAAGCCTCATCAAAAGATAAAATTTTCGATCCGTTCTTCACCACGAAAGACATAGGAAAAGGAACCGGTCTGGGCCTGGATATAGTCAGGAAGATAATCGCGCAGCATGAAGGAAGTATAAAAGTAAATTCTCAACCTGGCAACACAGTTTTTTACATATGTCTGCCCGCCGATGAAAATGAGCGCTAAAAAACTGATTAGTACCATTTCCGAAAACTGATATGAAATCTCCCGTAATTTTTGTTATTGACGACGATCCTCAGGTTTTAAGGGCCATCAGCAGAGATCTAAAAAAGGAGTTTAGAAAATCTTATAGAATATTAAGTACGGACACTACCGCAGAAGCTCTGGAATTTCTGAATGATATGGCGAATAAAGGAGAAGAAGTGGCATTGTTCCTATCTGATCAGAAAATGCCTGAAATGTCCGGGGTAGAATTCCTGGCAAAAGCAAAAAAGCTATTTCCTGTTGCCAAGCGGGTGCTGTTGACGGCTTATTCAGACATGGATGCAGCCATCAAAGCTATCAACGATATACAGCTTGACTATTACCTGCTGAAGCCCTGGGATCCTCCTGAAGAAAAATTATTCCCTGTATTAAAAGGGCTACTAGACGACTGGCAAATTCATTACAAACCCGAATTTGAAGGCATAAAAGTGATGGGACATGCGTTTACACCCAAAGCACATCACCTGAAAGATTTTCTTGCCGGAAATCTTGTTCCCTATGAGTGGCTGGATTTGGACAAGAGCCAAAAAGCAAGAGAGATATGCGAGCGAAACAGTATCCAAAAATATCCTGCTATTTTTTTCGAAGATGGAAGTATTTTGCAGGATCCGGATCTCAAAGAAGTGGGAGAAAAGGTAGGATTGAATGCGAAGCCGTCCTCTGATTTATATGATGTTGCCATCATCGGCGCCGGTCCCGCGGGCTTGGCAGCCGCAGTGTATGGAGGATCTGAAGGACTGAAAACCGTGATGATCGAAAAACGTGCTCCGGGCGGACAGGCAGGCACCAGTACCCGGATAGAAAATTACCTGGGCTTTCCCAATGGACTAAGTGGTGCCGAGCTTACCCGAAGGGCCATGGCCCAGGCTACCAAGTTCGGAGTAGAGTTTCTCTCACCACAGGAAGTAACAGCCATAAAACTTAAAAATCCATATAAAATATTGGTGCTGGATGATGGTTGCGAAATCAATACAAAAAGTGTAATCATTACTACCGGAGTGGACTACAAAAAACTGGAAGCCGAAGGATTGGACGATTATACAGGTGCCGGCGTGTACTACGGCGCGGCCACAACAGAGGCGAATGCCTGTAGAGAAAAGGATGTGTATGTAGTGGGTGGCGGTAATTCAGCGGGGCAGGCAGCTATGTATTTATCGAGCTACGCAAAAAAAGTATATATCGTCATCCGAAGGGACAACCTGCTTGACTCGATGTCGAAGTATCTCATCGATCAGATCGAGAGGGTAGAAAATATTGAAATTTTGGACAACACTGTAGTGGCTGCTGCCCAGGGGAATGGCAGACTGGAGAAATTGGTTCTGGAGAACTGCAACACCAAAGAAAAATCGGAAAGAGAAGCAGATGCACTTCTGATTTTTATCGGTGCCAAACCACA
>CAZHZR010000187.1:3375-6230 GCA_964537095.1 uncultured Roseivirgaceae bacterium
CTTAACTTTTATAGCAGGAGCGCCACAGAAAATTCAGGGTCTTCGCTTCCGTAAATACAAGGTTTCAACTTTGTCTCTCGCCCATTGGGTTTTTCGCAGAAAGGTGAGACTGGATTTAATACTGGGATTTTCTTTGAAGCATCTGATATTGATCCGTTCTGCCAATCCATCCCAACCATAATCTGCAAGCAATTCTGTCAAAATCATTTCCAGTGTTTTTCCATGAAGCGGATTGTTCTTTTGCTCTTCAGCCATAAATTGCAGATGTCTTTTAAGAAAGGTTCAAAATGTAAGTTGGGTATGCAGTTGCTAAGGTTCAAATGAAGCAGATGCCATCATTGAATAATGGCATCTGAGGTTAATTGTTAATTTGACGGCGGTGTAGTGGGTCTCACCTCTATTTTGCTAGGGAGCGTTCTGGGATTCATCTTCATCAGATCTACCACTATCTCACCCATATCTTCTTTTTGAATTTTCCAGGCATCCTTGTCGCTGGGTTCATGGTTGTTGAAATAGGTAGCAACCGACCCGGGCATAATGGTTGTTACTTTCACGCCAAAATTTCTTACGTCCAGCATCAATGCCTGGCTAAATCCGGTAAGACCAAATTTACTAGCGTTGTAGGCTGAACCTCCCGCAAAGAAGTTGGTTCCGGCCAGGCTAGAAATGGTAATAATATATCCTTTCGTGGCTTTCAACGCCTCCAAGCTTGCTTTTACGCTAAAAAATACGCCTGTCAAGTTTGTATCAATGGTATCGTTCCACTGTTCTTCAGTAAGCTCTTCAATATTGGCGAAGTGTCCAATTCCGGCATTGGCAACCATCACATCAAGCTTTCCCCATTTTTCAAGCACCTTTTCAACCACATTTTTTTGAGAAGTCAGATTTCTCACATCTGCCGCTATTCCGATTACTTCTCCGTTTCCTCCTTTCTTCAAGGACTCCACTGCAAGCTCCGCGCTCTCCTGAGACCTGCTGGTGATGGCAACCTTCATTCCTTGTTCCATCAAAGCCGCCGCAATGCCGTATCCTATGCCTTTGCTTCCGCCGGTAATGATGGCCACCTTATTTTCTAAATTTTGCATTTTTGTTTTTGATTATCAGTACAAATGTCTACTCGAATGATTAAACTACTAAGAGTCTAACCGCATTTTTTATGTAAGGTTACGCATTTTTCTCTTAGATATCCGCGAGCGATGAAATTTTTGGGGTATCATCGATACATTCAGTAGACTTGCTGCTCGATCTGATAATAATCGATTGTTTTCAAACTTTTTGCCAGTCCTGAAAGTTGAGTTGAAAATTAGAATTTTATGCCTTTAATCGGAAAAATTATAAAGAAGGTGGTTGACGTGACCAGTAACCTCTCCTCTAGTGAAGATGCGCTTCAGGCACAAGATCATGTATTGGAGAAGCTGTTGCGAAAAGCAGCGCAGACTGAATTTGGCAAACATTACAAATTCGAAGAAATTCTCGCCGCCGGGGATTTAAAACGGGAATTTGCTTCCAAAGTACCCTTGCACGACTACGATAAAATGTATGATGAATGGTGGCACCAGCAAATCGCAGGAAAGGAAAATATAACATGGCCCGGAAAAACGGAATATTTTGCTGTAAGTGCCGGCACCACTGGAAATACAAGTAAAAGAATTCCGGTGACTTCTGATACATTAAAGGCGATCAGAGAAACGGGTGTAAAACAGGCACTGGTGTTGCCTCAGTTTGACCTTCCGGAGTCATTTTACCAAAGTGGCGTTTTAATGCTTGGCAGCAGTACCAACCTCAGGAAAGCCGAGGAGCATTTCGAAGGTGAAATAAGCGGAATTAGCGCAAGCAACCTGCCGTTCTGGTTCAAGGGCTTCTATAAGCCTGAAGAAGAAATTGCCGCCATTGACAACTGGGATGAGCGGGTTTTAAATATTGCAAAAAAAGCTCCGGACTGGAATATTGGCGCGCTTTCCGGTATTCCATCGTGGATAGAATTAATGCTGCAAAAGATTGTGGAATATAATAAGTTAAAGACCATCCATGACATTTGGCCAAACCTGTCCGTCTATACAAGTGGAGGTACCGCCTTTGCTCCTTATAAAAAGAGTATGGAAAAGTTATTTGCACGGCCATTGATTTACTTGGATACCTATCTGGCCTCTGAAGGATTCCTTGCCTATCAGAAGCGACCTAACGATGAAATGGCCATGGCATTATCGTACGACACGGGGATTTATTTTGAGTTTATACCGTTCGAGGAGGAGTACTTTGATGCAAAAGGATCGCCCGTACAAGATGCGCCCATCGTTTCTTTAAAAGACGTGGAGGAAGGCAAAGAATATGCAGTTATCCTATCCACGGTTTCCGGAGCGTGGCGCTATAGTATTGGCGATACTGTGAAGATAGCAGACAAAAAAAATAGTGAGATAATCATTACTGGACGCACCAAACACTTTATGAATGTTGTGGGCTCTCAGATGTCTGTTAATAAAATGAATGAAGCGCTGATAGAAATGGAAAAACAGTTTGATATCTCAATTCCGGAATTTACCATTTCAGCTGTACAAATTGATGGAAAATATATACATCGCTGGTATTTAGGTGTGGAGGAAAGTACAGATCTTTCTGAAGATATACTGGCAAAAGCCCTTGATGAAACGCTAAAACGCAATAATAAAAGCTATGTAAGCGCCCGGGAAAAGGCCTTGACGGGTGTGGACGTACGTATAATTCCCAAAGATTTTTTTTATGATTGGGCAGAAAAGGAAAAAAAGAAAGGGGGCCAGATTAAAACCCCCAGGATGATGAAAGATGAACAGTTTCAGAACTGGGAAGCATTTGTAGCTTCCAGACTGACAACGTAGGAA
>CAZHZR010000188.1:0-6227 GCA_964537095.1 uncultured Roseivirgaceae bacterium
GCTTTTACATGGATGATACCGAGATCACCAACAATGAGTATCGCCAGTTTATGGACGCAATCCTTCAGGATTCCGCTCAAATCGTCGGCGAAGATGAAATCATGGAGTTGTATTATCCGGATACTACTGTTTGGGTACGCGACTTTTCCCATCATATGGGAGATCCGTTAATGGTATATTATTATTCGCATCCAGCGTTTGATGATTACCCTGTAGTGGGAGTAAGCTGGGAAGCTGCTCAATACTTCTCAAGGTGGAGAACTGACTACCTGAACGAGTATCGTGCCTCCAACGGTTTGTTTCCGATGCCAAACTTCAGACTTCCTTCTGAAGCAGAATGGGAGTATGCGGCAAGAGGCGGTCGGGACATGGCCAAATATCCCTGGGGAGGACCTTATATCAGAAATTCCAAAGGTTGTATGCTGGCTAACTTTAAGCCCGGAAGAGGTAATTACTTTGACGATGGGTTTGCTTATACAGCTCCCGTAGCGTCTTACTTTGCCAATGACTACGGTCTTTATGACATGTCAGGAAACGTAGCGGAGTGGACCGAAGATGCTTATAATCCTGCGTCAGTTCCTTTAGTTTGGGATCTTAACCCTACCTTCTTCGATGAAACCGAACCTCGCAAAGTAGTAAGAGGCGGATCATGGAAAGACATTGCTTACTTCCTGGAAACCGGAACAAGAACCTTTGAATTCAAAGATTCCACCAATGCTAGTATTGGATTCCGTTGCGCCATGACCTACCTCGGTCGTTCGGCAGGAAGCGAGTTTTAATAAGCTTATCAATCAATAAGAAAAATAGTCAAATTAATATCGTATTAACTTAAAAATTTATCAACAATGAGTAAGAATAAAGGTGGATTCAAAGAGCTTTTCTATACCTCGATAATGCCTAAAATTTATGGCATCGGTGCCGCAGTGGTTATTATAGGAGCTATGTTTAAAATTCTTCATTACCCAGGCGCAGATTTAATGCTTGTAGTAGGTCTTACGACCGAGGCAGTAATCTTCTTTTTCAGTGCTTTCGAGCCTAGACATAATGATCCGGATTGGTCAAAAGTATATCCTGAACTTGCAGAAGATTATGATGGTGCACACGGCATCATGAGAAGACCTGGTAGCGACGACAATGGTTCGGGTTCGGTTTCCAAAAAACTTGACCATATGTTAGAGAGTGCCAAGATAGGCCCTGAGTTGATTGACAGTTTAGGAAGAGGTATGAAAAGCCTGTCAGAATCTGCAACTAAAATTTCTACATTAGGTAATGCTTCTTTAGCTACTGAAGAATATGCTAACAATGTAAAAGCAGCTTCAAAATCGCTTGTAGATATGAATAAGTCTTATGCAACTACTGTTACCGCGATGTCGGAAATGGCAAACGCATCTAAAGACGCTAAAGAATATCAATCTCAGGTTCAAAGTGTTACCAAAAATTTGGGAGCCTTGAATGCTGTTTACGAAATGGAACTTCAGGACACCAACAGCCACTTGAAAGCAATGAACAAATTCTATGCAAACATGTCTGCTGCAATGGACAACATGACCGAGGCATCCAGAGAAACTGAACAGTTCAAAGGTGAGCTTTCCAAACTTACTGGTAACTTAACTTCATTGAACAGAGTGTATGGAAGTATGCTGACAGCAATGAAAGGGTCAAATTAATTTATTAACCTAAATATTAAATTATAAGATATGGCCGGAGGAAAAGAAACCCCAAGACAACGGATGATTGGGATGATGTACCTCGTGCTTACAGCACTTCTAGCTTTAAATGTTACAAAAACTGTATTGGAGAGATTCATTTTTATCAATGAAAGTCTTGAACGATCAGTTTCAGAATCAGAAGTTAGTAATGAAGGTACAGTAACACGAATAAATACTGCTGTTTCCGAATCAGGAGGCAGAGATGCGGATGTCGCAGTTTTAAATACTGCCAAGGAGGTAAGGACAAGAACTTCAGAAATCCTTGCTGAAATGGATGCTCTTAAAAAAGAGATTGTTGCTAATACTGGTGGAACCGATGAAGCGGGAAATCCAATTGGCATTGATAATGAATCAAACGTTGCTAACCTGATGGTCAATCAGAAAAAAGGAGCGGAACTAAAGCAAAAGCTAAATGATTATGCTGCCTTTCTTTCTAAGTCAACGGGAGACCCCTATAGTCCATTAGCGCTTGATGCAAACGAGCATCCTGCTTTTAAGGATGATCCAAATCAAAATAAGAAAGCATTTTCAGAGTTGTATTTTGCGCAAACGCCAATGTCGGCCAGTCTTGCAACAATAAGTCAAATGCAGACCGAAGTGATCAACTACGAAACGCAGGCATTAGATGCTTTGGCAAGAAAAGTAGGTGCTGCGGATTTAAAGTTTGATAACATCATTGCAATGGTGAGGCCAGAGTCAAATATTGTAGCTGCTGGTACAAAATACAAAGCGGATATGTTTATTGCTGCTTCTTCTTCAGCTGTGACTCCCACCATGAAATTAAATGGAAACTCTATCCCTGTAGAAAACGGATTGGGTAAGGTAGAACTTCTTGCATCTGCGGATAGCTATGACAAGGACGGACTTGCAAAGAAAACCTATACTGCGGAGATCACCATTGACATGCCAGGTGGCGGCGATACTACTTACACCAATACTATTGAATATTTTGTGGCGAAACCTGTTATCCAGGTTCAGTCGGCAGCTGTTCAGGCTTTATACCTTAACTGCGGTAATGAGTTAAACATTCAGGTTCCTGCTTTGGGGTCAACATACAATCCTTCATTCAGTGCAACTGGGGCATCAGCCATCGAAGGAAGCCAGAAAGGTTTGGTAACAGTAGTTCCAACTGCAGCTGAAGTAAAGTTAAATGTTAGCAGTAATGGAAACTTTATCGGTGCGGAAAACTTTAAAGTAAGAAGAATACCATTACCAAGTATCAAAGCGTTATCTGGTGGTAAGGAATTGAATCTAAAGTCTGGAGTTTCGGCTCCTGGGCCAAGATCACTGGAAATAAAGGCAATTCCTGATCAAAGTTTTGCTGAATTCCTCCCTAAGGATGCGCGTTACAGGGTTTCACAGTGGGAAGTGACGCTGGCAAGGGGATCAAGACCGGTTAAAACTGAAAGAGTAACCGCTGAAAATATCAACTTGAACAGTTTTGCTGCTTTGGCAAGGCCAGGTGACAGAATTGTAATAGAGGTAAAACAAGTACAAAGGATGAACTTCCGTGGAAATGTTGAAAATGTAAACATAGGAAGCGAAATCATTCAGATACCTTTGAACTAAATAAAACAAAGTGTTATGTAAAACATGTTAGAAATAAATATGATCCTGCAAGGGAGGTATTATTTCTAACATGATAAAGTAATCTGGAATCAACAAATTTTTAAACAGATGAGAAAAATTGGTTATGTAATTGTTTGCTGTGTGCTTGCCTCTATGGGCATTGGCTCTACAGCGCATGCACAAGAAGTAGCTTCCACTGGTTATAATCCAAATTCCGTACATCCTATACATGAATCGAGTATTATGTATAAGAAGACATTATGGAGAAGGATGGACCTGAAGGAGAAGCAAAACAGACCCTTCTTTGCATTTAATAATGAAATTACGAAAATAATAATAGAGGCAGTAAAAGCCGGGGTTTTAAGACCTTATGAAAATGACTCACTTAAGACCAGAATGTCTAAGGAGCAGTTTATAGAAAATTTGAAGCTTCCTGAAGCCGGAGGAGGATTAACTGACGAAGAAAAAGCCCTGGGCTTTGGCGAAGAAGAAGCTGGCGGCTGGGGTGATTCAGGTGGCTGGGGCGATGCTGGTGGCTGGGGTGACGACAACAATGCTGCCGCTACAGGAGCAGGTGCTTCAGAAACAGCAGGGGCTACAGAGGTGTCCAATGAATTCCTTCCAAATGAGATTTCTGTGTTGGAAATTAGAGAAGACATGGTCTTTGATAAAAAAAGATCACTGATGATCTATGACATCCAATCCATCAGCTTAATCATTCCTGCTGAAAAATTTGAAACAGGGCTGTTTAGACCAGTCGCAACCTTCAGGTACAAGGATTTGGTAGAGCTGTTCAGAAGCATGCCTGAGGAAGCAATATGGTTTAATCCCCAAAATAGCGCTCAGCATAGAAACCTGGCAGATGCATTCGCATTGCGTTTATTTAATGGAAGGATTACAAAAATCTCTAATCCTCAGAACCTTGAGATTATGGATATTTATTCAGCCAGTCAAAAAGAAGGTTTGATCAAGTCATTGCAAGTAGAACAAGAGTTAATTGAGTTCGAGCATAACCTTTGGGAATTTTAAGAAAGAATCCATTTTACTTACATAACACTATTGAAGAGGGGCATTTAGCCCCTTTTTTGGTTGTGCCAGCTAAACATTGACGCAAAAGCGCGCGAGTCTGGTCTATTTCCGAGTGTCTGGCTCATCAGGAATATGCAGCGCTTCCCGAATCAGAATTGTTTTGTCCCTACCTACGAGCTGTTCCAGTTCCTCAATACTGGCTGCTTTGATTCTTGCGACGGATTTGAAATGTTTGAGCAGCTTATCGGTTGTTTTAGTACCTATTCCTTTTATAGTTTCCAGTTGGGTATTAAACCCTTTCCTGCTTCTCACATCGCGATGAAAAGTTATTGCAAACCTATGAGCTTCATCCCTTATTTTTTGGAGCAGTATCAAAGATTCTGATTTTTTATCGATGTGAAGCGGATATTGATCTTCCGGATAGTAGATCTCCTCCAGCCGCTTGGCAATTCCCACAATGGGTATTTGCCCATACAAACCCAAAGATTTTAAGCTATCACAGGCCGCACTTAACTGACCCTTTCCGCCATCCACGACAATCAGGTCTGGTAGAGGGGCATCTTCCTCTACTTGCCGCTTATACCTCCGATAAGTGACTTCTGCCATGGAAGCAAAATCATCAGGTCCTACGACTGTTTTTATATGATAATGCCGGTACTCTTTTTTGGCGGGTTTGCCATTCTTAAAACAAACCATAGAAGCTACAGGGCTGGTACCTTGTATGTTCGAGTTATCAAAACATTCGATATGCTTTGGGATATTTTTTAGTTGCAGGTCTTTTTGTAAGGTCAGTAGAACCCGGTTTTCCTGCTGCTTGCTCGTCTGAATGCTATTTAGGCGTTCCTTTTTATAGAAAAGCGCATTTTTGATAGACAAATCTACCAACTTCTTCTTATCGCCTATTTTTGGAACAGTCACCTCCACACCCACGTTGGTAGCTATTTCTATGTTGGAAAGGATTTCTACCGCTTCAAATTCGTATCGCTCCAGAAGCTCTATCATTACAATAGACAGGATGTCTTCATGGCTCTCATCCAGCTTCTTTTTTACCTCAACCGTTTTGGTAATAATGATCGTCCCGTCTTTGATCTTTAAATAATTGATAAAAGCAGTTTTTTCGTCGGCCACTATTGAAAACACGTCCACGTTGTCTATTTTTTCATTAACAACAAGCGATCGTGACTGGAATTTTTCAAGGGATAACAGTTTTTCCTTAAATCGCTGCGCTTTTTCAAACTCCATATTTGCAGCGGCTTCCATCATCTTCTCTTTGAAATGGTTGCGCACCATGTTCATGTTACCTTTCAGGATGTTGGCTACGAGACCGATGTCATGATTGTATTCTTCTTCTTCCTGTAGCCCTTCACAAGGGCCTTTACAATTTCCAATATGATATTCGAGGCAGACTTTAAATTTTTTCTGAGCAATATTTTCTTTGGACAAATTAAATTTACAGGTACGGAGCGTGTATAAGTTTCTTACCAGTTCCAATACATTGTTCATGGCTTTTACGCTGGCAAAAGGGCCAAAGTAAGTTCCAAATTTTGGTATTTTTTTGCGGGTGGCAAATATCCTTGGGAACCGTTCATTGGTAATGCACAAATAGGGGTAAGTCTTATCGTCCTTTAAGTTGATATTGTACTTCGGCTGGTTATTTTTAATAAGGTTATTTTCCAGGAGCAAGGCATCAAACTCTGAATTCACGATGGTGAATTCTATTCGCTCAATTTCGGAAACCATTTTTCGTGTTTTCCTATCGACATTTTTTATTTTCGTAAAGTAGCTGCCAACCCGTTTTTTAATGTTCTTCGCCTTCCCGACGTAGATTAAATTACCAGTCTTATTATAATATTTATAGATGCCCGGCTGATCAGGCAATTTATTCACTTCTGCTGTTGTATAGTACGGTATATCCATATG
>CAZHZR010000189.1:0-6207 GCA_964537095.1 uncultured Roseivirgaceae bacterium
ATGAGAGCAAAGATGATTTCGACGAAGAACAGTATTCTTCTCCTTACTTGCTTTCTTTTTGTTAGGAAAAATATGCTTATTTTAATACATGAACAAACCCCTTTATTTCCGGAAAGCAATTTTCTTCATGTGCTAATCTGTAATAATACACGCCTACTTCCAAACCCTCTGCGGCCCAATCATTTTGGTAGTCACTACTTTTGTACACTTCTCTACCCCACCTGTTATAGATCGAAAGAGCTACTTTTCCGTGATAATCTCTTATGATGAAGGTCTCATTAGCATGATTAGGATCATTGTCGGGCGTGATGATATTCGGCACAAAAGGTAAGTTTGCTTTGTAAAAATTATTCACATTTAAAATTATCGGGTCAGAAATAATTGCGCAAGATGCTCCAATTGCCAAGGCAGTATAACTTCCAGGTTCATCTACTTGAAGCATATTTTCTCTAACATTCAATATTTCCAACTCGTCTTTATACCAAATAAATTCCCCGTTTTTCGATTCAGCATGCAGGATAATTTCTGCGTTGCAGCTCCCGTTGTCTAGCATGGAGATAACAGGCTTTTTGGCAGGCTCCACAAAAACGGTAATTTTGGATGAGTCGGTACAGCCAAACTTATTGACTGAAGACACGGTATAGGTGGTAGTTACTTCAGGCCAAGCTTCAGTAATCGGCGAGTTGGGATTGGAAAGTCCCTGACTGGGACGCCATGTATAATTATCAGCCTCCCCCAAAACGGATAAGGTTACCGCTGTGTCAAAGCAAATAGAATCTTCGGATGATATCGCCACTAGACCAGGTTTTATAAACGACTGTATATGATCAGATACGCCTGCCGAGAGGGTCGTATTTACATCAAGTAGCTCAAACTCGGGCGACAAAGTATTTGAATTTTTTACCACCGTAACCTGACAGCCATTTACATGAGGAATGTAAAGGTTTCCATCTTTTCCTTGTTCTATCTGACCTAAACCTTCAACTGTTAAATTTTGGCAGTTCTCCGTATTATAAGGGATTGTCCAGCTGTCGATATTGCCGGAAGAAAAATCATATTGAAATAAATTAGGTGACGCTATATTCCCGAAAAAATCTCTATTATTCCAGTCAGTAAAATATGCCTTAGACCCGTCTGGCGAGAACTCTAAACCATATATTCCATTAGTGGCAGGAAAGGTAATAGTTTTAGGGTTTGCCACTAATCCTGTAACCGGATCGAAATCCGAAATAAAGGCTTTATTTTTATAGGTTATCGCATATCCGAGCTTTCCATTATGGTAGTCAAGCTCGCCTCTTCCATTATGCCCTTCTGCGTCAAAGGGTGCAATTATTTTTGCAGATGAGACACCTGATTTATCTAACCGAAATGCCTTTATACCTGTATAACATTGGTATGCTAAAAGCCAAAATTCATCGCTGCAAGGAATTTTTATGACTTCCAGTCCTTCTGCAAATGAATTTCCTGCATCAACAAGCTCGTTTCTTCTTGTCACGTCACCCCGACCACCTCTTTCAGCCATATCTACCACGGAGTAGTACAGCTGACTACACAACTGATTGTTGTAGAATATATAAAACTTAGAGGGGTTTTCTGGATATGGGGCAATTACAATTTCGGTGGAAGACGGATGGGCAAGAATACCCACAGAACCTGGCATCAAAATACCATTTCTATCGTAGACACCGCTCGCATTTACCCAAATTATTACATTCCCTTCCTCGTCTTCTAAATGCGCAATGCCTTCTCCAATTTCGCTACCCGACCCTATTCCTGTATAATTTATTGAAGCCGTTTCCCCTTCAAAATTCAGCTGCAGTATGTTTTCAGTACTATTGAAATATAAGTTTTGAATCCCTACCTGAGCATATAGATTTTGAGAACCTAAAAAAAGCATAAAATACAGTAATCGAACCATTAACAATTATTAGGAATTTCTTCGACCTGAGAATCAAGAGCGAAACTAATCTCTCCTCTCTATTATTCGACTCAAAAATACGTGGTAAACTTACATTTAATTTTCAAATGTCTTTTTACTTATGAAAAATTGGATTTTATATTTAGAATTGTGAGGCATTTATTGAGAGATGATGACAATGAACAAATACATAGTATTGTTTTTACTACTTTTCCTTGCATCTCGCGTTGCTTTAACGCAGGAAGTTAACTGGGCAGAACGTATTTCAGCCCGACCGGACATTGTCAATGAAGAGAATGAAGCCTGGAAGGGAATAGTTGCTTTTACAGCAACTATTGCGGCTGACCCTGCGGGAAATGTATATGCCGCCACTTACGTGCAAGACTCAACATATCTTGAAGTAGGCGCGACTGATACGTTGTTGATTCAAAACGCAGGCATCATTATTTCCAAATTTTCATCCGAAGGAGAAGTAATTTGGAAAAAAAAGGTTGGCGATTTCAAGTGGAACTATGATTCAAGGGTCACTTCAAAAACAAAATCTGTTGTTGACGACAATGGAAATCTATGGCTGGCTGGTGAGTTCTCCGATACCCTCGCTGTTTTTAAAGGCTTAAACAAGGAGATTAAACTTGAAGCAAAACCTAATTCCACTCCCGTCTTTTTGGTTAAATTTGATAAAGATGGCGAATTAATATTTGGAACAAGCAGTTATTATAATGCTTATTTCGATGATATGATAATTGATAATGAAAACAATTTATATGTCACAGGGCCGATAGCAACTGATGGAATACAACTAGACCAGAACACGTATTTGCCTCCTGTGAGCATAGATTCTGCGGGCGTAGGAAGTGGTTTTTATTTAGCTAAATATCATTCTTCAGGAAACTTATTATGGATAAGAGCCGGCAAATCTCATGTTTACCCCTATTGCAAGATCACTACCGACCTGGAAGGAAATATTTTTTTAGGAGGAAGATTTCAAAGTAACTGGAGAACGCCGGGTGAGCTTTTTTTATCTAAAAACTCTACCAGTGACTATCAATTTAGTTTGGGATCAATCCAGAACACATCCTCCGTTACTTTTATGGCAAAATATACTTCTGAAGGGTCATTGGTCTTTAGTCGTACCATTGGACCAAGGACAAGTTTGCTCCTGGAGGTTGACAATTTTTTTATTGATATTTCTTATGATTACACAAGCGGAAGGACATTAATTGCAGGTAATTCGTCAACTGGATTAGATATATACGATTCAAAAAATAAAAAGATTGCCGTTCCAAGAAGTGGCAATTATATTTTGTCAATTTCTCCACAGGGATTAATAGTCGATGTTAAAGTATTATCTGAAAAAGGATCCATCAATAATATTTTTTCAGATGGCAAACACATATTTGTTAGTGGCCAATTTGTTACGGAGATGTTTTTTAATAGAGGGCTGTTCGATGAATTTCGTCTGACTTCTAATATTTATGGAAACCGTACCCCCTATCTTGCAAAATTTACATTAGATGGTCTCTTTAAATGGGCCAAGGCACTGGATGCCAATACTGATTTAAATGGCGTTGCGTTTGCTTCAAAAGGCAGGATTTACTTGGGCGGAACATTTGATCGAACAGCTATTTTTGATCATATAGAACTTGAAGAAACACACGCCAGCTACGCAACATCGTACAAAACATCCGCAACTTCTTTTGTATCATCTATTTTAGACAATGATTACCATTTATATAGTAATACGATAACAGGTAAAATTATCGAATCTTTTGGTCAAGATTGCTCTGGAAATACTTCAAGTACTACTAGTAAAGGAATCATCATAAAAACAGAACCGCAGGCTTATTATACTTCCGTTGATAACGAGGGGAATTATTCCATCTCCGTGGGAAAAGGAACCTTCGCAGTCAAACAGATTTTACCAGAAGAGGATGCACGTGGAGCAATAAAATACCAGCAACAATGTCCGTCTACCGATGGCTATACAGTTACATTTGACAGCTATGGTAACGACACCACTGGTTTTGATTTCGTCAACCAGGTAGAAAAGAAAGCCTTTCTCAATGTAAATGTAGCAGCTGACCGCAGAAGAAGATGTTTCACGAGTACAACTTCAGTTGAATACTGTAATGACGGATATGCGCAAGCAGAAAACGTAATGGTGGATGTGTATTATCCGGAATTTGTAGTGCCTATCAGTGCCAATATTCCCTGGATCAAAAATGGAAATATACTGACTTTTAACGTCGGTAGCTTAGGCCCAGGCACCTGCGGTACAATTTATATTGCAGATTCAGTAATTTGTGGGAACGAATCTATCAGGGGTTTGACCCAGTGTGTAAAAGCAGTTATTACCCCTTATAATAATCCTATAGAAGTAGATCCAGCTTGGGATTTTTCTGATGTCACTTTAAAATCTTTCTGTAAAGAAAACGGTATCGTCCAACTTTCTATACTAAATAGTGGCTCTGGAAATATGGCAGATTCTTCTATTTACAGAATTTTTTTGGATGCTGTAGAAGTCTTTACTGGTGAGTACAAATTGCAAAGTGGCGACAGTCTTACGCTCCAGGTTCCAGCCAACGGAAAAACAATTAGATTGGAAGTAGACCTTCCGGTAGGTCACCCAGATAAAGGCCGAATCCCCAATATATCTTTAGAAGGATGCGGCACCTCAGCTTCAGGTGGGGTGAGTACTGGTTTTGTAAACGTTTTACCTGCTGATGATACGCAGCCAGAAGTTTCGTTTTCATGCCTTCCTATTCTTGATAGTTATGATCCCAATGACAAACAGGTGATGCCTGCTGGCGTAGGACCTGAACGAATTATAGCCGAAGGTCAGGAGTTGGAATACCTGATTCGCTTTCAAAATACGGGTACAGATGTGGCTTACAATGTCACCATTGAAGATGTCTTAAGCGAAAATTTGGATATTAGCACATTGAAAATTGGGGCTTCCTCACATCCTTTTACCTGGTCAGTGAGCGGACTTGGGCAACCAAAAATTTCATGGAAGTTTGCGAACATTAACTTACCCGACAGTTCCAGCAATGAACCTGAAAGCCATGGCTATGTCAGGTTTAAGATCAAACAAAAAGAAGAAAACTCAATAGGTACTATAATTGAAAATAAAGCAGCTATCTTTTTTGATTTTAACAGTCCGGTTATAACCAACGTAGTTTCTAACAAAGTGGGCATTTTGCCGCTGGAAACTTCCCACCAGGTTCAAGTGGATATTTGTTCAGGAAATTATCCGACTACTGCACAGGCGGGCGATCAAATAAAGCTAGATGATGTATCCTCAGTGCTATTAAGTGGAAATATTCCTTTAAAAGGGGCAGGATACTGGAGGTTGATAGAAGGTAAAGGAACAATTGTGAATCCTACTCGTCCTGACACTGAAATCACTGATCTTGGCGTGGGGAAAAACACGTTTGAATGGTCGGTAAGCTTGTGCGACAGTATTTCAACAAGTCGGGTAGTAGTAGAAAGAGTTGTAATGCCACCACAACCCGTCGTGGATGTAATTGAGCCTTATTGTTATGACGATCCTTTTCTGCCAGTGCTGGCACAGGGAAATGAAGTATCATGGTATGCTGACGACAAATTCACAACGAAGTTACATTCAGGGCAGGAATATTTACCTACAATTTCTACCTACAAACGCCTTTATGTAAGCCAAACTGTCGATGGTTATTCCAGCGAACCTTTATTGGTTAACATACAGGTGAAACCTCAGGTGGAAACACCAGAAGTACCAGCAACGACTTACATTTGTAATGGTCAACTCATCAATAATTTAATCGCTCAGGGACAGGATATACTCTGGTATAGCGATCCGGCTGCTACCAAATTGTTGCACGCAGGAGAAGAATTCAACCTCGGGAATTTAACACCGACCGACATTTTTGTCACCCAAACCATAGATGGTTGTACAAGCGATCCCAGAAAGGTAAGCATTGTAGAAGGATTCCATGATCTTAAGAAAAATGCATTTGTACCGAATGTAATCACTCCTAACGGCGATGGAAAAAATGATCAATTTAGTAAACCAGTTTTTAAAGCTAATACATGCATCGGCAAATTCCTTTCCGTCGACATATATAACAAATGGGGAAACACAGTCTTTTCGAGCTCAGATCCCGGCTTCAGCTGGGATGCAGATAGAATTTCCAGTGGACTGTATTACTACAACATCAAATATGAAAACCTGATTTTAAAAGGCGATCTGACGGTATTGTATTAGTAGAAATAGGTTTAACCCCTTCTACCCAAAACCTTTACCTTTT
>CAZHZR010000190.1:0-6199 GCA_964537095.1 uncultured Roseivirgaceae bacterium
TGAGGGTCCAGATTGTGATCTTCTACGTCGATATTTACAGAATCCCCATTGTCATTTTTAAATGACGTGTTCAAACTAAAGGTTTCGAGTTTCTTCTTCCTGATAAAATCTATTGCGTTGTTCGTGGCAATGCGGAACAGCCAGGTACTGAAGGTATAATCTTTTTTGAATCGGTGCAGGTTTTTAAATGCTTTTGCAAAAGCTTCAATTGTGAGGTCTTCCGCATCGTCTACATTTCTTACCATTTTCAATACCATATGATAAACAGGTTTTTTGTACCTTTTCATCAACTCACCATACGCCTGTTCGTCATTTGCCAGAGTAGCAGCATCGATCAGTTTAAAATCTTCTAATGCCTTGTCTGAAAATTGTTTGTTTAATTCCATTTAATATTTCTTGAAGCAAGTGCGGAAATGCCAGTTGCAATATAATACATCACATATAAAACATCTAACAAAGGCAAGGCCCAGAGTTTAAATTCTCCTTCCAATTTTACGGAGGCCTTGTAAAAAATTAAATACTGAACCGCCATTCTCAATACAAAACCCCCAATCACATAGTATGGTTCCTGCCAAAATAACAGGAGGACAATAAATAAAACCCAGAAGAAAAGCTGTGAAAGAAACAGAAGTCCCATCCTGATCCTATCGGAAAGTTTATAATATTTTCCCACCGAAAGGTGTCGTTTCTTTTGTCTGAAATACGCTTTCCACGATTTTTTTGGTTCGCTGTACATGGTTCCGCCAGAATCATATACTGCGACAGTATTACGTTTATCAGCATTTTTATTTACAAATAGATCATCGTCCCCGCCTGTTACTTTCAAATAGTCGCTAAATCCTCTCCTTTCCATAAAGAAACTTTTGGAGTAAGCCAGGTTTCTCCCTACACCCATATAAGGACTTCCCGCCAGCGCCAAAGAAAGATATTGAACAGCGGTATAAAGCGTTTCAAACCTGATAAATAAATTTAACAAGCCGGGATAAGCGGTGTATTGACAATACCCCAGAGCAATTTTCGTGCTGGAAATATTGAATTTTGCTGTCATGACGGAAATCCAGTTGGGCGTAGCTGGAATGCAGTCGGCGTCCGTAAGCAATAAAGTATCAAAACCTGCCTGCTTAATACCTAATGACAACGCATACTTTTTGCCGTTTATGTGAGGTGGCGTATGATCAATGTTGATCACTTTTAGCTGCTGCCAAACCTTCTTTTGTTCCAGCAGGAATGCCTGGGTTTCGTCGGTTGACCTGTCGTTCACCACTATTATTTCAAAGCTTGGGAATAATTGGTTGTAGAGTGCCGGCAAAAGCCTTTGAAGGTTCTGAAGTTCATTTTTTGCACAAACGACTATGCTCACCCCCTGCTGGAATTCCGGTGTTGACTGAGATCTGGTTCTGGCAAAGGCTAATCTTGAAAAATAAAATAAGTAATAGAACAATTGAATTGTCAGGCACAGTAAAAAGATGCCAAAAAGGCTGGTCTCAGTCATCAAACTATCAGTTTTTTAAGGAATAGCAAATATAGACTTAAATCAAGAGTTTTATTTTAAGGGGTTAGGTTTTAAATTACTTTGCACGATAAAGTGAAAATCGGTTCTATGTTGAAGCTGTCAGCATTAACCAAAGTACTACCTTTTTGCTATGGCCAATGCAAATAAGTAAGGCCATTCTCCTCCTTCAGGACCAGGTTTCCAAGCATTCGGAGAGATGAGGAATTCAAAGAAGCTTAGATTAACGACATTGCCCGCCAAGACAGGCCGGAAGCGCTGTAATGTTTTTGGGCGAATTGATCTATAATGGTCTGGTGCAGTCTTAGTTATTGATTTTCTCCTCTTCCACTTCCGCTAAATACTCTCGACTTGATCTAACCCGCGCTCTTCGCTGGGGTATAATAATGAATTTCGATCTACAATTAATAGAATTAATGAATTACTTTTGTTGCGAAAACAACGCCCGCTTTATTGTGTCAAATAGCTGGAGTTAAACATGAAATAAATTACGATTTGAATGGGTTTCGAAATCAAGTCTCAAGATAAGTTCACGAAAGCAAGGGTAGGGAAATTTCACACCGCCCACGGAGAGATAAATACACCTATATTTATGCCGGTAGGCACCGCAGGGACTGTAAAAGCTGTACACCAAAGGGAAGTAAAAGAAGATATTAATGCAGAAATAATTTTAGGAAATACTTATCATCTTTTCCTCAGGCCAGGCTTGGATATCCTCCAGGCTGCTGGAGGCCTCCATGGTTTTATGGGGTGGGATAGACCCATATTAACGGATAGCGGTGGTTACCAGGTTTACTCCCTGGCAGAAACCCGAAAAATAAAAGAGGAGGGAGTTACTTTTAAATCACACATTGATGGCTCTAAACAGTTTTTTAGTCCTGAAGGAGTAATGGATATTCAGAGAACCATTGGCGCAGATATCATCATGGCCTTTGATGAATGTACACCTTACCCCTGCGAGTATGAGTACGCCAGAAAGTCGATGGAAATGACTCACAGATGGCTTAAGCGCTGTTGCACTCACTTTGATAACACCTCCGGTAAATATGGATATGAGCAGCACTTGTTTCCCATTGTTCAGGGGAGTACCTACAAAGATCTACGACGCCAGTCGGCCGAAGTGGTGGCATCGTTTGACAGGGTCGGCAATGCCATCGGAGGACTTTCGGTGGGTGAACCAGCCGAAATGATGTATGAAATGACGGAGCTGGTTTGCAGTATCTTACCTGCTGACAAGCCGCGATATCTGATGGGAGTAGGAACGCCCGCAAATATTCTGGAGTGTATAGCACTTGGTGTGGACATGTTTGATTGCGTTATGCCCACCCGAAATGCCAGGAATGGAATGCTGTTTACTACACAGGGAATAATGAACATGCGCAACGAAAAATGGAAGGATGATTTTACTCCCATTGATGAAGATTTAAAGGGATATGTCAGTACTTTTTATTCAAAAGCATATTTAAGACATTTAATTATTAGCAAGGAAATACTTGGCGCGCAAATTGCGAGCATTCATAATCTTTCCTTTTATCTTTGGTTGGTAAGACAGGCGCGTGAGCATATAATAGCCGGAGATTTTTTAGAATGGAAAAACAAAATGGTAGTGAAGCTGATGACGCGTTTGTAGCAGCTACTCAGGCAATTAAAAATATCAATTCAGAAGAATAGTCCTTAATGAAAATTATTGACCTGTATATTTTAAAGAAGTTCTTAAGTACCTACGTATTCGTTGTGCTCATACTGGTAGCGATCATTGTTATGATCGACCTCACGGAAAAGAATGATGATTTTATTGAGCACAATCTTTCTTTTGAACCAATAGCCAAATACTACCTCGCCTTTATACCCTTCGTTGCGAACCTGATCACACCTATCACCGTGTTCATTGCCACCGTTTTTGTGACAGCAAAGCTTGCGGGGCACACTGAAATTATAGCGATGCTGAGCAGTGGCATAAGCTTCACGAGGCTCATGGTGCCTTATTTTATAGGTGCCATTATGATTGCTGCAGTAAGCTTTTATTTTAATGGCTGGGTTATCCCGGATTCTAACAAGTACAGGGTTGCCTTCGAAATTGAATATGTTAAGAAGACTTTTTACTTTGACCAAAGAAATATCCACATAAAAATTGCGCCTGAATCATACTTATACATGGAGCACTATAATAATCAGGCGAATGTCGGTTATAAATTTAGCTTAGAAACTATAAGGGGGAATCAGTTGATTGAGAAGCTAACCGCTAAAAGGTTGGAGTGGGAGAAAGACAGCAGTCACTGGGTTATTAAAGACTGGACACTGAGAAAATTCGATGGATTTACGGAAGTAGTAACACACGGGGAGAAGATTGATACCGTGTTGAGAATTTCGCCCAATGATTTTGAAAATAACTACAGGAAAAACGAAGCCATGACCATCAATGAGCTCAACGATCACATTGAAGAGTTAAGAAGCAGAGGAAGCGTAGAATCGGAAATATATATCATTGAAAAGTATATCCGGTATATGACGCCGTTTACGGTACTAATTCTGACATTCATTGGATTAACTGTTTCGGCTCGAAAGGCCCGGGGAGGGGCTGGTTTTCAAATAGCCCTGGGATTTATGATAGCCTTCGTATTTATTATCGCCTACATCATGGCCAGAAGTATTGCCCAGGCAGGCACCTTCAATCCTCTAATATCAGTTTGGATACCCAACATCATCTTTAGCATTATAGGCCTAGTCATGTATAAAACTGTTCCAAGGTAATGCAGGCGAGCACCAAAGATTATGTTCATTTGCATTTTATTGTTTTAATATGGGGTTTTACGGCCATCCTGGGAGTGTTAATTACTATTCCGGCGGTTGAGATAGTCTTTTTTCGAACCCTTTTTGCTTTCCTGGCATTGGGTATATTGCTTTATCTGCGAAAGCGGAACTTTCGTTTGGGATACCAGGATGCCTTAAAAATTATGGGAACTGGTTTGCTGATTGCAGCCCATTGGATCCTGTTTTTTGCAGCAGCACGAGTCTCTACTGTTTCTGTTACCCTGGCTGGAATGGCCACATGTTCTATTTGGACCAGTTTTCTTGAACCTATGGCAACCAAAAAAAGCATTAAATGGTTTGAGGTGGCGCTTGGAGGAATAGTCATGATTGGTCTGTATATCATTTTCAGATTTGAGTTCAACCATGTGGTAGGGCTTTCAATGGCTGTGATGTCAGCTTTCCTATCGGCTTTGTTTACGGTCATCAACGGGCAATTAACCCAGCGGCACAATCCCTACATGATTACCTTTTATGAGATGGTGGGGGCATGCCTGGGTACAGCCTTATTTTTCCCGATTTATAAATACTATTTCGCCGTCGATGGCCTTCTGCAGTTAAATCCTACTTCAATGGATTGGGTGTATTTGTCCATTCTTGCTATTATTTGTACGGTTTATGCCTATTCCGCTTCGGTGCAGCTCATGCAGAAAATGTCTGCTTATCTGATCAACCTAACTGTTAATTTGGAGCCGGTATACGGAATCATCCTTGCTGTGTTGATTTTTAAAGAAGACGAACAAATGACCAGCGGCTTTTACATAGGCACGCTTGTTATCTTGTCGTCTGTGCTGATCTATCCGCTCATTAACAGATACTATAAAAGAAAAGCATTGGAGACAGATATCCTCAGATAGAATTATTTGTTAAAGTTTTTGTTCCCAAATTTGATAATGTGGAGGCAATTCTGGTTTAAGATCCTGTTTGTCAGCAAAAAGACCATAGACAGATGAACCGGATCCGCTCATGCTGGCGTAAACAGCACCTTTTTTATACAGCACGTTTTTGATTGATTTTATTTCAGGAAAGGCTTTAAATACTGTTGTCTCAAAATCGTTAAAAAGATAATCTTTCCAGCTTTCAATGGGCATGTCCAGTACTTTAGCGAGTTCGCTTTTTGGTTGATGCGGTGTTAATGAAGCATAAGCCTGAGCCGTATTTACATGAATGCCCGGATTGATGACCACCAGGTGGTAGCCTTCCAGCGGAACTGTAATTTCTTCAAATATATTGCCTCTTTCTTTGGCTACCATCGGCTTATCCTGGATAAAAAAAGCACAATCGCTTCCTATTGCAGACGCATAAACCATCATTTGGTCAAAATCCATTTTTAGCTGAAATATTTCATTCAGGACTTTTATTGTAAAAGCAGCATCAGCGGAACCGCCCCCTAATCCAGCCCCCATGGGAATAACTTTATGCAAGTGAATCTGTACAGGTGGAAGTTTAAAATCCTGTCTTAGTAGTTCTACAGCTTTTACGCAGAGGTTATATTTGCTATCGCCGGGTATTTGTAAGCCCGAACTCGAGAACTTATCTTCATCAGAAGGTAATATTTCCAGGGCATCTTTCCATCCGATGGGAAAAAAACAAGTTGAAATGTTATGGTAACCGTCAGCGCGTTTGCTGATTACATTTAAGCCGATGTTAATTTTGGCATGCGGGAAAGTTATCATATCTCAACTAATTTATGGCTTTTTGTGAATTTTGTATTAGGGTCGAATTCGTCCCGATTGAGATAATCTCTCAAGGAGATAAAGTAGATATTACAATATGCAAACGGACCGCCGCTGAGTACAAAAGCTATCCACTAAACCTGCATCAGCTCCCGTGCACTTTCAAAGGCAACTGCAGAGGCATTCTCGCCTCCAATCATCTTCG
>CAZHZR010000191.1:0-6192 GCA_964537095.1 uncultured Roseivirgaceae bacterium
TCAGGGTTATCATGTCATAAAATATCTAATAATAGAGATATATTATTAGATTTGCGATTACCGGCTAATTAAGAAAATTTCTGGTACAAAGGCAACAAAATAAATTCGACTGTAGGGGTATATATGCCCCGGTAACCTATTGATTTTTAACTGTGTGAAAAAATCTGTTGTTATTATTCCAACGTATAATGAAAAGGAAAACATAGTTCTCCTGATTCAAAAAATTTTTTCACTTTCAATTCCACTGGATGTTATTGTTGTGGACGATAGCTCTCCGGACGGCACTGCTGACCTTGTAAAAAGCTTGCAAAGCAAATACCCTGAAAGGCTGCATTTAGAAGTAAGACCAGGAAAAGAGGGACTGGGAACCGCCTACATCCATGGGTTTAAAGTAGCTTTGGAGATGGAGTACGAGTATATTTTTGAGATGGACGCCGACTTCTCGCACAACCCTCATGACCTGAAGAGACTCTATTTTGCATGCGTGAAAAACAACTACGACGTCGCTATCGGTTCGCGCTATATAAAGGGGGTGAATGTGGTAAACTGGCCCATGGGAAGAGTTTTAATGTCCTACTGCGCGAGCATTTATGTAAAGTTCATTACAGGGATGAATATCTCTGATACCACAGCCGGATTCGTATGCTACCACAGAAAAGTACTGGAGACGATAGATCTGGACAAAATCCGTTTCATCGGCTATGCATTTCAGATTGAAATGAAATTTCTTGCCTGGAAGCATGGTTTCAAAATAAAAGAAATACCCATCATTTTCACAGACCGCACAAAAGGAACTTCTAAAATGTCAAAAGGAATATTCCGAGAAGCCATTTTTGGTGTCATAAAAATAAAAATAGGCAGCTTATTTACAAACTACAAGGCAGTCGCTAATCGAACTGTATAGCTTTTATGGGATTTACCCTGGCAATAATGATCGTCGGGATTAGCAGCACCAGCGAAACTGTAAGAAAAGTCAGTACATTTAGGGCTATGATTACCGGCCAATCCCATGATATGGGCACAAAACTCATGTAGTAATTCACCGGATCGAGCGGAATGATTTTAAAAGTGCTTTGCAGGAAACCGAAGCCCAGGCCAATCAAGTTCCCGATCGCCATTCCTTTTACGATCATCAACATGCCATTGTAGATAAATATATTTCTGATTTGAGTATCAGTAGCACCAATGGCTTTTAGAATCCCAATCATCTGGGTCCTTTCCATAATAAGGATGAGCAGGATAGAAATCATGTTGAAGGAAGCCACGAATAAAATTAACGACAGGAAAATCACCACATTTCGGTTCAGCAGCGATAACCAGTCAAATATCTGCAAATATTTATCAGAAACCTTTTCAACAAACAGGTTGTAGGGCGCTATCGCCTCCAAACTCTCTTCAGCTTCATCTATCCTTTTGGGGTTCTTGACAAAAATTTCATAGCCACCCACCAGACTATCCGGCCAATCGTTCAGGCGTTGTACCAAACCTATGTCTCCAAGTATTACCCTTTCATCAAAGTCCTCCAGCCCGGTGTCATAAAGCCCCACTACGTTCAACTTTCTAAACCTGGGTGGGCTTTGGATAAAATACATGATCACTTCTCCCCCAACCTCTAAAAACAACTTTTCCGCAATTTTCTGACTTATTATCACGTCATTGGTGTAGCCGGAATCAGAAAAATTCACAAACCTGCCTTTGACGAGGTTCCGATTGAACCGGCTGGTATCGAACGATGGGCCAACTCCTTTAAAAATCACCCCCTGCACCTCCGTTTCTGTTTTCAAGAGCCCTCCTTTATGGCTGAATTCCTGAACATGTGCAATGAAATCAATGCTGTCGTAATGCTGATAAATAAACGTATTTTTGCTAATCGGATCTTCCTGAAACGAATTTCCAAAGGTAAATTTAGTAACCTGCAGATGGGAACCAAAACTAAATATTTTCTCTTTGATAGTATCTTGAAAACCTCCCAGAATCAAGTACGAAACCAGCATGATGGCGATGCCAATAGCAATACTTGCCACTGCAATGCTGTAGATCGCCGATGAAAAGGTATCCGATGAAGTCTGATGAATCCTTTTAGATATGAAATAAGGTAGGTTCAAAGTATAATTTTATTATGATTTTTGCTTTATCTTAATAAAGTATTGTTATGTTCATGACTTTGAAAAGAGCAATGCAGTGCAAAATAAAGAATCTCGTGTAAAACTACTTATATATAAATGAATTTGTTCAATAAATCTAGCTCCTCCAGCTTATTGCTGATTGCATTGGTTTTTGGCTTGGCAACCTCCTGCTATAGTCAACAGCCCACAACACCTCCGGCTCCAGTAATCACAACTGGTGCGGATCAGATGGATCTCTACCTTCCAATGCTGAAAGATAAAAACATTGCTTTGATCGTCAATCAAACCTCCATGATAGGTAACACGCATTTGGTGGATACGCTCCTGTCTCGCGGTGTGGCGGTTAAAAAAGTCTTTGCTCCTGAGCATGGGTTCCGTGGCGAGGCAGACGCGGGCGAAACCATTAAAAATGCAACTGATACAAAAACAGGATTGCCGATAGTTTCGCTGTATGGCAAAAATAAAAAGCCGACGCCGGAACAGCTTGAAGATATTGACATTATACTTTTTGATATTCAGGATGTTGGAACCCGATTTTATACCTATATCAGCACGATGCATTATGCGATGGAAGCCTGCGCTGAAAACAATAAAAGCATGCTGATCCTGGATCGCCCAAATCCAAACGGCCATTATATAGATGGCCCTGTTCTGGAACCTGAGCATAAATCATTTGTAGGGATGCACCCTATTCCGGTTGTGCATGGCTTAACAGTGGGCGAACTTGCAAGGATGATCAACGGAGAAAAATGGCTCAATAACGGGCTGCAATGCGAGGTGGAAATCATCAAGGTGAAGCATTATACGCATGATTCCGCTTATGTACTACCGGTGAGGCCATCGCCAAACTTGCCGAACCAGCAGTCTATTCTTTTGTACCCTTCCGTATGCTTTTTTGAAGGGACGCCCATTAGCCTTGGAAGGGGTACCACTTTTCCTTTTCAGGTGTTAGGGCATCCTGACCCTGCTTTCGGTAGTTTTGAATTTACCCCCAAAAGTACAGCAGGCGCAAAAAATCCTCCTCATGAAAACAAGAAATGCTATGGAATTGATCTACGAGATGTTGAGGTTACCGACGGAATAAACCTCAGTTATCTGATCGATTTTTATAACAAAAGCACTGAAAAGGAAAAATTCTTTACAAGTTACTTTAAACTGCTTGCAGGTACTGGAAGATTACAACAACAAATTAGAGACGGGTTGACAGAGGAAGCGATAAAAGCATCGTGGGCTGAGGCACTACAGGCATACAAAGACATGCGGGTTAACTACTTATTATATCCCTGATGCTTCCGGAAAATATTTCGTTATTTTGCTTTTATCTTTTATTTCTTCCTGTTTATCGTCGTGCTTTTTTCTAATTTGCAGAACTTTTGATCGGTGGCGCAACTTATTGACAGCGTCAGAAACTGACCATCCATTTATGCTATGACAGAATTGAGAATTATTTATATGGGCACACCGGATTTTGCTGTTCCCGCATTGGAGAAACTCATTGAAAGCAAATTCAACATAGTAGCGGTAGTAACGGCGCCCGATAAACCGAAGGGGCGGGGACAGAAACTTGCTACCTCACCGGTGAAGGATTGTGCCGTTCGTCATAATATTCCGGTTCTACAACCTACTAATCTGAAAGATCCTGAGTTCATCAAAACACTTGCTTCCTATCAGGCCAATTTGCAAATTGTAGTAGCTTTCAGAATGTTGCCGGAAGCAGTATGGGATATGCCTGAAATCGGCACTTTCAACTTGCATGCCTCCTTGTTGCCGCAGTATCGGGGGGCGGCGCCTATTAACTGGGCAGTCATTAATGGGGAAACAGAAACCGGAGTAACTACATTTTTTCTAAAGCATGCCATTGACACAGGTGATATATTGTTTCAGGAAAAGGAACCCATTCACCCTGATGATGACGCTGGAAGCCTGTATGAAAGGTTGATGCACAAAGGCGCCAACCTTGTAGTCACAACGGTTAGCGCAATTGCCGCAGGCAACTATAAATCCATACAGCAAAATGTATCAGGCGAAGAGGTCAAACACGCGCCAAAAATATTTAAGGAAACCTGTGAGATAGATTGGAATCAAAGCAGTAAGGACATTCTTAATTTCATCAGAGGATTGTCTCCTTATCCCACCGCCTGGACAACCATTGATAATAAGCTATTAAAAATTTATAGGGCCAGCGCTACGATAAAAGTCGCTAATTTCCTGAAGCCCGGCGAATACAAAACTGACAACAAAACCTTCTTTGACATCCGCACCGGCGATGGAATGATCACAATAGAAGAGTTGCAGTTAGAAGGAAAAAGAAAAATGAGTGTGGAAGAACTATTAAGAGGCAATAGATTCTCGAGCGATCTACAATAATGGATCACATTCGGTTGATCTGGAAAATTTTGAAGTAAAGCAGAAAACAAATGATTAAATCCATAATAGTTGCCAAAGCTAACAACGATGTAATTGGTAAAGACAATCAGTTGGTATGGCATATGCCCAACGATTTGAAGCATTTTAAAAATACTACCATGGGTCATCATATCATCATGGGCAGAAAAACTTTTGAATCACAAAAAAGAGCGTTGCCCGGAAGAACAAGTATTGTAATAACCAGGAACAAAGGCTTCAATGCCGAAGGCTGTATAATTGTGCATTCTCTGGAAGAAGCTTATGAAATTGGACGCAAAAACCGGCAGGAAGAAGTGTTTATTTTGGGTGGGGCAGAAATTTATACCATCGCTTTAGACAGTGCCGACAAGATGTACCTCACAGAAATTAAGGCTGAATTTGAAGGAGACACTTTTTTTCCTAAAATAGACTATTCAAAATGGATGGAAATAAAAAGGGAAGACTTTGAAGCGGACGAAAAAAACCCACATCCATATTCTTTTGTAGAATATATTAAAAAATAACTAAACAATTCTATCTGAGTTTCTTTATTAATATACTACGATCATTTAAGTAGATGTTGCATTGATTTACAATTAAAATGGATAAGGTCTTGATATATAGATCTTAAAGTAGTAGTTTTATTTTTACATAGGCAATTGAGTAAACACATCATCATTTTCAATAATTTTTAATTACTTACAGGATAATTTTTTGTAATCAAATTACTTTGTATCCTTCAATTTTTTTGCGACCAGCAATTTTATTTAATCCAAAGATAAAATCTTATGACTGAGATTAACACTACTCCAAAAAGTAAAGAAAGATGGAAGGAAATTAACTTCCACACCAATCTGGAACACCCGAAATATGAAATTTCTCACCTTGGACAGGTAAAAAGTTTCGCCATTGACAAAGAAAGTGGCCGCTTAATTAATGGCGGAAATACTAACGGTTACAAGACGATAACGGTAAAATTGGGGAACAAAATAACCCAACAACATTACGTACACCGATTGGTAGCTGAAACGTTTTTAAAGAAGCAAGCTGACGACCAGCATTACGTAATTCACCTTGACTACGACAAAGGCAATAACTCCATCTATAACCTCAAATGGGTTACTGAAGCCGAATTGGTGAAACATAACAATAAAAACCCAACCGTACTAAAAAGGCGGGTTACTGGCTATAAGCTCACAGAAAATGATGTACGGGTTATCAAACGTTTGCTGGCAAGTAACAAAACGCGGCTGAGCATGATAGCCAAGAGGTTTGGAATTACCCATACTCAGCTTAATCGCATCCGTTCCGGTGAAAACTGGGGGCATGTGGTTATATGAACCAGCCTGGATACTGTTGAAAATCGATCTTGTATATTTTAGCAAGACGGGATCTGCTCACAAAGCTGTTACACAAACAGATAGCAAGCAGCTCGGTTTTAGAACCTGCATTAACCAAAAAGTCCATAACCGAAACTGTACCACAGGATGCGAGGGTCAGCGGCGCTCTTTTTCGTCAGTTGATAAAGTTAAAGCCACACATGTATAGGAACGTCCACAAGAACTGCTGCCGGTTTGAATACTAAGCATTGAATTGAAACGAAGCTGGTGAATCCAGGAAAAGCCAATAGGGTGATAAAAAAACAGACTGCTTATCCTAACAGTCTGTTTTTTTATGTTTT
>CAZHZR010000192.1:0-1303 GCA_964537095.1 uncultured Roseivirgaceae bacterium
GAACTTTAAAAACTTTGATCAGCGGAAAATCTGAAAGAAACATATTGCAGATATTTTTGCCTCGGGAAGTAGACAAATTATTTGGCTGGTCTAGCCAACCAATCTAATTTCATACATTATTTAACGTTCTCTAACTCGTCCTTTCCTCCCAACCAAAAAATGCTCCTAATGAAAACAGAACTTACCATCCGAATTAATACATCCTGCACTTTTTATCCATTCCTTACAAAATTGATCCTCCTCTTGATTTTTTGCTTTAATAGCTCCATTGCCTATACCCAGGATGCAGAAATACTCACAACAATTATAATACTGCGACATGCAGAAAAGGCGGATGAGCCCGATACTCCCGACCCGGCGCTATCAGAGGAAGGGATAGCAAGAGCTCAAAAAATTGCGGCACTATTTCAGGATGACAGCATACATGCGGTTTACGCCACGCCTTACCAAAGGACCAAACAAACAGTGGAACCGATTGCCAAATCCAAGAATCTCCAGGTAAACATATATGCTCCTGCAGATGAGAAAGCCTTTGCGGACATCCTCGCCAGACACGCAGGAGAAAAAATAATTATATGCGGCCATTCCAACACAGTACCTTTGCTGCTCAATTATTTCACAGGATCAAGACGCCACTCTGCGCTCAAAGAAGATGAATACGATAAAATATTCATCATCAGTAAAAGCAATTCCGGGAAATCAGCTACATTAAAACTAAGCCTGAACCTAAACTAAAATAAAATCAGGGAGTTAGCCTTAGAACATTAGTCTCCACCAAGCTTATTTCCTATGGACAACATCTATCTCATAATAATAGTAACTATTGTCTTGTTATTAATTATTTCCCCCTTTCTTTTCTTCTTCAGACGAAGCACAGATCTGGAACTCAACGATGATGTGCTAATTATGCGGTATCCATTTAATAAGGAAGAGATTCGTCTTACTAAAGATGTGGAGAGCTGGAATTTACAGGAAGCATATTTCCTCCGGTTGGGCAAAGTTTATTCCCTGAATATGAAGCTGACAAATGGAAGATGGAAATCCGTAAGTTCCCGATTCAACGCAGAGAATTTTAAGAAAATTTTGTTGTATTTTGAATCTAACCTAAAGGAAAGAAAAACTGTCAGCCGCTGAGAGTTGGAGTTACTTAGCTTTTCCCCAGACCACTTTAAATCCAAAAGGCGAGCCTGGCCCGCCTTTTGGGTTGGTAGAACTAATCACCGTAAAAATGATTCGTATTCTAACCACCTTATAAAGCTACAACAGGTATACCTGATGCAACATGATATAAATATAATGACTA
>CAZHZR010000192.1:1403-6188 GCA_964537095.1 uncultured Roseivirgaceae bacterium
TCTCTGATAACCAGCTTTGTTTTCAGAACCTTTGTTTGTGGCACAAATTCCTGCCCCTTGTTGGCAATTTGATGAAGAAATAACTCTGCTGCTGCCTGCCCCATTTCATAGCCTGGTTGCGAAACCGAAGTAAGAGAAGGCTCTACCATAGATGATATCTGCCAATCACTAAAACCTACAACAGCTACATCCTCCGGGATCATAAGCCCTTTCCGCTTTATAGCTTTCATGGCACCAATGGCGCCAATATCGTTATTTACAAAAATAGCATCTGGTGGGCTTGACGATTCCAGAAGTTTCTGAGCCGCTGAGAATCCCTCCTCTTCGCTATTCATAGAAATATGTAATACTAAATCACCATCGAAAGGAACGTTATTTTTTTCCAATGCTTTCTTATAGCCGTACAATCGGTCCTGGGCGATGATTAAGTTTTCCGGACCAGCCAGATGCGCTATCCTTTTGCAGCCCTGGTCTAACAAATGCTGAGTCGCCTGAAAAGCTCCATCTAAATCGTCTACAATTACGCGGTTGGTGGGCAAAGCGTCGCACACCCGGTCAAAAAACACCAAAGGGACTCCTCTTTCAAATGGATGCCGAAAATGATCATAAGTATTTGTTTCTTTAGAAAGAGACACTAAAAGTCCGTCTACCCTACTAGATACCAACGCATTGGTATCTGTTACCTCTCTTTTAAAAGACTCGTTCGACTGACAAACCATTACGTTATATCCGGCTCCATAAGCCACGTCTTCAATTCCGCTAATGATCGTAGAAAAGAAAAAGTGTACTATCTCAGGAATGATAACACCAATTATATTGGTACGATTGTGTCTCAAGCTGAGGGCAAGGTGGTTGGGTTTATACTCTAGCTTTTCAGCCAGCTCATTTACCAGCTTTTTCGTTTTAATACTAATGTCAGGGTGATCCTGCAAAGCCCTGGAAACTGTAGATGGAGAAATATTTAATTCTCTGGCAATATCTTTAATTGTTATCTGCCCGCTTTTCATTTAATATATTTTTCTAAAAGTTAATAGTTCTTAAAAATACAAAAAAAAACAATACCAGCATCTGAATTTACCTTTTAAACAACTTAAATATCTTTTTTTCAACCAATCAGGGTTAAAAACAAAGCTGATATTTCCGAAATAAAGGAAAAGTTATTTAATCATTAAAAAATAATCATCCATTTGCATCGGGATTGCCGATCTGGACGATCATGTTCTTTGGAACTACTTTATATGAATCAGATCAAATTCAAGGTTTCTTTTTTTCTCAAACGATTGATATTTTTGGAAACTATCAATTCGCTTTTTTTCGTATAATTAATTCTCTAATTTAGCACTCCTTTACAATTCTATTCATTAGAATAGATAATTCACAATATTATCTTTGTTTTTATTTACATAAACAGAAATTGCTAACCTGAAGTTGTAAGGCTAGGGTATTGCTGTTTGTCACGTTAAGCAAAGAAAAAAATAAAGATTAAATAAACACAATGAAAAGTTCAAAACAATTTACACCAGGAGTTCTCTTCGGAGAGGAAGCCCAACAGTTATTAAACTATGCAAAGGAAAACGAATTTGCACTTCCTGCAGTCAATGTAATCAATACCTCTACTATCAATGCGGTTCTCGAAACTGCAAGAGAGGTTAATTCGCCTGTAATTATACAATTCTCTAACGGAGGTGCTCAGTTTTATGCGGGTAAAGGAATTGACAATTCACAACAACAAGCCTCCATCATTGGAGGAGTTTCAGGCGCACATCATGTCCATTTGATGGCAGAACAATATGGCGTTCCTGTAATTCTACATACCGATCACGCTGCAAAAAAACTACTTCCGTGGATTGATGGATTGCTGGAAGCCGGACAAAAATATTATGAGCAACATAACAAACCTCTGTTTAGCTCGCATATGCTGGACTTGTCTGAAGAAGAAATAGAAGAAAACATCAGTACCTGCTCAACTTATCTGCAAAAATTTAAGGCATTGCAAATGTTTATCGAAATTGAGCTAGGTGTAACAGGCGGCGAGGAAGATGGCGTGGACAATACTGGTATCGACAATTCAAAATTATATACCCAACCTGAAGAAGTAGCCTACTCTTACGAACAACTAAAAAAGTGTGGCGGAGACTTCACAATTGCAGCGGCTTTTGGCAACGTGCATGGCGTATACAAATCAGGTTCTGTGAGTCTACAACCTAAGATCCTTAAAAATTCACAGGAGCACATTCAAAAAGAATTTAATTTAGGCCCAAAGCCTGTGAATTTTGTGTTCCACGGCGGTTCAGGATCATCAGTTGAAGAAATCAGGGAAGCCATTAGCTACGGTGCCATTAAAATGAATATTGACACAGATATGCAATGGGCGTTTTGGGAAGGTATAAAAAACTACTACGTTAAAAATGAGTCCTATCTACAGGGACAAATCGGGAACAACGAGGGTCCGGACAAACCAAATAAAAAATATTATGATCCAAGAGTTTGGTTAAGAGAAGGAGAAAAGCAGTTTGTAAATCGTTTAAAGCAGGCCTTCAGCGATCTGAACGCGTTAGATAGAAATTAATATTTATAACTCAATTCGAAGGGCTGCACAGAAATGCAGCCCTTTTTGCTTTTTAAAGCGCCTAAAAAGCTTGGTTTTTAGGCTCGTTTCTACTTGCTATATCCAGCAGGCTTATGCTCCAACCGGATAAAAATTAAAAATTTCAATTAGTGCTTACTTTATTCCACTCTGGAACGACTTTCAGGCGATTCAGGGCTTTCTTTCTAATACCTGGAATTCCTCTGCTCCAATCTTATCCTATACCAAAACACAGATACTAATCTTCATAATTTAGCGTAGTAAAGCGAGTGGCTTCATCTTCGCACTTGCTTTCTTTTTTAGTTTTGCTCATATTAGGCAATTACATCACAAACTGCATGAAGGTTTTTTTATCGATTTCATTTCTAACGTTATTAATCGTAAGCTGCAATGATAAAAGAAATCAGGAAGGACTAAAATTATTCACCCTGCTTCCGGCTTCTCATACCGGAATTGAATTTTCAAATGACCTCATTTCACAAGAGGATTTCGATGTTTTCCGCTACAGAAACTACTATAACGGTGGCGGTGTGGCAATCGGCGATATCAACAACGACGGGCTGCCTGATATTTATCTTACTGCCAACATGCAACCCAATAAGCTCTATCTCAACAAAGGCGACTTTAAGTTTGAAGACATTACAGAAAAGGCAGGCGTGGGAGGCAGTAGATCCTGGTCTACCGGCGTAAGTATGGTAGATATTAATGGAGATGGCCTGCTCGATATGTATGTTTGTAATTCAGGAGATGTAACCGGCGGCAAAAGAGAGAATGAATTATACATAAACAACGGTGATCTGACCTTTAGCGAAAGTGCTGAAATATATGGATTGGCCGATAAGGGCTTTGGCACCCACGCGGTCTTTTTCGACTACGATCAGGATGGCGATCTGGATTGTTACATCCTAAACAACTCATTTCGTAAGGCAGCATCCCTTGGCTATGAAAACATAAGAGATCAAAGAGATAGTACCGGCGGTGACAAACTCTTTAGAAACGAATTAATAAACCTAAACAGAGACGAAAACACCGGCGTACCCGCCGGGGCTGATCCCAAATTTACAGACGTGAGTATAGAAGCCGGGATTTTTGGAAGTGTCATTGGGTTCGGACTTGGCGTTACCATTACGGACGTAAACCTTGACACCTGGCCTGATATTTACGTATCCAACGACTTCTTTGAGCGAGACTATCTTTACATCAATCAAAAAAATGGCTCGTTTAAAGAGGAACTCACTGAAAGAATGGGACATACAAGCCATTTTGCTATGGGGACAGATGCGGCTGACATCAACAATGACGGCTATCCAGATATTTTTGTCACCGATATGCTTCCAGATGATGACTATCGCCTAAAAACTACGACAAGCTTTGAGTCGTTTGATACTTACCACACAAAGCGTTCTAACGACTACTATCAGCAATACATGAGAAATACCTTGCAACTCAACAGGGGAGATGGCAGGTTTATGGAAATTGGACAGTATGCAGGAGTTCACGCAACAGACTGGAGCTGGGGGGCATTAATTGCAGATTTTGACAATGATTCTGAAAAGGAAATTTTTGTAACGAATGGAATTTATAAGGATCTCACGGACCAGGACTTTATCGCCTTTCTGGCTAATGAAGAAAACCTATTAGCTGCCTTTCGGCAAGAAAAGGTAGATTTTGAAAAGCTGGTGGAGAAGATGCCATCAAATAAACTTAGCAACTACATGTTTAAGCAAGAAGGCAACCTGAGGTTCAAAAATGTAGCTGAAGCCTGGGGCCTTGCCGAACCTAGCTTTTCCAACGGTCTTGCTTATGGAGATTTGGATAATGATGGCGATCTGGACCTGGTTATAAATAATGTTAACCAAAAAGCCTTCGTCTATAGAAACGAGTCGGATACGCTTAGAAGCAAGAATGCACATCTGCAAATTACGCTAAACGGACCTCTTAAAAACAAATTTGGGATTGGAGCGAGAGTGAATGCCTATTTTGATGGCAACATGGTAATGCAAGAAAATATGCCTACGAAAGGGTATCAATCTTCAATGGATGCGGTGCTCACAATGGGGCTCGGCACGACTGAAAAATTGGATAGCCTCGTTATCCATTGGGGATATAATAAAAAGCAAAAGCTGGTGAACGTAGCCGTAAATCAACATCTCGTGGTTGATATTGAGGATGCTGAAACGACAATAGATCCGCCTCAA
>CAZHZR010000193.1:0-6105 GCA_964537095.1 uncultured Roseivirgaceae bacterium
CTAAAGACGAGAATATCGATTGTATGAACCAAGTGATGACATCCCATTTTGCAGCCAACCACTGCGGACGGATCGGCCTCCTGCAACAAAAAGAGAAGAGGATGTCATCGCTAAAATGTCATGCTCTTTTTATTCGGCATCTTGCCTGTTTTTTAGCATTCTGTTGCGTATATTTGCATCCCGAAAGAAAATAATATTGTTAATACATAGAAATTAATTTGCACCTGTTCTTTTTAGAGCTGTATATAGAACATATTTGCAGATTATTTTAATCCAAAAGCTGAAAAAATGAGCAATAAGCCGAGCACACTGTTTGATAAAGTATGGGATGCCCATGTTGTTAGAAAAATTGAAGATGGTCCTGACGTGTTTTTTATTGACAGGCACTTTATTCACGAAGTTACCAGTCCGGTCGCATTCGGAGGGTTAGAGAGCAGAGGATTAAAAGTTCTATATCCAGACCGAACATTTGCAACGGCAGACCACAATACGCCCACCATCAATCAGCATCTGCCCGTACAGGATCCATTATCGGCAAACCAATTGCAGGCGCTGGAACAAAACTCAGCAAAATACGGCATTTCGCATTGGGGTTTGGGCAATCCAAAAAACGGCATTGTGCACGTGGTAGGTCCTGAAAATGGCATTACCCTGCCAGGAATGACTATTGTATGTGGAGACTCTCATACCTCTACCCATGGTGCTTTTGGAGCCATTGCTTTTGGTATTGGTACTTCAGAAGTAGAAATGGTGTTGGCATCGCAGTGCATCATGCAACCCAAGCCCATGAAAATGCGCATCAACGTAAATGGAAAACTTGGAAAAGGAGTAACACCGAAAGACGTAATTCTTTATGTGATCTCGCAAATCTCCACCAGTGGTGCTACGGGATATTTTGTAGAATATGCCGGAGATGTTTTTGAAAACATGAGCATGGAAGGTAGAATGACCGTTTGCAACATGAGTATTGAAATGGGAGCCAGAGGAGGCATGATAGCTCCGGATGAAACCACCTTCAATTATATAAAAGGTAAGGATAAAGCCCCCAAAGGAGAAGCCTGGGAGGAACAACTTGCGTATTGGAAGACATTGAAGACAGATGAAGGCTCCACTTTTGATGTAGAATATACCTACGATGCAAGTACTATTGAACCAATGATCACTTTTGGTACCAATCCTGGAATGGGTATCGGTATTTCTCAACTGATACCTAAGGCAGGTGTGAACGGTGGCAAAGCTACTTATGAAAAGTCGTTAAACTACATGGGTTTTGCGGAAGAAGATCAAATGATTGGTAAAAAGGTGGACTATGTTTTCATCGGAAGCTGTACGAACGGCCGGATAGAAGACTTTCGCGATTTCGCGTCGATTATTCAAGGAAGAAAAAAAGCGGATCATGTCACCGCTTGGGTTGTACCTGGCTCGCATGTAGTGGTGCAACAAATAAAAGACGAAGGAATTTTAGATATTTTGCATGAAGCCGGATTTCAATTGCGTGAACCAGGCTGCTCCGCATGTCTGGCGATGAATGATGACAAAATTCCTGCCGGTAAATATGCTGTCAGTACCAGCAACAGAAACTTTGAAGGCCGCCAGGGCCCGGGAAGCCGCACCATGCTAGCCAGCCCGCTCGTAGCGGCTGCAGCAGCAATCACCGGCTACGTAACCGACCCCCGTGAATTAATGATTTAAGAAGTTGGAAGTGGGAAGTTGGAAGTGGGAAGTTCAAAGTTGGGAGGAGAGTAAAAAGCATTTATTAAAATAAATCTAATATCAGCTATGGGATTTAAATTTGAAAAATTAGTGATTTGGCAAAAGGCCATGGAGATGGGAGAGGACATTCATAGGTTAACGCGTCGTTTTCCGAAAGAAGAAATATACAATTTATCATCCCAGATCAGGAGAGCTGTCGATTCAATTGCACTAAATATTTCAGAAGGTTCGATAGAGCAATCTGGTGCTGAATTTAAAAGGTTCGTCGGCTATTCCATTCGGTCTTTAGCGGAGGTAGTTACCTGTTTACACAAAGCACAAAGAAGGGAATATATCTCAGAAGACGAGTTTAATTTTTCGTATGAGAGTGCTTACAATTTGATGAATATGATGGTGGCATTTAAAAATAAGATTCAATAAACACAAAGGTAAAATCGATAAAATATAAGAATGAAAACGGATTTGGAACATCTTCCAACTTCCAACTTCTAACTTCCAACTATTTAATACATGGCTTACGATAAATTTAACATCCTGAAAAGTACCGCTGTTCCATTACCTATCGAAAACGTAGATACAGATCAGATCATCCCAGCCCGTTTTCTGAAAGCGACAAAAAGAGAAGGCTTTGGAGACAACCTTTTCAGAGACTGGCGATATAACAATGACAACACGCCCAAACAGGATTTTATCTTAAATAATCCGCTTTACTCCGGTAAAATACTGGTAGGTGGTAAAAATTTTGGCAGCGGAAGTAGCCGTGAGCATGCCGCATGGGCTGTTTATGACTATGGCTTTAGAGTTGTAGTTTCGAGCTTTTTTGCCGATATATTTAAGAATAATTCCATCAATGTGGGTATTTTGCCTGTTCAGGTGACGCCGGAATTTCTGGATAAAATCTTCACCGCCATTGAGACTGATCCAAAAGCAGAATTTGAAGTAAACCTACCTGCGCAAACCATCACCATTGTGGCGACAGGGGAACAGGAGTCGTTCCACATCAACGGATATAAGAAACACAATTTATTGAATGGTTTTGACGATATAGATTATCTGCAAGCCATGAAAGAAGAGATCAAACAATTTGCAGACGAACGTGCTGTTTAATTACATTGAATGACGGTCTCCGAAAAAATAAAGCACGCACCACGTCATGTTGAGGTAATGGATACGACGCTGCGCGATGGCGAGCAAACCAGCGGCGTATCGTTTTCTGCATTGGAAAAATTGACCATTGCCAAGCTTTTGCTTACCGAAGTAAAAGTAGACAGAATTGAAGTTGCCTCAGCCCGCGTTTCCGACGGCGAGTTTCAGGCTGTACGGAACATCACGGAATGGGCCGCGGCCAATAATCTGCTTGGTAGGGTAGAAGTGCTTACTTTTCTGGACAAAGGTGTTTCCATCCAGTGGATGCTTGATGCCGGTGCCAAGGTAATGAATTTACTCACCAAGGGATCTCTAAACCACCTTACCTATCAATTAAAGAAAAAGCCGGAAGAGCATTTTGAAGATGTGGCAAAGGAGATTGCTGCGGCCCAAAGAGAAGGCTTGAAATGCAATGTTTACCTGGAGGATTGGAGCAATGGCATGCGCAATTCAAAAGAATATGTGCTGCAATACCTTGATTTTCTTCAGGAGCAGCCGGTGGAGCGGGTAATGCTTCCGGATACGCTAGGCATACTATCACCTGCTGAAACTTCTGCTTATATTGCGGAGCTCGTTCAACGATATCCACAGCTTCATTTTGATTTTCATGCGCACAATGATTATGATCTGAGCATAGCCAATGTGCTGGAAGCAACAAAGGCAGGTGCGCATGGCTTGCACCTCACCATCAATGGAATGGGCGAGCGCGCGGGTAATGCACCATTATCCAGTGCCGTTACCGTCTTGAAAGACTATGTAAAGGAAGTGAAAACGTCGGTCAACGAAAAGTCGTTGTACGCGGTCAGCAAATTGGTGGAGACCTTTTCGGGCTTTAGAATTCCCGCGAATAAGCCAGTAGTCGGAGAAAACGTATTTACACAAACCGCTGGTATTCATGCAGATGGGGATAAAAAACATAAGCTTTATTTTAACGAACTAATTCCCGAGCGCTTTGGCCGTCAACGCATGTATGCCCTGGGAAAAACCAGCGGAAAAGCCAATATAGAAAACAACCTGCTTCAGTTGGGCATCCAACTTTCCGATGCTGAATTGAAAAAAGTAACGCAGAGGGTGATTGAATTAGGCGACCGGAAAGAGGTGGTAACGCCTGCAGATCTACCCTACATCATTTCTGACGTATTAGATACCAGTGCCTCTAAGGAGCAAAAAGTACAAATTAAAAATTACGTTTTAACGCATTCAAAAAACCTGAAGCCTTCGGTTACATTGGATATATGCATCGACGGGGAATCTTTCGAAGAGCATGCTCAGGGTGACGGACAGTACGATGCCTTTATGAACGCATTAAAAAAGATATATAAGCAGCGCAAGTTTAACTTGCCTGGCTTGGTAGATTACGCGGTACGTATACCTCCAGGGGGTAAGTCCGACGCATTGTGCGAAACGATTATCACATGGTCATTCAATCAAAAAGAGTTTAAAACCCGTGGCCTCGACAGCGACCAAACGGTTGCCGCTATAAAAGCCACAGAAAAAATGTTGAATTTGATATAAAGGTAGGAAGTTAGAAGTGGGAAGCAGGAAGAAGCGCTCACTTACATATTTTTTATCTATTTCAGTAAGATTATAAATAATTATAGTGGCTGGATGGAAGCAGCATGTACTTCCGACTTCCATCTTCCCACTTCCAACTAATTTAAACTATGTCTAAAAAACACATTCTTATTGTTCCAGGAGATGGAATCGGGCAGGAAGTAACTGCTGTTGGTAAAAAGGTATTGGATAGAATTGCAGAGAAATTCAATCACGAATTCACTTATGATGAAGCTTTAATGGGCCATGTGGCCATTGAAGCTACCGGCAATCCGCTGCCAGATGAATCACTGCAAAAAATGAAGAATTCCGACGCTGTGCTTTTTGGTGCAGTAGGCCATCCAAAGTACGATAATGACCCTTCAGCGAAAGTGCGTCCTGAACAAGGGCTTCTGAAAATGAGAAAAGAGCTTGGTTTATATGCGAACCTACGTCCCATAAAGCTATTTGACGAACTTCTAAGTGCATCAAGCATCAAACCTGAAGTTTTGAAAGGGGCCGATATCCTGTTTTTCCGGGAACTAACCGGTGATATCTACTTTGGTGAAAAAGGTCGGAAGAATGATGGCGACACAGCTTATGACATTGCTGAATACAGCAGATTTGAAGTAGAACGTATTGCTCGCAAAGCCTTTGAAGCAGCACGCACCCGTCGTAAAAAGCTTTGCTCGGTAGATAAGGCAAATGTATTGGAAACCAGTCGTTTATGGAGAGAAGTGATCCAGAAACTAGCGCCGGAATACCCTGACGTAGAAGTTGAGCATCAGTTTGTGGACGCTACTGCAATGTTGTTGATAAAAGACCCGCGTCGCTTTGATGTTGTGGTTACAGCAAACTTGTTCGGTGATATCTTAACGGACGAGGCTTCCCAAATTGCCGGATCCATGGGCATGTTGGCATCAGCATCCATTGGAGACGGGACGGGTGTTTATGAGCCTATTCATGGTTCTGCTCACGACATCACAGGAAAAGGCCTGGCAAATCCTTTGGCTTCAGTACTTTCGGCTGCACTTTTGCTGGATATTTCGTTCGGTATGAAGGAAGAATCTGAAGCGGTAATCAGTGCGGTAGACCAGGTACTTAAAGCTGGCTTCAGAACCCGCGATATTGCCGATGCGAGCACCGCCGCTGACAAAATATTGGGAACGGAGGCGATGGGAGAGCAGGTTTTGAAATTCTTGTAAAATATATTTTCAGATACATAAAAAAAGCAGGCTGTCACCATTTCATTGACGGCCTGCTTTTTTTATAGAATGGAAAGCCTACTCATCATTTTTGAAAAATTCAAATGGAGAGAAAATGAACCCTTCCAGGCATCGCTGAACTCGCCGATCTTCGCGTATGTTATTTGCCCGCTGCGGCTGCCGCATGGACTTTCAAGGATAAAATTTGGGACGCCCCCTCGCTCAAACCCTTCCGTGCGCACCGCCGCTAGCGTGTGGCACGGTCACCACTTCGTCGCAGGCGTCTCTGGTTTTTTAAACATCCGTAGTGCACAGTATAGCCAGCGACGATAGCTTACCACAGCAGATTTGCCTTTAACCCCCTCAGATCTCTCTTTTTCAGAGGACTCTGAGGCAGGAATTTGGTCGGGCCTCCAAGAGACGAAATTTCTTCCACCTCCCTAAACTCCCTGCTTTTTAATATGAAATTGCCCGCCTGCTCATGCCCGCACCGTTGCAGGGCTAAGCA
>CAZHZR010000194.1:0-3770 GCA_964537095.1 uncultured Roseivirgaceae bacterium
CTCAAATCAACTTTCTTTTACCGACAAAGCGCTTCCAGATCGGTTGGACTTGATTTAATGTCTCCTTTCAATTTTAGTTGCAGTATTTTTTTCCAGCGAAGGGTTAAAGTATTAATTTTAGATTTCTAAAATCAAAGCCTATGACCAAGATCAAAGAAATAGCCACTTATCTGGAGTCTATTGCCCCTATTGCCTATCAGGAAAACTACGATAATGCAGGCCTTTTGGTAGGCGATCAAAATACGGAGGTGACCAACATCCTCATTACGCTTGATGTCACAGAAGCAGTAGTGCAGGAAGCCATTGACACGAAAGCGAACCTCATTATTGCGCACCACCCGGTGATTTTTAAAGGACTTCAAAAGCTAACAGGCGCCAACTATGTGGAACGCGTGGTTATTCAGGCCATCAAACATGACATCGCCATTTATGGCATACATACCAATCTCGACAATGTAAAATGGGGCGTCAACAAAAAAATAGCTGAAAAAATTGGACTGAAAAACCATTCCATTCTCAGCCCTAAATCACAAAACCTTTTAAAACTAACCTTCTTTGTTCCTCTAAAAAATACAGAAGCCGTGTTAAATGCCGTTAACAACGCGGGTGCAGGACAGATTGGCAATTATAAAAATTGCAGCTTCAGAGTAACAGGCACAGGAAGTTTTGAACCCAATGCCCAGGCCAGTCCACATATTGGAAGCAAAAATGTGCCGGAAGAAGTGGAAGAAAGTCGCGTTGAGGTAATACTTCCTGCGCATTTCAAAAATCAAGTTTTGGCAGCTTTATTTCAGGCACATCCCTACGAAGAAGTGGCTTATTATATGAGTGCCCTGGAAAATCAAAACCAGGAAATAGGATCCGGGATGATCGGCGAATTAGAGGAAGCAATGGATGAAATACTATTTTTAAAAATGGTAAAAGAAAAAATGGGTCTGAAGATTTTAAAGCATACCCGCTCATTAGGCAGGAAAATTCGGAAGGTAGCAGTGTGTGGAGGCTCGGGAAGTTTTCTGCTTTCGAAAGCCATTCAACAACAGGCAGATATTTTTATTTCGGCTGATTTCAAGTACCACGAATTTTTCGATGCCGAAAGCAATATTATAATTGCAGATATTGGACATTATGAAAGTGAAGTGTTTACAAAAGATTTAATTTATGAGTTTTTAAACAAAAAATTCACTAATATTGCACTCAATTTGTCCAAAAAAGTAACCAATCCGATTAGTTATTTATAAAAAATACATGGAAAGCACTGTAGCACAAAAACTTGACGCTTTATTAAACCTCCAATCTATCGATTCTGAGCTAGATTCAATAAAAAAAGTCAGGGGAGCCCTTCCCGAAGAGGTTCTTGACCTCGAGGATGAAATAGCCGGATACCAAACCAGAATAGAAAAATACAACCAGGAACTGGAAAATCTTGAGACTGAAATCCAGAACAACAAGGTTGCCATTAAAGACGCTGAGAAACTCATAAAAAAATATGAGGAGCAACAAATGAACGTGCGCAATAACCGGGAATATGATGCTATCACTAAAGAAATGGAGCTTCAGGCGCTGGAGATCCAAATCTCTGAAAAGAGAATAAAAGAAGCCTACGCCAGGATTGACAGTAAGAAGGTAGAAATTGATGCAACTTCAGAACAAGCTCAGGAAAGAAAAAAGGATCTTGTTAGTAAGTCAAAAGAGCTCGAAGTAATAACTGCTGAAAGTGAAGATGATGAGACAAAATTAATGGATGACCGTGAGAAAGCAGCAAAATCTATTGAAGAGAGGCTCTATAAGTCTTACACAAAAATCAGAAACAATGCACTGAACGGGCTGGCTGTTGTTCCCGTACAAAGAGGAGCCTGCGGAGGCTGCTTTAATATCGTACCGCCACAACGACAGGCAGACATAAGGGAAAGGAAAAAAATCATAGTCTGTGAGCATTGCGGAAGAATATTTGCCGGAGTGGACGATGAAATTATAGAAGAAGAAGATAAAAAGAAGAAAAAGACCACATTGAAAAGTAAATAATTATTTAAATTTTATGCTTTTAAAGCATTCAAAGGCAATAAAAGAGGTGAGCAGGTTTGTTTACCTCTTTTTTATTGGCTTTCTATTCTTATTGACACTCCCTGCCCCTGCGCAGTCGCCTCAGGAAAATCCCCAGCTCTCTGTTGCCTATCATCATATTCTGGCTCTGCGCATTGAAATGGGGAGGGAAAGCTTAAATGGGTTTGATGGCGATGAAGAGGAAAATGCCCTGGCACTATACACTTTGAATCTTGGCGACGTACTGGAACTATTGCTCATAGAGGATCTTCAACGGTATGATCAAATAAAGCATCTCGAAAAAGAGCGGCTGGCCACTCTTAACCAGTTCTCCCCGGACAGTCCCTGGAAAAAATTTTGTGAGGCGGAAATCAGGCTGCAGTGGGCATTTGTAAAGATCAAATATGGTGATGAATTAAGCGCGGTATGGAACTTCAATCAGTCGTACAAAGCACACTTGGCTAACTTAAATCAATTCCCCGACTTTGTTCCTAATCAAAAAACAGCAGGCATTTTTAATATTATCTTTGGTGCTGTACCTCAAAAACACCAATGGCTACTGCGATTTTTTTCCATGAACGGATCAACTGAAGATGGTATGGCCGCGCTGGAATCACTCGCTGGTACCAGCGACGTATTTTCTCTGGAAAGCAGGATACTTCTCTTGCTCGCAGATGCTTATCTAATGGACAATGCAGGTTCTGCCATTGAGGAGCTAACGGCTTTAGCAAAAGTAGAAAAGGAAAATAAACTTCTAAAATATCTACTGGCCATCACCTTGCTCAAAAACAATCAGGCGGAAAAGGCCCTGGAAGCCCTGCAAGCAGTAGGCGATCTGGAAAAAGGATATGCTGAAATTGCCTATGCCGAGTATCTGAAAGGGGAGATTATGCTTCAAACAGGAAACTACAAGCAAGCTTCTGCGCTGTATGCCTCCTTTATTTTAAATTATAAAGGGTTGAATTTTGTAAAAGATGCCTATTACAAAATCTTCCTTGCAAACTATTTAGAGGGCGATGAAAAAGACGCTTCGTTTTTTTTGGAAAAGGCAAAAACCAATGGAACTACCATCACTGAGGCTGATAAGTACGCTGAAAAGCAAATTTCAAGTGGAACTAATCCAAATAGAGAAATTTTGAAAATACGGCTGGCTACCGACGGCGGATTTTATACGCGTGCAGACAGTCTTATCCAACGCTCATCAATGAATGATTTTGATCTTCTTAAGGATAAGGTTGAATTTGTTTACAGAAAAGCCCGATTATTCGACAAAATTAAAGAGAGCGAAAAAGCCATAGAACAATACAAACTTACTCTGGAAAAAGCCGGGAATAACAACTGGTACTTTGCTCCCAATGCTGCTTTGCAACTGGGGTATTTATATGCGGATAAAGGGCAAAAGGCGACTGCAAAATTCTATTTTGAAAAAGCACTTTCCTACAGAGATTACGAATATAAAAATAGCATCGACCACAAAGCAAAAGCAGCTTTGCAAAAGATCAATTAGTGCATCCAGAAGATCCGCTGAAGATTATCTCCGCATTTTTTCAGGTAATATCCTCGGTCTATCAATGCAAAGTTTCAGTACGACAAATGAAACGCGGACCAAAGGCCGCTTCACGCAAAAATTTCAGATCGATCGTTATTCCGAACAGGTTTTTAAATAAATCCCTACTTATCCACTCGCTTGGAACTATGTTCCGGGTCTAAGCTCAGTACATTAGAAGGAG
>CAZHZR010000194.1:3870-5974 GCA_964537095.1 uncultured Roseivirgaceae bacterium
GCTAATTCCTGTCGGGCTTTCACCTGCAACGGATTATCGCCGCCTTCTATACAGGTTTCGTAAATTCCTTTTTGCCAATCTGTAGTCACCTCTAAGTAATATCGATGATTGTCGTCCGTCAGTGGGGCGCCCTCTTTGCAGCCCCAACTAAATTCGTTCAGGCCGGGCAACTGTTCAAACGGAATGCCATCTTTAATAAAAGGATCTATCGTTTCGACAGTCCTTCTCAGGGATGAAGCATAAATCTTATCAAAGGGGACATGTCGGTAAGCCTCATAAAAAGCCTTTGCCTGGAGGCGTCCAGTGTCGTTTAAGGACGTATCAACACCACTTCCCTGTACTATTCCTTGTAAATTATAATCGGTCTGTCCGTGCCGGATAAGGTAAATATGTTTGTTTTTCAATGGATAAGCTTAGTTTGTGATAATAATCAAAGTTACGACACCCATCGAAATTAGCAGCCTTTAATCAATGGAAAATAATTTTGCACATAATTTACCCTCCATCAAAAAATATATCTATAATTTTGAATAAACTATTTGTATGATAAACAAAGAAGTTACACTCGAAAGTCTGACGGCCATGGGACAGGGTTCTATGATCGAACATCTGGGGATTGTTTTTACAGCGCTCGGTCCCGATTACGTTACGGCTACGATGCCTGTGGACCACCGGACAAAGCAACCGCATGGACTTCTGCATGGAGGTGCTTCAGTAGTGCTGGCCGAGACCTTGGGCAGCGTAGCTGCAAATTGTGTGATTGACACCTCAAAATATTATTGTGTGGGTTTGGATATCAATGCAAATCACATACGAAGTGCCAGGAGTGGGTATGTCACCGGTACAGCCAAACCGGTTCATATAGGAAAAACCACGCACGTATGGGAAATCTTAATCCATGATCAGGAGAAACAACTTGTTTGCGTAAGCCGGCTAACCATGGCGGTTTTGGTACGTTAAGGATAACAATGGATAATATTCAACTAAATAAAATACGACGTTTAGATTCTAAAGAGGCGCTAAAGTATTTTCTACAGGTTGCCGTGCATAATCAATTTTCATATGCAATATGGAAACACCCAAATGAGCAAACTATACATTTTCTTGTAGATCTTTCGAGAGAGGAAAAAACTCTAAAGCCTGAATTGAATGAGCTGCCACCTGGTTTTCTGGTAAGTCACTTTCTAAACAAAAACAATGACGAAACCCACTTCATCAAAGCCGACCTGCATTATAAAATAGAAAAAAAAGGAATTTCATTATGCCATCAGAGTGAGGGCGTTATTGCGAAGGTTAAAGAATTCGAAGCTTCTGCAGAAGACCACCTTAAGTTTGAAAAAGACCTTCCAACATATTATCCCTCCAGGGCTGATTTTGCTTCAACAAGTAAAGCAGATTTTACTGCTTTGGTTTCTCTGGCTATACAGCACGTTAAGCAGGGAAAATTTGAAAAGCTGGTACCTTCTAAGGTAAAGGTGGTTGATCTTGATGCCAATTTCGATGTCATCAACTGTTTTGATCAACTGGTTCAGGCATATCCTAACGCCATGGTGTCGTTGATAGGCACCCCAACACTTGGCACCTGGGTTGGCGCATCTCCTGAAGTGCTGGTGAGCATGGATGCGAAGGGGATATTTAGGACGGTGGCACTTGCCGCTACACAAAAACTGCCCGACAACCAATCCTGCGCAGCCGATATAGTTGCCCAGGCATCGTGGACACAAAAGGAAATTGAAGAACAATCGCTTGTGAGTCGTTATATCATTAGCTGCTTTAAAAAGATCAGATTACGGGAATATGAAGAACGGGGGCCAAAAACTGTGCTCGCAGGTAATTTAATGCACCTCAAGTCAGAATATTCTGTAAATACCAAAGAGGTAAACTTTCCCGAGTTGCCCACCGTCATGCTTGACCTGCTTCACCCCACTTCAGCGGTTTCAGGAATGCCGCGTGAGGCTTCTTTCGATTTTTTAGAAGAAAATGAAAAGCTGGATCGTCAACTCTTTAGCGGCTATTTAGGCCCCGTAAACGTAGAAGGAGCAACAAATATTTTTGTAAACATCCGTTGTATGCAGCTATTAGATCAAAAAGCCGCTTTATATGC
>CAZHZR010000195.1:0-3268 GCA_964537095.1 uncultured Roseivirgaceae bacterium
ACACTCAACCTAAAAGATCTGATTAAATATTATGTAGAGCACAGGCATGAGGTTGTAATCAGAAGAACAGAATATGATCTTCGGGAGGCCGAAAAAAGAGCACACATTCTGGAAGGGTACCTCATCGCATTAGACAACCTCGATGAAGTAATTAACCTGATTAGATCTTCACGAGATCCTGAGGTAGCCAGGAATGGTTTGATGGAACGTTTTGAGTTGAGCGAAATTCAGGCACGAGCTATTCTGGAAATGCGTCTGCAAAGGCTCACAGGAATGGAGCGTGACAAAATTGTCAGTGAGTATGAAGAGGTAAAGCGTCTGATTGAAGATTATAAAGACATTCTTGCGAACGAACCCAGAAGAATGGAAATCATTAAGGACGAGTTGCTTCAATTGAAGGATCGTTACGGTGACGAAAGAAGAACAACGATTGAGCATAGCGCAGATGATATTACCATTGAAGATATGATCCCCAATGAAGAGATGGTAATCACGATCTCGCATCAGGGTTATATCAAAAGAACACCTTTGGTAGAATATAAGCTGCAGGCTAGAGGAGGAGTTGGATCGCGTGGGGTTTCAACAAAAGATGATGACTTTACAGAGCATTTATTTGTTGCACAGGCCCATAACTATCTATTGATCTTTACCGAGTTCGGAAAAGTTTTCTGGAAGAAAGTCTACGCAATCCCCGAGAGCAGCAAGACTTCAAAAGGTAGGGCCATTCAGAATTTGATCAACATAGAAGCAGAAGATTCTGTAAGAGCGGTGATTAATGTGCACAGTCTTGAAGATCAGGACTATATCAACAACAATTACCTGGTAATGTGTACCAAAAAGGGTACAATTAAAAAGACTACACTGGAAGCCTATTCCAGACCGAGATTAAATGGTATCAACGCGATCACTATTAATGAAGGGGACAGATTGCTAAACGTAAACCTTACCAATGGCGATAATCATATCATTATTGCTACAAAATCTGGACGCGCGGTTCATTTCCATGAATCTGACGTAAGGCCGATGGGAAGAACTGCTGCCGGAGTAAGAGGGGTTCGCTTGAAGGACGAAGAGGATGCAGTAATAGGGATGGTTTGCGTTGCCAGGGAAGATTCTCACCTGTTGGTAGTTTCAGAGAAAGGCTATGGAAAACGATCATCCATTGAGGAGTACAGGATCACCAAAAGAGGAGGGAAGGGCGTAAAGGCCATGTCTGTCACAGAAAAAACCGGTACATTGATTGCGATCAAAGAGGTTACTGATTCTGATGATTTGATGATCATTAATAAATCGGGAATAATTATCAGAATGGCGGTGACAGACCTTCGGGTGATGGGCAGGGCGACACAAGGCGTGAGGCTCATCCGCTTGAACGAAACGGACTCGATTTCATCTGTTGAAAGAATCGAAAAAATCGAAGATGATGTGATTGATGGTGATGAAATCGAGCTTGAGGATGGCACGGAAATTGTTCAGGGAGATGGAATTAAACCTAAAACTCCGGTGGTGGAGGGAGTAATTATTGATGAATCTACGGATATCAGTGAGGTAGAAGCAGCCATCGAGGAGATAGAAGGAAAAGAAGAAGAAGATGATGATGATATCGATGACAACGATGATCCGGATGATGAGGATCTTGATGAAGAGGAAACAAATTAACTAAACTAAATTTTTATTTCTAATCAGAACAACCAAATTTGGGAAATTTTAAAGCCAACGGAAGCATGAACCTCTTGCGGCTTTAAATTTTTCAAATCCTTAAACACAAATTCTTTATATGAAAACCATGCAAAAGTTAGTACTTATTTTTGTGTTCTGTTTTGCTACCGACATGGCGTTTGGCCAGAGCTCTAACATTCGCAAAGCAGAAGCAGCAAGAGACAAGGGCGATCTGGAAGGAGCGATGCAACTGATAGTGGAAGCCACCAACCATGATAAAACGAAAGACGATCCTAAAACCTGGTTTACCAAAGGAACCATTCATGAAGCGATGATTTTTGATGCGGAAGGCAATGTAAAAGATGCAGGTCAGATCAAAAACGCAATTGAAGCCTTTGACAAAGCGTCGGCTGCAGATAAAGCCAATGGGACCTATGCCGTATTTGCCGAGCAGCGGGTAGAGGCTATTTGGGGACAATTTATAAACAAGGGTGCTGAAGCATATCAAAATGAGGATTTTGCCAAAGCCGCCGCTGATTTCAAAGTCGCCAGTGAACTGAAGCCTCAGGATACCACTGCATTTTTGTATGGCGGCATTGCCGCACAGCAAGCGGAAATGTGGGACGAAGCTGTGGCCAGTTATTATAAGCTGATGGATCTTGGTTACGACAAAATAGACGTCTACAATAGCGCTATCTATGTGGAAAGAGCAATCAATAAAGATGATGCCAAAGCCCTCGAAGTTGTGCAAAGGGCAAGAAAGCTTTTTCCTGACGATGCCAATTTGATGAAAGATGAAATCAACCTCCTTATTGCAGCTGACCGTGCTGATGAAGCAAGACAAAAGTTACAAGCTGCCATAGAAGCCGAGCCGAATAATGCCAACTTATACTACAACCTCGCATTTTTAAATGATGAAGTGGGAGAGAAAGAAAAAGCAATAGAGCAATATCAAAAAGCTGTAGAGATCGATCCTGCATACTTTGAAGCCAATTTTAACATAGCAGTAATCCATTATAACACGGCTGCTGAAATGATTAAAGAGGCCAATGACATGGATCTGAAAACCTATCAGAAACAAGGAAAAGCCATTGAAGAAAAAGCAGCAGTTGAGTTCAAAAAGGCGTTGCCTTATTTGGAGAAGTCACACGAATTAAAACCAGAAGATGAGACCGTTCTACAGACGTTGCAGACAGTTTACTCGCAATTAAAAATGAACGACAAGGTGGTAGAAACCTCTCAAAAGCTTCAGGCCTTAACTGGTGTTGAATAGATCCTAGGAATTGGAACTTAAAAAAAAGCCGAAGACGCAAAATCTTCGGCTTTTTTATTGAGTACCTCTGTGGCTATTTCCTCAGCCTTTTGGGCGCAACAACTAATCATGAGGGCGCACAGGAATAATATTCTACTAAAGTCGAATGGACATAGCCTGCCTGCCCACGTAGATTTTGCTTTAGCCGAATCCAAAGCCTATCATGGACTCTCCATCGTTCCTTTATTAATTTTTGACTCACAGGTCACTGACGAGCACTTAAAGCTTTGCCACCAAGACGCTACTTGCTAAGGCGATTTCCACTTCTTTGTGTCTTAGTGCCTTAGTGGCTATTTC
>CAZHZR010000195.1:3368-5930 GCA_964537095.1 uncultured Roseivirgaceae bacterium
GGTGGCCTGTGAGCCACAGTCCACGGAGAATATTTGCACTTAAAGCTTTTCCCATCAAGACCTATTCGCTAAGGCGATTTCCACTTCTTTGTGTCTTAGTGCCTTAGTGGCTATTTCCTCTGCGTCATGGGCGCGAAGCTAACTTCTATACATCACAAATTCGAATACCTTCTTTTAATGAAGCCAGCTTATCTGCTTTTTTGGGAACAAATTCCTGCGCTACATATCCCTGGAAGCCTGTTTCAATAATGGCTCTCATAATTGCAGGATAATTCAACTCCTGGCTTTCATCAATCTCGTGGCGACCTGGAACTCCTGCGGTATGATAATGAGAAATGTAAGGATGGTGTTTTTTTATGGTGGCAATCACATCACCTTCCATTATCTGCATGTGGTAAATATCATACAACAGCTTGAATTTTTCGGAACCTATTGCGTTGCAAAGGGCAACGCCCCATTCTGTATGGTCGCATTGGTAGTCAGGATGGTCAACCTTGCTGTTGAGCAATTCCATTACCATCGTTACATTGTGCTTCTCAGCAGTAGCCATGAGCTTTTTTAAACCGATTGCACAGTTTTCAATGCCTTTCTGGTCATCTAGTCCATTTCGGTTTCCAGAAAAACAAATGATTTGTTTGTAGCCTGCGGCAGCGACTTTTGGAATGACTTCTTCGTAGCTTTTGATGAGTTCTTCATGCAGGTCAGGGTTGTTAAATCCTTTTTCTATGCCCATGCCTGCGCCCCAGGGCAGGGCGCATGTAAGACCAAACTCCTTCAAAACAGGCCATTCATCCGGTCCAACGAGTTCAATAGAAGCAATGCCAATCTCTTTCGCTGCCTTGCACAAGTCGGAAAAGGGGATGTCATTGTAACACCATCTGCAAACGGAGTGATTGATTTTACCTTTTAATGTTTCCGGTAGCATAGATTCTGCTGCTTGCATGCGTTGCGCGATTGAGGTTCCTAATAAACTTAAGGCTACTGTACCTCCGATCTTTTTGATGGAGCTCCGTCTTGAGTGGCCAGCTTGTCCTTTTTTCATAATGTTTGTCGCTTGATATATTTTTTTCTGATCGTGAGAAGCAGAAAATTTGATTCATAAAAAATTTACTAATAATAGAAAAATCAAGCTTCTATTCAAAATATAACAAGTATATAGATTTAAACTATTCTATGATAGAAATTATCAATTTTTTCGATAATGGGTAAAGCTGTAATATTGAGCTATGATTAAGCGGCTCCACACAGTAAAGAAGTGAATTCGCAATAAATGTAAATCAATCAAAATATGTCAACACACAAAAAACTAACAACAGCTTCAGGAAGAATTTATGTAGAACATGAAGACACCATGTCTGCCGGTCCCCGTGGGCCATTGTTACTACAGGACTACATCCTACATGAAAAATTAGCACATTTCAACAGAGAGCGTATTCCCGAGCGTATCGTTCATGCCAAAGGCTCAGGTGCTTTCGGAACCTTTACCGTAACTCATGATATCAGCAAATATACCCGGGCAAAACTCTTTTCAGAAATTGGCAAGCAAACGCGTATGTTTATCCGGTTTTCTACAGTAGGGGGAGAGAAAGGGAGTGCGGATACTGAAAGAGATCCTCGTGGATTTGCAGTAAAATTTTACACCGAAGACGGCAATTTTGACCTGGTAGGAAATAACACACCGATCTTTTTCATAAAAGACCCTAAAAAGTTTCCTGATTTTATTCACACCCAAAAAAGAGATCCGTACACCAATTTAAAATCGCCAACAGCGATGTGGGATTTCTGGTCGCTAAACCCCGAATCGCTACATCAGGTGCTGTTTGTAATGACCGATAGGGGAACCCCTTATAGTTACCGCCACATGCATGGATTTGGAAGCCATACGCTTTCGATGATCAATAGTGCGAATGAGCGGTATTATGTTAAATACCATTTCAAAACAGCACAGGGAATCAAGAATTTTACCGGTCCTGAAGCCGATCAGATGCGGGCACAGGACATGGATTTTGCTCAGAGAGACCTTGTAGAATCTATCGAAAACGGAGATTTCCCAAAATGGCACCTCAAAATACAAGTAATGTCGGAAAAAGAGGCGCAAACATACCATATCAATCCATTTGATTTGACTAAAGTATGGCCGCATAAAGACTATCCTTTAATCGACGTAGGCGTAATGGAGCTGAATGAAAACCCTGACAACTACTTCCAGGATGTAGAACAGGCTGCTTTTGCGCCGGCACATATTGTGGACGGACTGGGTTATTCGCCTGATAAGATGTTGCAGGGCAGGTTATTATCCTATCCGGATGCACAGCGTTATAGATTGGGTGCCAACTATGAGCAGATCCCGGTAAACCGTTGTCCGTTTGCAAACAATAATTACCAGCGCGACGGGCAGATGCGTGTAGATGGCAATAGTGGCAGAAAGCCCAATTATTTCCCCAATAGTTTTGATGACATTGAAGTGGATGAAAATTACAGGGATATTGGGATGGACCTACATTCTGGCAGGGCGGATTACTATGATAGAAACGCTCCTGGCGAAAACGATCATTATTCACA
>CAZHZR010000196.1:0-5915 GCA_964537095.1 uncultured Roseivirgaceae bacterium
TGACCCTTAGTAAATAATCGATTTTAGGGATATTGGTTTAACTACTTCTAAGTTCCAATGAAGCCGACAATGTTTTAGTCTTTAAAGCAATCCAGGGACTTGATCAAATCGTTGGTCAACTGCTTTTTTGTGCTTTCATTCGTCAATAGAGCCTGATTCAGTTCCAGTTCTATCCCGATATAATTCTCAGGGAACTTTTTACGCAAATATGTGGTGAATCCGTCTGCTGTCCCTTTGTAGGGATAGTTGTAACGGATCCTGAAGCTGCTGAATTTCTGAAGTTCCTGCTTCCATTCCTTACAGAATTTCTTTTCTTCCGGAATTGAGGGGTCGTATAACAATCCTATGTCGGCGTTTCTTACTTCCTCGTCCAAAACTGGCGTGAAGCTGTGCACTGAAATGTGAATTACCTGCTTACTTTCCGATAATTCTTTTTCAACTTGTTCGACAAACGCATTCCGGTAAGGTTGGTAATAGCCTTCTATGATTTTCTCTTTTTCTTGTTTTGGAAGCAGTTTTGATATAGCAGAAAACAGATTCGGATGATGAAGAGACCTGTTTAGCTCAATCAACAACCTGGACGTGGTAGCGAAATGAAGGGTTGAAGATAAAGAGCTGCTAAGGTCGTTTGCAACTTCCAATGCACCAATATCCCAGCCTCTGTGGGAGGCCAGCAACTTTTCCTGCCCTTCAAAATAGGGCAAGTAAACATGGGGAATTTCATTACCACCATGCTCACAAGAAAATAGAATTGTTCTCAAAACTATAGAAACAGGCGGTTTGCTTGCAGGCATTCGCTGAGTTCTTTGTAAACAGCAATGAGTCTTGCGTGGTCTGTTCTTTCTTCCAACTTGCGCACTATCCGGCTAGCCAGGCTGCCCTCTTTGCCAATTGTCTCCAGAATCTTATGCTCTTCTGAATTCAGATCACTCGCCTGTGTGCGCAAATATTGCCATAGTTCTCCGGCACGCAATGCCTTCCCTTCGTAGCCAAATATTTTCAGATAATCCATATTATCAATGACTGCATTTTCTGCATTGGCAATGCAATCCTTCAGTATTTGGAACAGCGGTTCAATTTCCCATTCTTTTTGCGTTTCCAGGGTGCTGAACTTCTCATCAGTCAGATTCCGGATGGTAGCAACTACAAGCTTCAGAATGGCGAGATCTGCAGCAGGACATTCCTGTATGTCCAAAACACGTATTTCTATGGCGTTTCGCTGAAACCTGGCAATGGCACCGCGTGAATTAAGCCATTCGTCCTGTAGAATTCCCTCCGGATCAAATGGAGCAATGTCTGTATAATTCTTTTGCAGGATGGTTCTCTCATAAGCCTCTTTTGTAAATACCCGTTCTGGAATTACTTTTCCGGCGATGGATGGAATCTTTTTCTGGTTAGATTGATACACATCCAATCGCGTATCTTTCAACCCTGTAAACTTCCCATCCTTAATGGGCGAACTTGCAGCCAGCGCTGGTAATATGGGAAGAACCAGACGTATGGCAGCGTGTAGCCGGGCAAACTCTTCGTCGCCCTGAAACGGTAAATTCAGGTGAACACTTTGTAAGTTAGCCCAACCATGCCCTTTGCAATCAAAAATGGAATTGTACTTTTCGTAAATCTCGTTTCTTTCGTGGGGCCAGAGTTGCATTTCGCTGTATGGATCCATAAAAGGATGCATGGCAGTCGGCATCAATACACCTCCGTGGGGTTTCAGCAAATCATTAATCTGATTGACATTTTCCGCAAATTGCTTTGACAGGTTGTTCAGACTTTCGGCCGGTCCATTGGTTTTGAGTTCTATTACATGCAATGCCAGTTCGTTCGACCAGCTGATGGCCCCATTTTCAATTTCATCAGTAAATGTTCCTGAAAAAGCTTTTAAGATTTGGTCAGTTATAGGAAGCACCTTTAAGGTATCTTTTGCTACAATCATGTATTCCAGTTCCACACCAAAGCCCTCAAACAAATGTAAAGCCATAGCTATCTGTTCTTTTTAAGTTTTATATTTTGAATTTTTCGAAGGAAAATCTCCATGATGCGGGTATACAGTTTATCCTTCACCACTGCATCTTCCACGCCGGTATCAATGCTCGGATTGTCATTTACTTCGATCACATAAAACTTCTTGTCTATCTGCTTGATATCCACCCCATACAGTCCGTTGCCGATCAAGGCCGTGCTTTGTAGTGCAGTTCTTATCAGTTGAGGAGGAGCAAGTTCAACGGGCAGGGTTTCAAACTTTCCAAAGCGTACGTTTCCTTTGTTTTCCCAGTCCATAATCTGCCAGTGTTTTTTGGCCATATAATACTTGCACACATATAGAGGTTCATTGTCAAAAATACCTACCCGCCAATCATATTCTGTGGGCAAAAATTCCTGTACAACTATCAGGTCCGATTTTTCAAGCAACTTGCTTACTTCCCGGTCAAACTCTTTTTCATCGTCGGCCTTTACCACACCAATAGAAAAGGAACTATCCGGCTGTTTTAATATGCAGGGATAGCCCATTTCCTTTTTCACCTGTGCAATGTTATCTTTCTGCAGAATCATGCTTTTAGGCGCGAGGATGTCATTATTCTTTAGCAATTCTGCCAGATAAACCTTGTTGGTGCATCTGATGATCGACTCGGGATCATCAATAACCGCGAGCCCTTCAGCCTGAGCCCGCTGGGCAAAGCGAAATGTATGGTGGTTAACTGAGGTCGTTTCTCTGATAAAAAGGCCATCATATTCCGCCAGTTGGCTGTAGTCATCTTTGGTGATTAAATAAGCGTTTAAACCAACATGTTCTGCTCCCTTTATAAATTTTTGAAGTGTTTTTTCGCTGGATGGAGGAACAGGATCCGATGGATCAGTTAAAATAGCCAGGTCATAGCCAGAAACATTCCTTTTGGGTACGCTAAACCGTTTGTTGCCAAAATACGCCGTCGCAAATTCCTCCACAAATGATTTATGCGTTTCCGGAATTTCACTGGCAGAAATTGGGCCGATGCTTTGCAATTGCCACCTGTTGTTATTGTTCACAAAATGCGCCCTTAGCAGAGGCGCCTGAAAAAGGTTGAAAAGCTGAATACTCAGCTTGTTATATTTTGCCGAAAGATTCTTGCCAAAATAGATACTTAAGGTGTAAGTTGGCGAGGAAATATTGGCGAGGCTTTTCTGAATTAAATCATCCAGCTCTTCTGATGATATTTTAACCACCGCCTGCGATTTCATGTCTTGAATAGTGGCAATACTTGGAATGGCCCTATGGCCACGGGCGGCTGCAAGCAGCGAAACATAATAACCATTGCTCTGATACCTGTAACTTCGGCAAAGGTTAAATACCCGGGCATTTTTTATTTTGACATAGTCCGAGTTCGTCAGATACATCTTATTAGATATGACTTCAACTCCCGGAATATTAAATTTCCAGTCATTGGTGTTGCTGACCACAATTATTATTGACATTAATTATCTTTTATTTTTTGGTTCTATTATTAAGATCTTTGCGTCATATGTTAAAACTCCCAGTAAAATCGAACAGATAAGCTTCTCTATTTTAACACTATATTTCTGCTGTCGGGAATAAGGATTGTCCATCAATGGGTCATTGATAATTACCTGGTTATTTTCGTTGTTATAGCCGCTCACGATCACAAAATGCCCCGCCGGTAGTCCCCTTAAGTCATCATGGTCATCGTTTGGGCCATATTCCCTGGCATGTCCGTAGAGATAGGTGGAGCTTAATCCACAAAGTACCGGAATAGATTTCTTTAAATATTTTCTGATCAGGCTGGGTTTCAGGTCCTGAAATTTCAGTGTTCCGCCCAGCTCCAGAAACCGAATATGCTCCAGAGATGCGACTGTAAATTTTGCGTCGTTTTTAAACTGCAACTGCGCTTTCAGTTTTGCTGCTATGTCCACCTCTCCAATAAACCATGTTGGGTCGAATAGATTCAGATTGTAAGTATAAATTGTGGCCGTATAACCCCTTTGTAAGGCATGACAAGCTAGCGCTGAAGCGAAAGTTCCACCGCCTTTCAGCGTGAGTACCTCATCGATGACCTGTATTAAAGATATATCGTCTTTGTAATACTTATACAAAGCATGCAAACATGTGGGGCCGCATGTGGTGTCATCGGGCTGACTTAAAATATCAAGTTCTATTTGTGATTCCAAAGGCGCCTATCCTGTACAATTTATCTGAAAAACTTATTTAAGTAATTTATTCCCCGTGGATAACCGCTGATCCTCGCATCCATGAAAAGCGAATATAGAGGTAAATTTGAATTAAAAAATGTTCAATAATGGAAATATTTTTACGTATACCTTTTCTGATTTTTATAGAAGAAATCAGCAGGTATTCCGAATAATATCCTGTTCACCTATTAAGAATTTAAATGACACATTGTTTATTTTTAGGGGGAAATTTTGCTAATACGTTCCCGAAACTCCAATGTCATTAAGTGAAGGAAATTTATCTTTCTTAAGGAGAGGGATAGAGAACTTGCCCCGAAGAATTTCTGCTATAAAAAGTGGTGAAAGATGCGATTCAAAAGAAATTTATCTGAAAATATCACTTTTCCGACTGATTTCCTGCATTTATATTTATATTAAGCCCCGATCAGTTTTCGCAACATTAGATTTTCAGATAAGCATTGAGAGACATTGTTATAAATAAGCAACGTGTGGCGCCTGGCGAAGAGGTGCAGATAGATATCCGCATTGCCCGCCTACCTTCCCATACATGGATTGACCTTCCGGTTTTTGTTTTTCGTTCGAAGCTCGAAGGGCCTTCTTTGTTACTAACGGCAGGCATTCACGGTGATGAAATTAATGGCATTGAGATAGTCAGGAAATTGATTACCAGAAAAATGATTACCCCGGATAGGGGTACAGTCATCGCGATTCCACTGGTGAACGTGTATGGTTTTATCAATAACTCCCGCAACCTACCGGATGGAAAAGATCTGAACAGGTGTTTTCCCGGAGGAAATGACGGCTCTTTGGCCAAGCAAATTGCCCATATTATTATGGCTGAAATCCTTCCGAATATAGACTATGGTGTAGATTTCCACACCGGAGGCTCCAGGATAGCCAATTATCCACAAATAAGGGCTTTAATAAGCAATGAAAAAAACCTGGAACTGGCAAAAGCTTTTGGGGCGCCTTATATTATCAATTCCAACCTCATAGATAAATCTTTTAGAAAGGCTGCGGCGCAAATCGGTAAATCTATATTGGTGTACGAAGGCGGTGAGTCGCTCAGGATTGATCATCTTGCAATTCAGGAGGGCATGAATGGTGTAATTCGCCTGATGAATCATTTGAAAATCAAGAAAAGTTATCTCAGGAAATACAAGTCGACCATATTAAGAGAAAGATCCTGGACCAGGGCAAAAATGTCGGGTATATTCAACGCGAAGGTAGAATATGGTGATGAGGTTAAGAAAAATCAGATGATAGCTGTACTTACCGACCCCTATGGAAATCTGAGGGTGCCTGTGAAAAGTCCCATCAATGGCTTTGTAATTGGTATCAACAACATGCCTGTGGTGAATGCCGGAGATGCCTTGTTCCATATAGGTAAGGAAATACCAGGATAGGAATTCCATCGGGACAAATTTTAGCATCTGTTAAATATTTTTGTTTTTTACTGAGACTACCTTTAGTCAAAGTTTTGTTATATGGGAAAATTTAAAGCAACCTTACTTCTTCTTTTAGTCTATCAATTTTCCTTTTGCCAGGAAAGTAGTCGTTCAAATTATAATCTTGACTTCGAAAGACTTAATCCTGATCGCCACTTTCCGTCTTTCTGGCATATTTGGAATGAGAGCCCTGGTTTCAGATTCCAGATGGATTCTGTTGAAAAAAATAATGGAAAATATTCATTGATGATTGAGCCGGACGGAACCGTAGAAAATAGAACC
>CAZHZR010000197.1:0-5868 GCA_964537095.1 uncultured Roseivirgaceae bacterium
GATCGAAAAGTAACACCTCCTTCTTTAATCCCTCAAGATTTTAGCAAAGTTCTAAAAGCCCAAAAGAGATTGCTCCCCTTCGTTTTCAGGAAAAGAAACGATAGGAAACCTAATTGCAAGTGGAACAAAAGATAAACAACTAAATGTGTCGCTATTTTAGTTTGTTTTTCTTATTTTTAATAGTATAAAATTTTTTTCAACTAAAACAAAAGATTATGAAAAAGCAGTATCTTTTATTTTTTATCGGTATGTGTATTGTGGCCGGTGTTTATGCTCAACCAACGATCAGCAATGTGAATGGCAACCTGAAACACAAACAGAGTGTAATTATTGACGGAAGCAGTTTCGGAATCAAAACTGTTGCTTCGCCTTTTATATGGGATGACCTTTCTGCTTCTGCATATTCGGGACTTTCTCATGGAGACCCAGTCCCTACAAAAGAGGGCACATACGGCTCTCCATCCGACACAACTGCTCCGTGGCCTAGACAGGGGAGCCCGTCGGCTAATCCGGTAACCTACAACACAATGGACACCAGGGTTGCCGGTCGTCCTTCTTATCGGGTGAACCTTAAAGGGTACTTAAAAGGTGAAGACCCCGGCGGGCCGGAAGTGCCGAAAATGTATGTGACCTGGTGGGTGAACTTTAGCCATGATATTGTGGATGGGCCGGGAGGCAAGGCTTCTACAAAGCTAATCAGAGTATGGGATAGTGGGGGGGATAACGCAAGGATGTCATGGACGGGTTATCACATGACCTATGAAGGATCCCCTTCTCCTGATTGGGAAAATTGGGGCGGGACCTATGGGCAGTGGAGTCGTGTTGAACTGTTTATCGACAATGAAGCACAAACAATTCAGGCTTTCACGGATGGAAAGCTCATACATGATGTATCGGATCTGGGAACGGTTCCTTCCAATTACCTTAATTGGATCGATCTGATTGGTCTTGATCCAAGTATACCTGAAAATCTTGATCCTGACTTAAAAGCTGATTTTGGTGACATTTATGCCGATACCGAATTCGCTCGAGTTGAACTGGGCAATGCCTCCACCTGGGCTGCCTGTACACACAGGGAAATTCAAATTCCGTCCGCCTGGTCCTCGGGTTCGATTGCCGTTACCGTAAACCAGGGTGCCTTTACACAAGGCCAGCAGGTTTATCTATATGTTGTGGATGCCGATGGGAATGTAAACAGTACGGGATTCCCTGTAACCATTGGCGGCGCCACCCATACCATCACGGCAGCGGCAGCGAGCGGTGGCAGCATTGCCCCGGCTGGTCCCGTTCAGGTTTCCCAGGGGACCGACCAAAGCTTTACCATCACTGCTGACAGCGGTTATGAGATTGATGATGTTACAGTTGACGGTGTGAGTCAGGGAGCAGTTTCCAGCTACACTTTTGCCGATGTACAGACGAACCATACTATTTCGGTAAGCTTCACTGCCATTGGCGGCGAGATTATTGTTGACAATGGAGGTGCCGGAACTTCCCAGTCCGGTTCGTGGGGTAGTTCCACCCACTACCCCGACTACCATGGTAGCAATTATATGTATGCGCCCAATACCACGGGACATTGGTATGAGTGGGCCACAGACCTGACCGCGGGGACTTACCAGGTTTATGCGTGGTGGACTGCGGTTCCTGACCGTCCGGCGGACGCAGTCTATGATATTAGCCATAACGGCGGCACTGCCAATGTTACTGCCGACCAGACTACTAACGGAGGACAGTGGAACCTGCTCGGTACCTACACTTTTGGCAGTACAGGGCTGGTGCGATTAAACAGCAGCGCCAACGGCTCGGAAGGTGCCTGTGCGGATGCAATAAAGTTTGTTGCAGTGCCTGTCGAAGAAAACCTTGCTCTGAATAAGACTGTGACTGTTTCTGGAGAGCCTGAATCTGCCAACCCCGGGACATCGGCAGTCGATGGTGACGAGGCTACCCGCTGGTCGGTAGCAGGAAAGTACCCACAATGGTTAGAGGTTGACCTGGGGGCTGTTTACAATATCAATGCCACCGAACTGGTTTGTTACCAGGACCGCGCCTACCAATTTACTGTCGATGTAAAAACCACTGAAGGGGGTTCCTACACTCAGATAGTGGACAAGACCAGTAATACCCAGGGAGGTAGCGCTGCCAACCCGATAAGGGACGATTTTACTGGCATTGATGCCCGGTATGTCAGGATCACTGTAACGGGAGCTGATCAATATAGTGGCGATTGGATCAGTTTTAGGGAATTTAGCGTGTTTGGTAGCAATTCTTCTACAAATGTGAGCGCTGGAACATCGGCGACTATTGAAGGACTATCCGCAGAAAGAGCTAATCGGGAGGAAGGCCTGAAGGTTTTCTTCAACCCTAATGAGCTGGAGGTCTATTATAATAGCCCCAGTCAGGCTGCCGATGACAATGACAAAGCATTGGTGGGAGTGTATGATAAGAATGGACAATTAATCCAACAAGTTCTCACTGACGCAGGATCCCTGCGAGCGGGCGTCATCTACAATAGCGCGCAATGGGGTGAAGGCTTGTATATCGTCCGGATTTCAACAGCCAAAGCCAACCTTTCCACAAAGGTGATGCTGATTAGGCGATAAGTATCATTGATGTTTTTACTTAAAATGTGGAGAGACGCTTAGGCAGCTCCACATTTTTTTATTATAAATCCCGCAATATTTTGGTGAGATTTTTTATACATCGATTCCAATCCCATGCTAGACGAAACGGTGTAAAGATATCAAGACCTGCTGAACCTTTCAGCAGGTCTTGTTTTTATAGATTGAATTTAATGCCTTGCGCCAAGGGCACTGAAGTGCTGTAATTAATTGTATTGGTCTGCCGTCTCATATAGGCTTTCCATGAATCCGAACCACTTTCGCGGCCACCGCCGGTTTCTTTTTCACCACCAAAAGCACCGCCTATTTCTGCACCAGAAGTACCGATATTCACATTAGCAATGCCGCAGTCTGAGCCATCTGCCGATAGGAATAATTCGGCTTCTTGTAGGTTATTGGTCATAATAGCAGAGGAAAGACCTTGTGGCACGTTGTTTTGAATAGCAATTGCTTCTTCCAAATCTTCATATTGGAGTAAGTACAAGATGGGGGCAAACGTTTCTGATTTCACCATTTCGGCATCATTGGATATTTCAGCGATGCATGGTTTTACATAACAACCACTTTCGTAACCTTCTCCCTGGAGGATTCCTCCTTCAACTACAAAAATTCCACCTTCACTTTTAATCTTTTCAATAGCGTCAAGATAAGAGCCCACAGCTTCGGTATCAATAAGCGGCCCCATGTGGTTATTTTCGTCCAAAGGATTGCCAATTTTGATTTGTCCATACGCTTTTACTAATTTTTCCTTCACCTCCTTGTAGATGGACTTATGAATGATCAGTCTTCGGGTAGAAGTGCATCGTTGTCCACATGTTCCAACAGCGCCAAATACAGCTCCAATTAATACTACATCTAAATTAGAATTTTGGGTAATGATAATGGCGTTATTTCCACCCAGTTCAAGCAAGGATCTTCCCAGTCTGTTGGCAACATTCCCTGCCACTATTTTTCCCATCCTGGTACTTCCGGTTGCAGAAATTAAAGGAAGTCTTTCGTCTTTCGCCATCAAATCGCCAATGGTTTGATCACCAAAAACCAGACAACTGACGCCTTCAGGAGCATCATTCTCCTTTAACACTTTGCTTAAGAGGTTTTGACAAGCAACAGCACAAAGTGGCGTCTTTGGTGAGGGTTTCCACACGCATACATCACCGCAGACCATAGCAATCATCGCGTTCCAGGCCCAAACGGCAACCGGAAAATTAAAAGCCGTTATAATACCCACAATTCCTAAGGGATGCCATTGCTCATACATGCGGTGCTGGGGACGTTCTGAGTGCATAGTCAAGCCATATAATTGTCTGGAAAGGCCGACGGCAAGATCGCAAACGTCAATCATCTCCTGCACCTCTCCATAGCCTTCCTGAAGACTCTTGCCCACCTCATAGGAAACCAATTGGCCAAGGTATTCTTTGTTTTCGCGCAGCACCTCTCCGAACTGGCGAATGATTTCACCCCTTTTGGGAGCGGGTACTTTTCGCCATGCAGTAAAAGCTTTTTGTGCAGTCTTTATAATCTTTTCGTAATCATCTTCAGAAGTAATGCATATTGTCCCAATCAAATTTCCGTCGACCGGCGAATAAGATTCCAAATAGTTTTTTGAATCAAAATGATTACAACCGGTTGATGCTCCATAATGAGCCTGGGTCAGGCCCAATTTTTCTAAGGTTGATTTTATCATGTTAGGATTATTTTAATTTTGATGTTTGTTTTGAATAGGTACTCTCAAAAATTTTATCGGCGTTGCCGGATTCAAAACCATCTCTGCGATGCGCATTGGTAAGGAGTTCTTTGGGGAGGTTTTTATATTCAGGAAGTACCAGTCTTTCGGCAAATTCTACATAGCTTCCCGGAATTTCCGCTACCGATCCATCGGCAAAAGATGCTTCGATCATTTTCGCCACAGAGCTGCTTTGTTTTAGCAACCCATCTCCACTGGTTTTTATCTTTCCACCCGAAGTATTGAGTACAATACCGATCGACTCTAAAAAGTCATTAAATTCTTCCAGAGTATTGTATCCCGCTGGAAGCTCGTGTACACTTATGGTGTAGTGATTAAGATAATACCGATTGTAGATGACCCATGCAGCGTATTCGCTTTCTTCCAGCAAGGTTTTATAGTCTTGTGTCGTTGGCAAGTCCCAAAGAGGTTTGTAAAAAAACTGACCGACAGCTTCCGCATCGTTCAAATCCAGGAGGTCAACAGGATCTTGAGTAAGAGGGGCAGTATATTTGGCAATCGTCTGTTGCGTCTTTTCTGATAAATCTTTTACCCGAAGCTCACTTAAAAAGATTCTTGGGTAATCACCTGTTGGTGGTTCATACCAATAGGCATCTAATTTTTTCTTTTCAAAAAAGTAAGAAGACTTCTTTCGATAACCGTGGTGCAAGAATATCTTCTCAAAAGATGCAATTCCCAAATGAGGAACACCCAAAGTGCGAAAAGCGATATGGTCATTGACGATGTCATTTTCATCAGCGATGAGGCCATGTTTAATCATGGCGTTACTGATTTTTTTAACATCAGGAACACGTTCCTTGTATGGCGTAAATAGTGCTTTCAGAATAGTATCCAGAGCGCTATCGGAGTCAAAATTCATAGTTGGTGTATTTATGATTGGTTAAATAGTTGGCCGTTGTCGGTGTTTAAGAAGACATCAAATGGGATTTCCTCCTGCTTGATAAACCCTTTGGAGGGAAGACTTCCCATGTCCACCATTTCAATAACCGCCGCCAATGATGCTGCCGTAGTCCAGGAAATTGCCCGCCATGTTTGCCCTTCAATGGCAATTGGATGAAATGCTTTGTAATACTCGTTGCGCAAGATCTTTCCTTTGCTCCAGCCCTCCACGACAGCATATACATACACTACATCTTCTTTTACAGGTGGTTTTGCATTTACCAGGATATTGGTTAGTGTTTCCTTATCATCTTTTAAAATCAACTCCTGGATTAAAAATTTCATCAAGCGACCATGACCGGGATAACGGATTGATTTATAGTTCAAGGTATCCACTTTGCCTTCGAATGTTTCACACATCGTACCCAGTCCCCCGGAGGTCGTAAACGCTTCAAACTCTTTCCCTTCTATGTTAATGTATTCCACTCCGTCAAGTGATGGTGACATCTTTCTCACGCCATGATGAATGACCTCGGCATCATTGATATACTCGTTGATAACCCCTTCCGGAGACCACGTAAATGAATAGCCCAATAAACCATTTGGATATCTTGGTAGAGCACCCAC
>CAZHZR010000198.1:0-5840 GCA_964537095.1 uncultured Roseivirgaceae bacterium
CAGCAAAATGAAGCCTGGAGGTAAATGAGTTCTTTGAAAGGGAGTTGAGCTTCTGACATCCAGTTCAACTCCTTTTCAACAAAGGGCTGTAGTAGTATAGAATTGCTAAATATTTAAATCCTGAATTGTTTTGTCTAATAAAATGATATATGTACTTGCCTGCTGGCTGCTATTTGCTTTGAGCTGCAGCAATGATGACGCTTCGTTTCAAACGCAGCCACCCCTTCCACAGGAAACGGATTCTACCTTTACAAATCCCATCAGAAGCACAGGGCCTGACCCCTGGGTTTATCAACATGGCGAGGTTTACTATTACACGCATACCATGGGCAGTAGAATAGGGATATACACAACCGACGCCATTTCAGAATTAAGTGGGGTAAGCGCCAAAACGATTTGGACTCCTCCCGTGTCTGGCCCTTATTCGAAAAATATTTGGGCACCCGAACTTCACAATATTTCAGGAAACTGGTATTTCTACTTTGCTGCAGATGATGGTGATGATAAGAACCACCGGATGTATGTTATCGAAAACACTTCTCCTGATCCGACGAGCGGAACCTGGGAATTTAAAGGCAAGGTGGCAGATACAGCCGATAAGTGGGCCATTGATGGTACTGTGTTTGAATTTAAAGAGCAACTCTATTTTATCTGGTCAGGCTGGAGCGGCGATAATCAGCCGGGAATACAGCAGCTTTACATAGCAAAGATGTCAAATCCCTGGACGATAGAAGGGGAAAGAGTACTAATATCCGAGCCTGAGTATGATTGGGAAATGAACGGGCTGGTAAACGAAGGCCCGCAAATACTCAAGAATGAGGATGGTGAAGTTTTTATTATTTATTCAGCAAGTGGTTGCTGGACCGACGATTACACGCTGGGTATGCTTTCTTTCAACGAAGAGGGTGATCCATTAAACCCCGACGACTGGGTTAAAAATCCTGAACCGGTACTCACCAAGCATCCGGGGAACGGAGCTTTCGGGCCAGGCCATAACAGCTTTTTTAAATCACCGGATGGGACTGAAGACTGGATTATTTATCACGCAAATCCTATGAGCGGCCAGGGCTGTGGTGGAAATAGGAGTACGAGGATTCAGAAATTTACCTGGACAGACGAAGGCGAGCCTTACTTTGGTGAGCCCGTAAAGATAAACTCACCGATAGCGCGACCATCAGGAGAATATATAGACTAAATCAAATAAAAGCTAGTTACAGATGAGCTCAATAAAATATAATATCCTTTTTGTCTTTTTATTTTTGTTTTTTCAAAATTGTACGACCAATTCCACCACAAATGAACAGACAAATGCGAGCATTCAATCCGGGACACAACCCCGGGAGGTGTGGGACAAAGAGCAGGCAAATGACTGGTATGCCGCGCAGGAGTGGTTAGTAGGTGCAAATTACAATCCCCGCACCTCCATCAACCAACTAGAAATGTGGCAGGCGGCTAGTTTTGATACGGCCACAATTAATGAGGAACTCGGTTGGGCTGCTGACATGGGCATGAATACGATGCGCGTTTACCTGCATGACTTACTTTGGCAACAGGACTCTACCGGTTTCCTGGAAAGAATGGAGACATTTTTAGATATTTCTGAACGACACGGTATCAAACCATTATTTGTTTTCTTTGATTCTTGCTGGGATCCCTTCCCTGAATTAGGTGCCCAACGTGACCCCCAACCGCATGTCCACAATTCAGGATGGGTGCAAAGCCCAGGACTAGAGGTATTAAAGGATACCACGCAGCATCCGAGACTGGCGCGGTATGTCACGGGCGTGGTAGCAGCCTTCGCAGAAGATGAAAGAGTTTTGGGATGGGACGTCTGGAATGAGCCCGACAATACGAATGACAGAGCATATGGTAAAGTTGAGCTAAAGAACAAGGTTGATTATGTGCTCCCCCTGCTGAAAAAATCTTTTACCTGGGCGCAAATGGCAAATCCTTCCCAGCCGATAACCTCCGGTGTCTGGATTGGAGACTGGTCTACGCATGAATCCCTCACCCCGCTTCAAAGATTGCAAATAGAACAATCAGATGTAATCTCTTTCCATAATTATGATGGTCCTGAAGAATTTGAAAAGCGAATTAAATGGCTGCAAAGATATGGAAAGCCACTCTTATGTACTGAATATATGGCCCGGCCAAATGGGAGTACTTTTCAGGCATTCCTGCCAGTTGCCAAAAAGCACAACATAGCAATGTACAACTGGGGATTTGTAGATGGTAAGACACAGACCAAATATCCCTGGGATAGCTGGGACAAAACGTATACTTCGGAGCCTGATGTTTGGTTCCATGAGGTGTTAAGAGCAGATGGTACACCTTATAATGAGGAGGAAGTTGCTTTAATTAGAGACATCACGGCTGTGGAAGCTGTTCCACAATAAAAAAACCATAGAAGGATAACTATTTGAACTTAATCTCTTTTCCCGATAAAGACCTCAAAAATCTAAAGAAAAGTATGAAAATGAAATACCTTTTATTAGCCGTTATTGTAGCACTGCAAATCAACACTTCTTTCGCACAACAGGAATGGAAAATCGCGGGAGACAAAATTACTTCTACCTGGGCAGACAAAATTGATCCTAAGCAAGTGCTACCGGAATATCCCAGGCCACAGATGGTTAGAGAAAACTGGCAGAATTTAAACGGTCTCTGGGAATATGCCATCCGCCCTAAGGCCGAACAGATGAATATGCCTGCTGAATTTGACGGGCAAATCCTGGTCCCTTTCGCCATTGAATCAGGACTTTCAGGCGTTGCAAAGCGTGTTGGGAAAGACAGTGTCTTGTGGTATAAGACTACTGTAAAGCTTTCCTCAAAAGTTCGGAAGCAAAAGGTGCTGCTTCATTTTGGGGCAGTTGATTGGGAGGCACATGTTTTTGTAAATGGAAAGAAAGTAGGAACTCACCGTGGAGGCTACGATCCTTTCTTTTTTGACATTACTGCTGCGCTTAAAAAAGGAGCGAATCAGGAAATAGTTGTCAGTGTATTGGATCCTACCGACGATGGTCCCCAGGCAAGAGGAAAGCAGGTAAAAAAGCCTGAGTCCATTTGGTATACGCCGGTTACAGGCATTTGGCAAACAGTATGGTTAGAGTCTGTTCCTGATACCTACATCAAAGCCACGCGACATACTCCGGATATTGATAGCAATACCCTTACTGTTTCCGCTGAAATTGAAAAAGCCGTTGCGAATGACAAAATCAGGGTTTCAGCGTGGGAAGGAACAAGGAAAATCGCAGAAGCAAGTGCGGATGCAGGTAAAGAATTAAAGCTGGAGATCGAAAATGCAAAGCTTTGGTCTCCGGACAATCCTTTTCTATACGATTTAAAGGTGGCTGTTTTAAGAAACGGGAAAATAGTCGACGAAGTAGACAGTTATTTTGCCATGCGCAAGATCAGTATGGAACCAGATGCAAATGGTATTCAAAGGATGCTTTTGAACAACGAATTTGTCTTTCAGTTTGGCCCGCTTGACCAGGGTTGGTGGCCTGATGGTTTGTACACCGCTCCTTCCGATGAAGCCCTTGTTTTTGATATCGAAAAAACCAAAGAGATGGGATTTAACATGATTCGGAAGCACGTGAAAGTAGAACCTGCAAGGTGGTACTATCACACAGACAAACTGGGAATGTTGGTGTGGCAGGATATGCCTAGTGGCGATCTGGGAAACAGGTGGGAATCGCGGCCCGGGGTGGCGGGTTTAGGAACAGAGAAAGAAAGGACTGCGGAATCAGAAGAGATATTTCGGGAAGAATGGACAGAAATTATGAAGGACTTCCACAATTTTCCAAGCATTGTAGTTTGGGTGCCTTTCAATGAGGCTTGGGGTCAGTTTAAGACCAAAGAAATTACAGAATGGACAATGGAAATGGATCCGTCCAGGTTGGTAAACAGCGCCAGTGGTGGGAATTTCGAACCTGTAGGTCATATCATTGATCTTCACAACTATCCGGAGCCCGCCATGCCCAGAGCCGATCTGTTTGGAGGAGATCAAATTTTGGTTTTAGGAGAGTACGGCGGATTGGGACTGCCGGTAGAAGGACATACCTGGCAGGAAAGGGACAATTGGGGGTACCAGAGTTTTAAAAGTGCCGAGGAACTTCTCCAGAAGTATAGTGAGTTTATCTCCAGGATGGAAGGACTCATCGCGGAAGGATTATCTGCTGCTGTGTACACGCAAACTACCGATGTGGAAATAGAAACAAATGGGTTGATGACCTATGACCGAAAAGTTATTAAGATGGATGCAGCCAGGTTGAAATCATTACATAAAGCCTTGTATGATTCCTCTTTAGTGAAAATGGAGTAAGAAAAGATGAGGTTCATTCACCTCATTGTTTGCCAGTTTTTAAAATTAATCCAGGATATGAAGAATGTTTATAGTTTTTTAGTTACAATGAGTGCCTGTGCAATGTTGGCTACCGCCTGTCAGCAAAGCAACAAAGTGGAAGAAAACACCGAATCCACACAGGATGTAGTGACCTATTCAAATCCGGTTATGCCAGGCGATTTCGCGGATCCTTCAGTAGTGCGGGTAGGAAATGACTATTGGGCCACTGCAACTTCTTCTGAATGGGCGCCTTTGTACCCAATTCTGCATTCTACAAACCTTGTCGACTGGGAAATTGTAAGTCATGTGTTTCCCGAGGAGCGTCCTGATTGGGCCGACGCGCATTTTTGGGCACCGGAGATTGCCTATGAGAATGGCACATTTTATATCTATTACACGGCAAAGCAGGAAGGGGGAAATCTGTGTGTGGGCGTGGCGAGTGCTACCGATCCTAAGGGACCCTATAAGGATCACGGCGCTTTGATTTGCCAGGAGGTAGGTTCTATTGATGGCTTTCCGATCCGGGATGAAAATGGCGATTTGTTTTTGGTTTGGAAGGAAGACGGCAACAGCGTGGGCAAACCCACCCCAATGTGGGGGCAACAGATGAACGAGGAAAGAACGGCTCTTGTGGGAGAGAAGTTTGAAATGTTCAGGAATGACCCCGATAGCTGGGAAGGCGGACTGGTAGAAGGCGCTTATATCCTCCAAAAAAATGGCTACTACTATACCTTTTATTCTGCTGATGCCTGTTGTGGCGCAGGATGTACCTACGGCGTGGGCGTCGCAAGAGCGAAAGATTTAAAAGGCCCCTGGGAAAAATACGATCAGAACCCGATCATGAAACAAAATGATAGCTGGAAGTGTGCAGGACACGGTTCTGTGGTAACTGACACCACCGGGAACTATTATTTTCTTTACCATGCCTACAGTACCGACGGAACGGTTTTTACTGGAAGAGAAGGATTGCTGGATAAGTTTACATGGCGAGAAGATGGCTGGCCAGAATTTGCTTCCGATGCGCCCAGCAAGGAAGCAGAAGCGCCACATCAGGAAAATGCGCCGGATATTTTTACAATAAAGGAAGAATTTGATGCAGCAGAATTGGCAACCACCTGGCAGTGGCCGGTGGGCCAAGGTGTTTCACATGATCTGGAATCGGAAAACGAAGGGCAATTAATTTTGAAGGCAGCACCGGAAAGACTGGGGAATCTTCTGGCTCAGCGTACGTTGAGGGTAGACTACACCGCGTCCACTGCTTTGGATGTGAAACAATTAGAAGATGACGTGGAGGCTGGACTTGCAGCCATTGGTGATCAGGCGAATGCAGTGGGCGTTGCGATAAACGGTGGGGAAATAATTCTATGGTCTGTGAAGAACAATGAGAAAAGCATACTATCAAAAACCGCACTCCCCCCTAATGAGGCTGAAATTCAATTACAAGTAAGCACTACTGACGGGTATCAAATGGAATTTGCGTGGAGCATTGACGGTA
>CAZHZR010000199.1:0-5836 GCA_964537095.1 uncultured Roseivirgaceae bacterium
CGGGACCCTGAAGTTGAAATGTCGAATCCATGAAAGTTTATCTAACAAAAAATAAGCACGTACAAGCCCTCTTTATTTTATTATTTGTGAGCTTGTGCTGTCAGGCACAGCAGCAACCTTCCTTCAGCCAGTACATGTACAATACCCTTTCCTTTAACCCCGCCTATGCAGGGTCTCAGGGCCTTGCGGAAGCTAACATTTCGGCGGGCGGACAATTTATGGGAATAGAAGGAGCTGCCAGGAGTATGAATTTCTCTGTGCATGGCCAGGCGTTGAGTGCCCGAACGGGTTTGGGCTTTATGGCGGCAAGGGATGAAATAGGGGTTAGCAGTACTACCCAATTTCAGGGCAGCTATGCTTTCCGGCTCATTTCAAGAAATAAAAACTCCTACTCTTCCTGGAGCTATGTCCCTAAAGTATTGTCGCTGGGCCTCAGTGCCGGTATTAGCCGTTATCACGAAGATCTTAACAGCCTGGGCATTGGCAATGACCCAAATTTCCATGAAAATATTACCCGCTATGTACCTCATTTTGGTGTGGGAGTTTATTATAGCAATGATCCGTTTTATATCGGGTTGTCGATCCCACAGCTAGTCAATGTGTTTGCAGGTAAGCAGCTCAACCTCAGCAGCCATATATACTTAAACGGTGGGACTTATATCAAGACCGGAACCCATACTTCTTTACACCTGAGCACCTTGCTGAAGTACGTAAAAGGAGCCCCTCTGCAATTAAATGCCACTGCCATTATGACGATCAATGATAAAGTAGAGGTGGGCACAGGTTGGCGCTCGATTTCTGCCATAAATCTGATGACAGGGCTACGGATCTCCCAAAAATTCCGGCTGGCCTACTTCTATGAATTTCCGCTAAGCAATCGGGAAATAGGCTTTAACCAGCACGAGTTGATGCTCAATTTTCGCTTTCTGCAATAAAGTAGAAAAATAGCAACTGCCCTTTGCCTGAAAAAATCACCGGGTAAATGACGCGTCTTCAATTAAGAAATCTCAGGAAATTTTATTCTACAATTATGAGAACAAAAATATTATTTGCATTAGCATTTACCCTCATCTTATCGGGTTCGTTATTGGCACAGGCCCCCTTCATCACCACCTGGAACACCGAAAACCCCGGAGGTTCAGCGAACAATCAAATTGTTATGTCTTCATCAGGCTATGGTCCTGAATATAACTATACTATCCGATGGCAGGAGGTGGGAAACCCCGCAAACAGCGGAGAATTATTAAATCAAAATGCTCCCCCTGGTCTTACTTTTCCGCAACCAGGTATTTACCGGGTGGAAATATCAGGTGATTTTCCTCAAATAACGGTAGTTGATTCAGAAAAAATTCTTACTGTGGAACAATGGGGAGATATTAAGTGGAAGACAATGAAAGATGCCTTTGTCTTTTGTTCTAATCTCACGGTTCCTGCCACAGATGCACCTGACCTTTCGGAGGTAACCGATATGAGTTATATGTTTAATCATGCCACTTCTCTGACAGGCAACTTTAGTACCTGGGATGTGAGCAATATAACGAATATGGAATATGCATTTTTTGGAACAAAATTTTTTAATTCTGATATCAGTACCTGGAACGTGAGCAGGGTTCAAAATATGAGAGCCATGTTTGCCGATGCAGTGTTTAACGGGGATATCAGCAATTGGAATGTCGGGAATGTCACAAATATGAATTTAATGTTCGGTTTTGGTACTCCCTTCAACCAGGATATCAGTGGCTGGGATGTACGGAAAGTAACAGATATGAGTCAAATGTTTTACCAATGCAAAGATTTTAATGGCAATATAGGTAACTGGAATGTGAGTAATGTAACCAAAATGGGCAGCATGTTTGCAAGTGCAGAGTCTTTTAACCAGAATATTGGCGGTTGGGATGTGAGTAAGGTGACGGATATGAACAACATGTTTAGTTATGCAAGCGCTTTTAATCAGGATATTGGTAGCTGGAATGTGAGCAACGTAGAGAATATGCTAGGGATGTTTAGCAGGGCTACTTCTTTTAACCAGGACATTGGCGACTGGGATGTGAGTAAGGTAACCAATATGGCACGTATGCTTGATCGAACAAATCTTTCTATCTGTAATTACGATGCCCTGCTCGAAGGCTGGTCTAGCCTTACTTTGCAACAAAATGTAGAGTTCGGTGCAGGATACGTTCAATTTTCATCCGAAACCGCAGCCGCAAGGCAATCCATTATAGACAATTTTGGCTGGGATATTAACGATGGATATCAGGTCAATACGGATATTGAAATTAATATCACTATTGAAATCTCCTGCGCCGGGCGATCCGATGGCGAGTTGACGGCCAGAACTTCAAGCACTTCCGCTCTCTATAAGTGGTATAATGGAGCAGGTGATCTGCTTAGTAGTGAAGCCAAACTGGAAAACGTGGCCTCTGGTATCTACAAAGTGGAAGTTGATTTTGGTGGCGGATGTATATATACAGAAACCAAAACAATTACAGCACCGGAAGATAACATCAATCCCAGCATAGTCTGCCCAGGCGAACAAACCCTTGCTTTAGGGGAATCATTGCCGGATTATACAAGATTGGCTACAGCCTCTGACAATTGCGATAATGCGCCGGAAATAAGCCAGACACCCGTTGCAGGTACGGTCTTTACCGCTGGCATGACGGTGACACTCACCGCTACAGATGCCAGCGGCAATACAGAGACTTGTTCTTTTACCGTGGCTGAAGGAGTAAGCTCGCAAGCGCCTTTCATCACCACCTGGAGCACGGCAAACCCCGGAAGTTCGGCGAATAATCAAATTACGATTCCCACAATAGGAAGTGGATACAATTATGAAATTTATTGGGAAGAACTGAGTGACCCGTCCAATAGCGGGAGCTTAAGCGACCAAACAGGGGATGTAACCCTTAGCTTTCCCACGCCGGGCATATACCAGGTAGAGATATCCGGCGATTTTCCGCGTATCTATTTTAATAATAGTTTGGACAAGGAAAAGATCCTTAGCGTAGAGCAATGGGGGGATATCAACTGGACTTCCATGGAAAGAGGTTTTTACGGGTGTAAAAACCTGACTGTACCTGCTACAGATGCCCCTGACCTTTCAGGGGTGACCACTTTCCAATTCATGTTCATGAATGCAGAGTCCTTGAATCAGGAGGTTGGCCATTGGAACGTAAGCACTATAACAGATATGGGGAGCATGTTTCAGAATGCCAGTTCCTTTAACCAGGATATTGGCGGCTGGGATGTGAGCAAGGTAACCAACATGAGTTTCATGTTTAGTGATGCGAGTTCGTTCAATCATGATATTGGTGGTTGGGAAGTGGGCCAGGTAACGGAGATGACCAGGATGTTTCAGAACGCGAGTTCCTTTAACCAGGATATTGGCAACTGGGATGTGAGCAATGTGAAAGATATGAGTATGATGTTTAGTAGCGCAAGCGCTTTTAATCAGGATATTGGTGGCTGGAATGTAAGTAAGGTAGAGGATATGCAATGGATGTTTAACAGTGCTACTTCTTTCAACCAGGATATTGGTGCCTGGGACGTGGGTCAGGTAAAACTTACGTTTCGTATGTTCGCATTTGCAGCATCCTTCAACCAGAATATTAGTGGCTGGGATGTAAGGAATATAATTGATATGGGTAGCATGTTCGCTGGTGCAGGTCTTTCTTCGTGTAATTATGATGCTCTTTTGAAAGGCTGGTCTCAGCTTGGTTTGAAGCGTAATGTCAGTTTCGATGCAGGAAATTCTCAATATTCGTCTGAAGCCGCAGCCGCAAGGCAATCCATTATAGACAATTTTGGCTGGGACATTAGCGATGGTGGTGAGTTCGACCTGAATATTCAATTAACTATTCAGGAAATTTCCTGCCCCGGTGCCGCTGATGGTGCTTTAACGGCTGAATCAGAAATCCCTGGTGGAACTTACAAGTGGTATAACGAGGAGGATGAACTCCTGGTAAGCGGCCCTACCTTATCAGGGATTTCTGCCGGCAACTACAAACTGGAAGTTGACTATGGAAATGGCTGTACATATACCGGCATCACTACTATGAACGAGGCGGAAGATACCGAAGCACCCACCATCTCCCTCTGCCCCGGCGATCAAATTTTGGAACCAGGCGAGACGCTTCCCGACTACACCTCAGCACTTACTGCTACCGACAATTGCAATGGGGATCTTGAAATCGCCCAATTGCCCGTGGCAGGCACCGCCTTTACACCCGGCATGCAGGTGACCTTAACAGCCAAAGATGCAGCGGGTAATGTAAGCACCTGTACTTTTAAAGTACACGAAACAGCAGATACTGAAAAACCGGAGATTAACTGCCCTGCAAACCAAACCCTGGCCTGCGATGCTGCGGAAATTCCTGATTTTACGGCTATGGTTTCTGCCACGGATAACCGTGAGGAGGAAGTAACCATCACCCAAATACCGGCTGCCGGAACTGTGTTGACAGATGGAATGACGATTACAATGACAGCAACGGATGCTGCGGGTAACAGCAATACATGTAGCTTTACCGTTAGCTTAAACGCAGATACCGAAGCGCCCACCATCACCCTTTGCCCCGGCGATCAAATGCTGCAATCAGGCGAAACGCTTCCCGACTACACCGCAAAACTTACTGCTACCGACAATTGCGATGATGATATTGAAATCGCACAATCGCCCTTGGCAGGTACCGCCTTTACACCCGGCATGCAGGTGACCCTGACAGCTAAAGATGCAGCAGGAAACTTCAATACCTGCACCTTTATCGTGAGTGAGAAGGAGATAGAAGAAGTGGCTGATACTGAAGCGCCTGTTGTAAATTGCCCGGAAAACCAAACATTAACTTGTGGAGCAACAACAATTCCTGACTTCAGAGCTTTAGTTTCTGCTATCGATAACCAGGATACCAGTCCTTCCATCATTCAATCCCCTGAAGCCGGAAGTCCTTTTATAAACGGAATGGTAATTTCAATGAAGGCGGAGGATGCCTCTGGTAACAGTAGTAGCTGTACTTTTACAGTAAATATGGAAGGGGATGAATCTTGGGAGATAGTTTGTCCCGGGAATCAGTCAGTAGAAGTAGGCGTTGGATGCGAGGCAATACTTCCTGATTTTACCGGCCTGCTTCAAATAAATGGAAACTGTATAGATGATGTTGAAATTACTCAAAGTCCTCAAGCAGGAACTATAATTACGGAAACTACTATGGTATCCTTTTCAGCCACTAACGATGCTGGCTTTGCTTATTCCTGCCAGATAGAAGTAGCCGTTGAAGGAAATTTTAAACCTGAGGTAGATGCAGGGACGAATGCTTCCATAGTGGTGGGAGAGAGGCATCAATTAGTGGCTGAGGGTTCTTCTGCAGGCACGTTTAGCTGGGAGCCTGCTACCGGATTGGATAATGCCTATATCTCTGATCCTGTGGCAAGCCCAGAAGAAACAACTACCTACACGGTGACCTTTACCACTGAAAATGGCTGCAGCACCGAAGATGTGGTAACCATAGAGGTGCTGGATATTCTCATTCCAAAAGGCTTTTCGCCCGATAATGATGGCATCAATGATAACTGGATTATTAGAGGAATTGAAAACTATACTGAAAACGAGGTTTCGATATTCAATCGGTGGGGCGATAGGGTATTTTCTGTAAAAGGGTATGATAACAGCGGCACGATATTCACAGGGCAGGCCAATCGGCTGGCCCAACTGGGAGCAGGAGAGTTGCCTGAAGGGACTTATTTTTATACCATTGTCTTATCGGAAGGTGAAAAACCCGTCAAGGGATTCCTGGTATTGAAAAAATGATGTTTTGAAGATCCTTGATAAGCGTAAGAAAAA
>CAZHZR010000200.1:0-5829 GCA_964537095.1 uncultured Roseivirgaceae bacterium
CTTCTTTCCAAGTTCGAAACTCTTTTTTCCAGATCCTGACTGCACCCTGTAAATAATACCAGGGCAAAAGCAGCGCATAATAGTGTAGTTAGTGAATTTTTCATTTTTAAGTAATAGTTAATTTTTTAAGTGTAATAATTTTTATTGAATCGAGTTCAACCACTAAATTAGTGCATATCAGGCCCTAAAGTTTTGCTTTTTAAGGCTTTCTATCACATAGGTAGTAAATTCTTTAGTTCCCGCTTTTCCGCCCAGGTCGCCCGTTCGGTAAGCCGGATTTTTAATAGTTTCCACAAGCGCTTTGTCTATAGTTGCACCGTACTCCTCCAGCCCGATATGATTTAACATCAGAATCGCAGACTTTAGCAATGCTGTTGGATTGGCTTTGTCTTGACCGGCAATATCCGGCGCGGTTCCATGCACAGCCTCGAAAATAGCAATTTCGTCGCCGATATTGGCTCCTGCCACTATACCCAATCCTCCCACCAAACCGGCACACAGATCAGATAAAATATCACCAAACAAATTTGTAGTAACAATCACCTCAAATTGCTCTGGTCTCATTACCAATTGCATGCACATATTATCGATGATCTTATCTTCAAGCACAATTTCGGGATAGTCCTTTGCCACTTCATTGCCTGCATCGATAAATAGTTTACCCGCACTTTTTAAAATATTGGCTTTATGAACGAGGGTAATTTTCTTTTTATTAAATTTTCGTGCATACTCAAAAGACGCTCTCACTATATTGATACATCCTTCTTTGGTAACTCTGGCAATGGAATCGGAAATACCCAGCCGTTCGTCATAAAATTCTAATCCGGAATATAAACCTTCGGTATTTTCTCTAAATAAAACCAGGTCTACGTTGTCAAATTTTGATGGCAAACCTTCCTGCGAGACGCAGGGACGAAGGTTCTGATATAGGTCAAATTTCTGCCGCAACTGTACATTTACGCTTTTAAACCCTTTGCCCATGGGTGTGGTGATAGGTCCTTTTAAAGCAACCTTGTTTTTTTGAATAGACGCCACCAAGGTATCAGGAATTAGCTGACCCACCGTCTCGAACGTAACCTGACCGGCATTCTCCTCTTCCCACTCAATCGGAACCTGTGCTGCTGCAAAAATATCTTTAACCGATTTCGTAATTTCCGGGCCTATTCCATCACCCTCAATAAGCGTTATTTTTTTCATACAGAAGCAGTTATTTTCTTTCTTTGATCTGGCCAATTAATTCTTCTACATCATCTAAAAGCTTCTCTGCTTTCAGCCTGGCGTCGCTGATCACCTTCTGACCTTCCGACTTAGCTTCACTGGGGTACATGTCTTTGCCTTGAACAAGTTCATCCAATAACTCTTCCAGCTTTCTCTTGAGCTTGTCCAGACGGTATGTAAGCCTGTCTCTGGTGTTGGAGCCTTTGTCAGGTGCATACAGAATTCCAAACATGGCCCCAGCAGAAGCTGCGGTAATAAAAATTAATACGTTACCTACTATCTTATTCATGTTGTCTGTTTGTCTAAAAAATCCAATTCAATTTTAATATCATCCGCAACATCAGAATGAACGCGGACATTTATTAAACACGAAAAACGGTATTATTTGTTGTCTATTAAACCTCTTCCACTTTTCTTTATAACTCCTTCATTTTGCAGTTCCTCAGCCAGCACATCCAACAATCCATTTACAAATTGCTTACTCTTAGGAGTACTGTACACCTTCGAAATATCGATGTATTCATTTATAGTCACCTTTACAGGAATACTGGGAAAGTTAATCATCTCACAAATGGCCATCTCAAGAATAACCCTATCAGTGGCTGCAATTCTCTCCACGTCCCAGTTTTTCGCCTTTTTGGAGATCAACTGTTGGTACTCATCATCATTCTTGATACATTCTGAAAAAAGCTTTTCAAAAAACTCCCTGTCATCTTCCCAGTTACTTGAAAGCTCCACAAGTTTCGGTTCCGCGTCTGCTCCTTCTTCAGTAATAGCTTTCAGAGTTTTCTGAACCATACTTTTCAGAATACTTTTATTTTCCACCCAATTAATATCCATTTCTTCCCAATAGCGATCTAATGTCTCCTGCTTGAAAAGTATATTTTTCACAAGATGAAGCAAAATTTGCTTATCATCCTGAAATGATGGTGCAGAAATCTTACTGTACTCCTGGTATTGCTCATCCTTTTTTATTACTTCTTTAAACCATTGCCGGACAGTGTCGCGCTCCTTCGTCCATTCAATGTTTAATTTAATGGCATCTACTTGTAAAGATTTGCTGTTCGTCAAACGATCAATTACCTGGTTTTGAAAAAGATTCAACTCTCCAACTGCCAACACTTTTTTCTTCTTCTCAACTTGCCTTTCGTATTCGTTCTTTGAAACTTCCGCAAATTCTAACAGGAGCATCAAAAACCGCAGGTAGTGGTGATAAATCTCCTCGGTTTCTGAAAGCATTTGTTTCCTGAAAAATTGAAAATCCTTTTTTACCAACTGCTTGTAGTACGAAACGGCTTCAGAAGCTGTATTTTGCACTACATCCGGAACATCCTGGCCCACCAGGATTCTATCTGCATTGTAATATTCGTCAAATAATTTGATTGCCTGTTTCTTATTACTCTCCAGCAACTCCTTATCCTGGAAATCCATTGAATTTAAATCAGGGGCAAAAGATTCTTTAATCAGGTCTAAAGCAATGTGATAATCAGATTGTTTGCTTTGTTTAAAAGCATACATACTTTGCATTGCTTTAATTCGTAATGATCTCCTATTCAGCATGAATAAACATTTGAAAGAACTAAAAGTTGCTCTATAAGCAAAATTAAGTATTTAATAATTAAATGAGTAGTTAAAATTTGTTAATAGGAAAGTTTCACCTTACCAATGTCATTTATTCGCTGTAAGCACAATTTAATGGCGGCTTCCTGCGAACTTATACCTTCTGCTTCGGATTTATTGAGGATGTCAAGGCAGGTGTCGTAAATTTTCTCTGCTTGCTGGTAGGCTATTTCCTTTTTATAACTTCCCAGGTATTCGGCATATACGTTGATAAGACCACCGGCATTAATCAGGAAATCGGGAGCGTAAACAATGCCCTTTTCCAGTAACAACTTGCCATGAACGACTTCATCTTTCAACTGGTTATTTGCAGCGCCGGCCACAACACGACATTTCAGCCGGGGTATCGTTTTATCGTTCAAAGTAGCCCCTAAAGCACATGGTGCGTATATATCCACTGCCTGGTCATAAATCTCATCCTGCCCCACCACCTTCGCACCGAAATCTCTGCCAATTTGTTGAAGTCTTTCCTCTGAAATATCAGTAATAAAAACTTCTGCGTTTTCCTTCTTCAATAATTCTACCAGGTATCCACCAACCTGGCCCACTCCCTGCACTGCCACCTTTTTCCCTACCAGACTATCAGAGCCCCACACCTTTTTTGCTGCCGCTTTCATTCCCAGATAGGTTCCATATGCGGTAACCGGAGAAGGATCTCCACCGCCACCTTGAGATTCCGGTAATCCGGTCACGTGGTTGGTCTCCATCGAAATAAATTCCATGTCGCGGGTTTTCATATTCACATCTTCTGCCGTGATGTATCTGCCACCCAGGCTTTCTACAAAGCGGCCAAATCTACGTAAAAAAGCTTCAGTCTTGATTTTCTTTGAATCTCCAATAATGACTGCCTTGCCACCACCAAGATTCAATCCGGAAATCGCAGCTTTGAAAGTCATGCCTCTTGATAATCTTAAAACATCAGTAAGTGCTTCTCTATCCGAAGCGTAATTCCACATCCGCGTCCCTCCTAAGGCAGGTCCTAATACTGTATTATGAATGGCAATGATCGCTTTTAACCCAGTAGGCTCATCATGACAAAATACAACTTGCTCATGACCCAGGTTGGAAATTTCTTTAAAAAGCAAGTTATCTTTTTCGCTGTCCATTTCATTTATTTCCTGCATCCCTAATATAATTTATCGTTTATTATATCTTTGCCAAATAGCCGTTCTCTTTTATACTATAGCTTTGGTTTAAAATATCGCAAAATTACCCTTTTTTCTGGTAGTATTTTTCATTATAAAGCAAATATATACGAACCAGGAGCAGGACTTACCGTTTTATATCTATTGTGAAAGACCTTAAATTTTTAAACAAATATCTTCTCAAATACAAGTACCTTTTAATCCTGGGTACTGTATTCATCATAATTTCCAACGTATTTGCCATCTTCCCAGCTCAGATAGTCAGGTACGCCTTCAATCTTATCCAGGAAAATATATCCCTGTATAAATTGTACAATGGCTTTTCAAACCAAAGCATAATCTACGATATTTTTGCCAGTAGCATATTTTTCTACGGTGTCATCATTCTCCTGATGGCTCTGCTTCGCGGGATATTCCTTTTCCTGGTCAGGCAAACCATTATTGCGATGTCTCGCCATATTGAATTTGATCTTAAAAATGAAATCTACCAGCACTATCAGTCGCTGCCCCTGAGCTTCTATAGAAAAAACAATACGGGGGATTTGATGGCAAGAATCTCAGAGGATGTAAGCCGGGTAAGAATGTACCTGGGCCCCGCCATTATGTATGGGATAAACCTCTTCACATTGTTTTTTATGGTGATTCCGATTATGTTTTCAATCAACACCAGGCTCACATTGTATTCCCTGATACCGCTTCCTCTTCTTTCAATAAGCATTTATTTCGTAAATAATCTCATCGACAAGCGTTCTACTGAAATCCAAAGAAGCCTTTCGGAATTATCCACCTTTGTACAGGAGGCTTTTTCGGGCATACGGGTACTGAAAGCCTTTGTACGGGAGGAGGATTCAGTGCGAAAATTCGTGATAGAGAGCAATGATTATAAAGACAAGTCAATTCGTTTAACTTTTGTAAATGCGCTCTTTTATCCTCTTATAGTTGCGCTGATTGGCCTGAGCGTAGTTCTTACGGTTTATATTGGCGGCCTGGAAATTTTTAAAGGCGCCATCTCTGCGGGGCATATTGCAGAGTTTATTATTTATGTGAATTTGCTTACCTGGCCGGTAACTTCTGTAGGATGGGTCACCAGCATTGTACAAAGGGCTGCTGCTTCTCAACGGAGAATCAATGAATTTTTGGAGACAAAGAATGACATTCAATCTCTAAAAGATATCGAGAAGGAATTAGAGGGCCATATCATTTTTGACCAGGTGAGTTTTGTTTACCCTGATTCAGGAATTCAAGCGCTGCAAAACGTGTCGTTCGATGTGAAACCGGGAGAATCTATTGCTATAATTGGCACTACCGGATCCGGCAAAAGCACCATAGCAAATCTTATTCCGAGGATGTACGATATCTCTTCGGGATCCATTTTAATCGATGGCATTGATATTAAAGACTTCAAGATATCGAGTTTAAGAAGCCAGATTGGTTATGTGCCTCAGGATGTCTTTCTCTTTTCTGACTCTATTAAAAACAACGTCGCCTTCGGAAATATAGCGCTCACTAAAGAGCAAATTGATAAGGCTGCGCGAGATGCAGATCTTTATGAAAACATCAAAAACTTTCCGCTGGGTTTTGAAACCAGGCTGGGGGAAAGAGGAATAACCCTGTCGGGTGGGCAAAAACAGCGGGTTTCCATAGCCCGGGCCATTGCCAGAGAGCCAAAAATCCTAATTCTCGACGATTCGCTGTCTGCTGTGGATACAAAAACAGAAAATGCCATTCTCAATAGCCTGAAGAAAATCATGGAAGGAAGAACGAGTATTATAATTTCCCACAGGGTATCTTCTGCAAAACTTGCCGATAAAATTATAGTGCTGGACGATGGTAAAGTAATAGAGCA
>CAZHZR010000201.1:0-5828 GCA_964537095.1 uncultured Roseivirgaceae bacterium
CTTCCTTTTTAGACTGAATCACCGCCTGTTGTCATCTCCATCCAGCATGCTTAAATAACTTTCATACCTGCTGGCAGCTACTTTTCCGCTGTTGAATGCCTCCATAATGGCACAACCAGGCTCGTGGGTATGGGTGCAATTATAAAATCTACATTTTCCCATCAAATCACGTAACTCCGGGAAAAAGTGGCTCAACTCCTCTTCTTCTATGTCTATCAGGCCCCATTCTTTTATTCCGGGGGTGTCAATCAGATAGGTGTTTTCCTTGACCACAAACATTTCTGCAAATGTAGTAGTGTGCGTTCCCTTCTGCGCAAAGTCAGAAACTTCAGCCACTTTCTGAATTCCACCAGGAACCAGTTTATTGAGTATCGTGGATTTCCCTACCCCCGAATGGCCGGTGAGCAGGCTGGTTTTGCCTTGTATCGCAGTCCGTACTACAGACAAACCCTCTTCCTGTGTCGCTGAAATTAAGGCGGTCTCATAGCCAAGGGTACCGTACAAAACCTTCAAATCTTCATAGAAATCGAGGATCTCCTGGTTATACAGGTCGGATTTATTGAACATGATCAAGGCAGGGATGCGATAAGCTTCCGCAGAAACGAGAAATCGGTCAATAAAGCCCAGCGAGGTCTTGGGGAAGATGAGGGTAGCGACTAATATAGCCTGATCGATGTTGGAGGCAATGATATGTCCATGGCCTGTTTTGTGCGGAGATTTTCTGATAATGTAATTCTCCCGCTGAATAATAGCTGTTATAACGCCTGTTTTTTCCGCAACATCTTCAATTTCAAATTCCACATGGTCACCAACTGCTATGGGATTGGTTACTTTAAAGCCCTTGAGCTTGAATTTGCCCCTTAACCTACAATTGTACCTGTTTGCCTCCGTGTCTAGCACCTGGTACCACGAGCCGGTAGATTTGATGATTATTCCTTTCAAGGTTTTCGGTTGAATTGCACTAGTCTTTCAGTATCTTTTTACAATAGCTGATGATTTCATCAGTTGCTCCTATATTTTGGCGCACATACGCTGAGTTTTTCCGCCCAACTTCTAATAGGGTGTCCGGATTAGCCAAAGATATAAATACCCCGTTTAGCTCCGCAGTGTTTCCAATGGCGAAGGCGCCTCCCTGGGCGACCAGATCTCTTGCTTCTTTGAATTTGGAATAATTGCGATCGCCAAAAACAACCGGCATACCATACGTAGCTGCTTCCAGGATATTATGCAAACCTTTTCCAAAAGCGCCACCGATATATGCATACGCTCCATATTTATAAAGCGAAGAAAGCAAGCCAATGTTATCAATAATTAAGACCTGATAGCCGGATAAATCCTGGTCATCGGTTTTTGAATATCTGATTGCAGGCAATTTAACCGAATTTTCAATAGCGCTAATATTGGTTTCATTCACCTCATGGGGGGCAATAACAAACTTAAAGTCGTTTTGATCAGCATTGATGAAAGGAATCAGCACCTCCAGGTCCTCTTTCCAGCTACTACCAATTATCATCAACTGCTTTCCATTTTTGAAGCGGTCTATAACAGGAATATCTTTGCTGCTTTGGCCTAAAGCATATACTCTGTCAAATCTGGTATCCCCCGAAACCGTCACATTTTTTACCCCAATGTCTTGCAGAAGTTGCTTTGACGACGCGTCCTGCACAAAAAAATGCTCAAAAAAACCAAGCATTTGTCGGTAAAATCCTCCGTAACTCTTAAAAAATAATTGACCTGGTCTAAATATAGATGACACGGAAATGACTGGAATGCCCCTTTGCTTTAATTCGGAAAGATAGAAATGCCAGAATTCATATTTTATAAAAACAGCCAGTTGAGGATTTACCAGATCAATAAATTTCTTTGCATTGAACTCGCTATCTATAGGTAGATAGAATACGTAATCGGCCAGCGCATAATTTTTTCTGATTTCATAGCCTGAGGGAGAATAGAAAGTGAGAAAAATTTCATATGCTGGGAAAGCCTCCTTAAACTTTTCGATTACAGGCCTCCCTTGTTCAAATTCTCCGAGCGATGCACAGTGGAACCATGCCCTCGGTTTCCTTCCACTTGCGACTGCCTTTTGTATCTCGGGAAAAATACTGTTTCTGCCTTCCACAAAAAGCCTGGCTTTAGGATTAAATACAGCCGCAGCTTTTGCTGCAACCGAAAATAATTTTAATGCGGATCTGTAAAGGAATAATCCCGAATTCATGTATAAAAAAAATGGCTAACCAAAGTTATAGATATAACCTTAGGTTAGCCATTAATCTGCTAATTTTAATTAGTTCTTTGACAAATAATCTGCAACGCCCGCTTTGGTTGCCTGCATGGCTTCTTTCCCTTCTTCCCAGTTGGCAGGACAAACTTCGCCAAACTTCTCAACATGCTGCAAAGCATCTACCAACCTGATCATCTCGTCAATGTTTCTTCCCAAGGGCAAGTCGTTGATAGTTTCGTGACGTACGGTTCCTTCTTTGTCTATCAAAAACGATCCTCTGTACGCAACCGGAATTCCTTCAAAAACAAGCTCGTTGTCATCATTGTAGTTCCAGTCTCCGGCCAATACTCCAAAATTGCTGGCAATGGTTTTAGAGCTGTCTGCAACAATTGGATAAGTTACACCAGCTATTCCACCCTGATCTTTGGGAAGGTTTAACCACGCAAGGTGCGACTCTTCAGTGTCACATGAGCAGCCAACAATTTCCACGCCCCGCTTCTTGAACTCTTCTAGTTTTGTTTGAAATGCAAGGATTTCGGTGGGGCAAACAAATGTGAAATCTTTTGGATAAAAGAAAAAGATCACTTCGCTTTTACCAATATATTGATCCAATGAAAAATTTTCAACGATCTCCTCACCGTTAATAACGGCTGGCGCGTTGAACAATGGTGCTTTTTTTCCTACTAAAGACATATTAGAATTGTTTTTATTGTTAGTTAAAATTGAATAATCAAATAATGTCGATATCCTCGCCAGGATCAATTTTTACTGCATTGATTTGCAAGCGGATATCTTTGATATCTAGATTTTTTAATGTTTTTTCTTTAAAAAAGTTTTCCAAAAGCATGTTTAATTCCTCATTATAATAATCAAATATCTCTTTTGTATTCGTACAATAAATATGATTATGATAATCCAGGTTGGCATCATAGCGCATGTTACCTTCGTCAGTATGCACTTTACTAACCAAACCGGCAGCAATCAAAGCCTCCAGCGTTTTATAAACCGTCCCCAAAGAAATACTGGGATTATCTTTTTGAACCTTTTCGAAAATTTTCTCAGCAGTCGGATGTAGCTTCATCTTCAACACCGCATCATATATTACTATACGTTGCTGAGTGGATTTCAAACCCGCCTGACTAATTTTTTCCTTAAGAAGAAGATAATTTTTTGAAGCTTTCCCCAAAATGACTTATTATTAAATAATAACGATTCTTAGTTGAGAACGAGTGCAAAGTTAGCTCAGAAGACAGAGGACGCCAAATCATTTGCCTGTTTTCTTTATTTAATTGAAAGCATGGCAATTGATTTCACATGTAATAAAACATATTAGTCTGAACCTCAAATGATTGCAGACTTTATTTAATTGCAGACTTTACTTTTTACGAAATCGGACCCGAGAAGGTCCAGACATTTAACCATAGAACATGCGTATCATCATATTAATACTAACAGCACTATTTTGCAGCCCGGTGTTTACTCACGCACAGGAAAATCTAGACATTTACCTCGAAGCGGGTAAGGACGATGCCGCAAAACTTACCGAATCATATCTTGCTCCCATTATGAAAGGTTTCGGCTACGGGCTCAACAATGGCTGGTATAACACAGCAAAAGCGCATAAATCGCTGGGCTTTGATTTGACGGTCACCGCACATGCAGTGTTTGCGCCAAAATCGAGCCAGTACTTCTTATTCAGCGACAAAGACTATAGTAATATTAAACTGGCAAATGGCGAAAGCAATCAATTACCAACTGCTTTCGGCCCTTCCGCTGAAGGTCCGCGACTGGAGATACTGGATGAAAATGGTGAACCAACAGGCACCAGTTTCAATGCAATAGAAGGTTTGGGAATCAAAGAAGAGATCGGCCATAATATCGTACCAGTTCCTATGGTTCAACTGGGCATAGGAATCGTAAAAAATACGGATTTAAAAATCAGATTTATTCCGGCCATAGACATTGGAGACGGAGAAATTAGCTTGTGGGGAATTGGGGTGATGCATGATGTAAAACAGTGGATTCCAGGAATCAAACATTTACCTTTCGATCTTTCTGCTTTGGTGGGCTATACTAAAATGACCACCAGCTATGACCTACAAGGTTTATCTAACACCGGAGACGGAAGTCAAGAGCTATTATTAAATGCCGGCGCTTTGTCTGTACAGGGAATAATCTCTAAAAAGATGTCCGTTCTTACTTTATATGGCGGAGTTGGCTATAATAAGACAACATCATCAATAGTCGTAAACGGGGTTTTCGAATTGGAAGACAATCGAGTTCTTGAAGACCCGATTGACTTTACTTTTGGTGAAGGAAGCCTTCGAGCGACGGCTGGCTTTCAATTGAAGCTTGCAATCCTTACTCTTCATGCCGATTACACCATTAACAAATATCCTATCTTATCTGCCGGCCTGGGATTTAGCGTCCGCTAGAAAAGCTTATCTTCAATCATCAGAGACTCAGTTCGCATGGCCGGATCGACTCGGTGGGCACGGATGAATCAACTTATCATTTCTAAGTTTTGAAGCATTAACGACAAAAAAAACCTTCTCTTTTCAAAGAAGGTTTTCAACAAAGTGTTAAACAGGTGTATGAATAAATGTGTGTTATGTACTCTTTTATACAAGTAGTATAAAAAAAGTAACCCCTGTATTTTTATTTTTTTAATTTAAGCGAAACTAACTTCGCCGATTCTTGCTGCGATGCGAGCGGACCAGTGGATATAGAAGAAACTGATTCAGCGCTAAATGATTCAAATTCTGGCTCAGTGCCATTAATGGAGGGGAAAAGATCATCTTTTGAATAGCCCACAATTAATAAAATTACCAAGGCGAGGACTTTAATAATAAAGGAAAAGTTGGTAGAATCTTTCATAAAAAAATGTAAGAAATTATTTCTATTGAGTAAAAATTGATCCTGCTAGTGATACAAATTAAAGAAGAATTTGATTTACAATCAATAAATCCAGCATATTTTATATTGAAGCTGCGATAAATCACAACATTCGTTTGAACCAGCACAAAACCGACTTTTATCGGTAATTTGGTACTTTTGTAACAAAAAAAAATTTTTGATAAAAAATGAAAATTAAGATCCTATTTGTTTGTCTGGGCAATATTTGTCGCTCACCTCTGGCAATGGCCATTCTTAAAAATAAAATTCTACAGCGAAATTTGTTGGAAATGATTGAAGTAGATTCAGCCGGAACCTCCAATTACCATATAGGTTCCGGTCCTGACCCTAGGAGTTTCGAAAATGCAAAAACCAACGAAATCGACATAGAGCATAGCGCTAGACAGATTGGCCGAGAAGACCTAGAAACATTCGATTATATAATAGCCATGGATCGGGAAAACTATGATAACATTCACCAGCTTGTCACTTTGGAGCATCAAAAAAAGAAGCTCTTTTTCATGAGGGGTTTTGAAAGCGATGGCACCTATAATGACCGCGATGTGAAAAATGTTCCGGATCCGTATTACGGAGGTGACGAGGGGTTCCAGAATGTATTCAATATTTTGGACGAGGCATGTGATAACTTCCTTCAATTTCTTTACCATCACCATCCGAAGCTACCAAGGTAATAGCTATACAATATGCGTAA
>CAZHZR010000202.1:0-4597 GCA_964537095.1 uncultured Roseivirgaceae bacterium
CCCTTGTACTGCGCGGCCAGCTGGAAGTGCGGGTCGTTGTGCCAGCCCGGGCGCTGCTGGGGCGTGGGCCGCACGACCGACTCGTCGACGAACTGGCTCAGCGCCGCGTCGATCTTCGGGCTGCGCACGAGCTTGCCGTTGCGGACCACCACGTCGGCCGGCGTCAGGTTCAGCTCGCGCAGGTAGCGCGCCGAGTCGCCCTCACCGGCCGCGTGCTTCATCAGGAACCGCTGCCCCTGCGACAGCGCCGCGAGGCGGCTGAACTTGGTGACGTACTCCAGCCCGTTGAAGCGGAACAGCGCGGCGTTGATACGCGTGGAGAGCGTGCCCGGGTCGGCGGCGGCGCCGTACATGTAGATCAGCGCCTCGCTCACCGCATGGCGCTCGATGACGCCCATGTCTTCGGCCAGCGCGCGCAGCGCGTCGTTGCCACCGGCGTCGCGCATCGCGCGGACCGCGTCGCGGTAGGACTTGAAGGCCGCGCCCACCTCGCCGCCGGAACGCACCGACACACCGAGCGGGTCGATGATCGACGACATCAGCGCCAGCGGCAGCAGGCGGAGGTTCTGGTAGGTCACCAGCCCCTGCTGCAGCGACTGGAACTTCTCGAACGGCGGCAGGCTGACGCCGAAGCCGTTGGCGATCCTAGCGATCGCCGGGTGCCAGTCGGTGCCGTAGGTGCCCATCGTCTGGTCGATGAAGCCCCGGGCCATCGCGATCTGCTTCGGAGTCGCGCCCTGCTCCTCGGCGGCCGCCATCAGCCGTTCGATCTGGCCGCCGAGGTCGAGCCGGCTCCACTCGCCGCGCTTCGTGGCGCGCGCGACGTAACGGACGGTGACGCGCTCGAAGTCCTGATCTTGGAACGTGGCGAAGGTGGCCTTCTGCTCGGCGGTGCCGACCTTGTAGATGAAGTCCATCAGCCGCTGGTTCTGCGGCCGGAACTGCGGGTCATGGTCGCCGTCGGCGAAGGTCACGCCCGCCGCCGTGGTCGCGCCGCGGCGCGAGGACGCGAAGGCGTACCAGCTCTCGGCGACTTCGGCGGGCGTCATCGCGGTGATCTCGCTGATGCGGCTGTCGAACGCAGCGCGTCGAGCGGCGCTGCGCGCGTTGTCGCGCATGCGGGTCAGGATTTCGATGTCGCGCCGGCGGGCTTCCTCGACGATGTTCGGTGCCGAGAACAGCTGGATGAAGGCGGCCCGGTTGGCGACGATGGCTTCGGGGTCGATCTCGACCGGGAAGTAGTCCTCGATCTTCTGGTTGGCCGCGAGCACGCCGGTCTCGACGAGGTAGTCGCGCATGCCGGCGTAGAACTTCCGCACACGCGCGACGTCGGCGGTCACGTCGACCGTCTCACCGTCCACGACCATCTGCAGGTTGTCGGTGTAGCCTTCGCGCAGCGCCTCGCCCACGAACCGCTTCTTGTCGTCGGACCACTTGTTGACGATCCCGTAGAACTCGTTCAGGCGCTTGTTGCGCTCGGCCATCGCGCGGCCGGCGTAGGCAGACTGGCGGTCGGCGCGGAACTCGCCGGTGCGCTGGCTGATCAGGGTGGCGAGCTGGGTCAGTGCCGGCACGCCGGTGGTGCGCATGCGCTGGTTCATGTCGGTGGCGAAGCTGCGCACGACCGGGGCGATACGAGCGTTGACGAAGCGCGTCGCGGCCAGCGCCGGCGCGGTGAGCGTCATCTCGCGGGCGTCCATCGTGCGCAGCGCGCGCTTGGTCACCCGGCCACGGGACTTCAGCTCCATCATCATCGCGCGGCCGTAGGCGGCCTTCGTCGGCACCTGAACGACGCGGCTGATGATGTCGAACAGCTCGCGAACCGGACCGGCCTTCAGGTCGAGCTGTCCGGCCATCGCCATCGCGACGCCGGTGTTGACGAGCAGCGCCGGGCCTTCGTCGACCGAATGCAGCTGGTCGTGCATCGCCTCGGGGAGCGCGGCCTTGACGCGGCGGAACACGTCGCCGCGGCGGAACATCGCTTCGAAGTAGCGGCGGTTATCGGGCGACATGAAGGCGAAGTAGTCGCTCGGGCGCGCGCCGCCGGCCGGCGTCGCCGCCATGCCCGTCGGGCCGCCCGGGGGCGGGTTGCCGCCCATCGCCGCGCCGGCGGCCGACGCCTCGACCGTTTCGTGCCCGAACAGCTCGCGGTAGTGGGCCTCGCGGCGTTCGGCGGTGTCCTTCATCATGTCGAGGCCGACGGCGAACACCTCGTCCAGCAGGTTCACGTCCTTCGCCGGCAGGCCGATCAGCTCGCGGACGAAGTCCTTGAACTCGTCCCAGAGCGACTGGAACAGGTCGGTGTTGCGCGCCGGCAGCTGGCGCAGCAGGTTCTGGAAGTCCGGGTCCGAGAACGCCTGTGCGATGAACTCCTGCGTCTCGGCCAGACCGTACAGCGAGTCGGGGTCGACGCCGAGCCTGTCGGCGTGCTCACGGGCGTGCTGGAGCAGCTGCGCGAGCGCACGGCGGCGCGCAGGCGACCCGCGCTCGGCCGCCCCGGTCGCGGCGTGGATCGCCTCGTGGATCAGGGTCTGGATGATGTCGAGCGACGGGCCGCGCGCGGTGCGCGACGCGGACAGCCTGACGTTGGTGTCGACCGCCTTGGTGTCACTCCGCAAGGTGATGTGCCCGCCGGTGACGACGCCGACCCTGTGCGACGCCTGCATCGGCAGCGCGGTCAGCTCGAAGCCGACACGATCCACCGCGCCCGACGACACGAGGGTGTCGATGACGCGCCGCTGTGCGGGCGTCGCGTGCTCGCGCACCGCACTCAGCGCGTCGCGCACAGTGCGGGGTGCTTCGCGCGGGGTCGTCTTGGCGCCCGGCATCAGGTCTGCTTCGGCGGCGGGCCCCGGCGCGAGCGCGGCCCGCACCGCCTCGAAGTGCGCCGCGGTCTGAGTGCGCGCCTTCGCTTCGGAATACTCCCGGCGTGCGGCGGCGCCCGTAGCGCGCAGGAGCGCGTCGTACGCCTCGTCGATCTTGGTGTGCAGCTTGGCCTTGGTCGAGTCGGGCAGCTTGCTCTGGGCGAGACGATTCTGCAGCGCGCGCAGGCCGTGGCGCGAGCGCATCTCGACGACCTGATCAATCGCCGAGACAAAACCTGACGCGTCGCGCAGCGCGGCAAGGTCGAACTCGATGTCCAGCGTCTCGATGCGCTCGACGTCGTTGTAGATGATGTAGTTCGGAAAACGATAGTCGCGACCGCCGCTGGACGCGTAGCGGTGGCCGACGAAGCCCAGTTCCTGCAAGCGGTCGGACGCGGCGCGCTGGGAGCCGAGTTCGGAGGCGAGGTGGGTGTAAATCTCCCTGCCGGTGCGTGTGGTCAGGTCGACGCGCGCGCTCTCGATCTCCTGCGCGCGCTTCTGGAGTTCCTGCGGCGACCCGCCCAACTCCGTGCTGAGCCCGTCGCGTTCGAGCGAGTAGAGGCCGCTGTCGAGTTCCCAGATGCGGTATTCGAGATCGCCAGCACCGACCGCGACCAACGTACCGTCGTCCGTATCCCATTCGAGCGTGCGCGGGGTAGGCTCCTGCGCGATGTTGTGCGCATTCGCGGCGGCTTCGGCGGCTTCGAGCGTGTCGTACTCGCCGATCTTCTCCGAGTGCGGCGCGCCGTGCGCGAGGTAACTGACGGAGAAGTTACCGTTCACACGGCGCCCGAAGTCGTAGTCGCCGGCGATGCCGCTCGCGGCGTACAGCTCCCCGCCGCCCGGACCAAACTCGTGCAGGTACAGCGGACGTACTTTGACGTCCTGAAGGAGCGGTGCCAGTTTCTCCTGCACGGCCTTCGGTTGTTCGGAAAGCGGCGTATCCCAGTCGAAGATTTCGTCGGGCGTGGCGTGGATGACGACGTGGTAGCTGGGGGCGCGCACCTCCGGTGCGTTGTTACGCGCCTCAGAGAGTGCGGCTTCGGCGGCTTCAAGCTCCGCGCGCAGTTCGGCTTCCTTCGCGACCGCCGCTTCGTGCTCGGCGGGCAGCGTTTCGAGGCGCGCTTCCATCGCGGCGCGATCGGCTTCATAGTCCGCCGCGCGCTGTTGCAACACGTCGCTGGTCGCGGCGTCGGCCCAAACCGCGGCCGACACGTCTCCGCGCACGATCGGCGCGCCCATCAAAGATTCGTCGAAGTCGTCAAAAATGTTCGGCTCGTACACGCCGACATCTTCGACCGGCACGCCTCGCTCGGCGGCCAGCGCCCGCATCTCTTCGACTTCTCGCTGGAGGCGCTGGACAGAATAACGCGCCGCTCGCACCCGTTCGCGTGTGTGCGAGATGTCGGCGCGGATTGAGATCGCCTCCCGCCCCGCCGCGCGCACAGCGCTCTGGAGCTGGGTGACGCGCGCGCGGAGCGGCGCGTGCGCCGTCTGCTTGATCTGCGCGGTGAACATGTTCTTGTAGGAGCGATGCACGCCGTTCGCGGTCGAGAGGTTAGTGCCCGCGCCGAACGCGGCGTTGCCCTCGCCCCTGCCGATGTGCTCGCGCCAGTTGAACTTGCCCTCGTGGATGATCGGCGAGGCGTGCGAGGCCGGGATGCCGTCCTTGTTGAGCCGCTCGGCCAGCGCTGCGGCCGTCGCGCTCTGCTCGACGTCTTCATTTGCCGGGT
>CAZHZR010000202.1:4697-5787 GCA_964537095.1 uncultured Roseivirgaceae bacterium
TCGATCGGGAACTGCTTGCGCTCGGCCTTCGCCATCGCCGTGTCGATCTCGGCGTCTTCGGTCTGCGCTTCTTGGATACGGATGGCGCCGGTCTCGGGCGCGGTCTCCGGCGCCGGCGCGTAGGTACGGCGCTTGCCGCGTGGCGGGGCGGGGCGGGCTGGCGCAGGGGTCTCCGCGCGCAACCGCGCCACGACCGCGCGCTGCTCTGCGACCATCGCGTCTGTGACCCGCTCGTCGCCTTCGGTGGCCGCGCGTCCCAGCTCGAACAGGTAACGCTCCTCTCGGTCCAGCTCCGCCCGCGCGCCTTCACCGCGGTCGAACGCCGCGGCGCGCTGGCGCTCCGCAGCGGTCAGCCCGGGGGCGCTGCCGCCCGACGCGCGCATCCCGAGGGGCGAGCCGGTGCGCGGGCCGAGCGCGGAGCCGGAGCCCCGCTCCGTCTCGTCCCGGCTGGTTTCGGTCTCGACGCCGACGCCCATCACCACGTCCGGGCTGCCGTAGTCCTCGTTCATCGCGCTCTGGTCAGGGACACGGCGCTGGCCGGACGGCGTCTGCTGGCGCAGAGTGAAAGCGCCGGGGTCGGCGCGGTTGGCGCGCGGGTTCGACAACGCCTCGCGCATCATCGCGGCGCGGCGCGGGGTCAGGAGCAGCGTCTTCCCCGCGGACAGGGGGCGGACCGAGTCGGGCTCGATCGTGTAGCCCTGCAGCGCCGCGTCGGCAATGAACTGTTCGATCAGCATCGCGTCGGTCGGCTTCGCCCCGGTGCCTGCTTCCGATTCGGCGTCTGCGCGCGCACGCGCGATTTCGCGGAGCACCTGCGCGCCCGAGACGCCGCGGCGGGTGCCCTTCGCGTCGGTGAAGATCAGGGTGTTCTGCGGCGTGCCACGCGGGATCGGCTTCGACACCAGCGTCGTCATCTTGGGCGGCTCGCGCAGGCGCGCGCCCGGGTTGCGCAGGGTCTCGCTCGCCTGCTGGTCCTGATACGACAGCCCGCTGCGAGCGTCGTCGCCGGTGGTGTCGTCGCCGTCGGTGCCCAGCTCGGCGCTGTCTTCGCCGATGTCCGTCAGGCTGGCGTCGCCCTGCGCGGCCTGCG
>CAZHZR010000203.1:0-5779 GCA_964537095.1 uncultured Roseivirgaceae bacterium
GGGCACCGGACAAAAAATTGGCTTTCAAATGTCAAGTGAGATAAGCGGGAAGTGATAAAGTGGGAAGTGGGAAGATGGAAGATGGAAGTGGAAGTGGAAAGTTGAAGTAAGACAAAGAAAAGTGCCGTAGGTACTTAATATTTGTAGAAATATTTAATTATAGCTGAAGCCGTGCCGCTGGCCACGCCATCCGTCTGGATAGGTACGGAATATTATAAGAAGTGGGAAGATGGATAAATGTCGCTTATTAAAAACAAAACCCGGCTGCGGACCGGATTATTTCAATTATCTATTCAGTCGGGTTCTCACCATGCGGTACCTTATACCATTGCATAGCAATAAAAGTGGTCATAAATCCGGAAATTGCCCCTTCCAGCAGTACCACAAATGAAATGGTGACAGGAGTAATCTGCGATGCGTAATCCGGCCATTCACTTCGTATCGTTTCATAGAAATTCGGAGCAACAATACCGAGATATACACCCATAAAAAAGGCGAAAATTACAGCACCGATCATAGAGGTAAAAATACCTACTCCCATGCCTTTGAAATAGGTCATCGGATTATCACAATGTTTTTTATAATATTTAAGCGCTCCTACTACTGCCGCTATTAGTATGAAAAGGTTCAGAAACCTGAGCTCCAGTATATCTGCTAACCCCAGAAGCTGCATAAAAAGAAAGTAGGCAATAAGTCCACCTGCCAGAAAAAGGCCATATTTAAAACCTACTTTTTCAACTGTGCACGAATTGTTTTGCATAATAATGGCTTTTTGAGTAAGAATTATATATCTAAACACCCTTCAAGTCAAAAGGTTTAAATTGAGCTTCCTCCCCAGGCCTCTTACACTTAAGAAAAGGGAACGGGTGTATCATCCGATATAGATACTGCACCAAGAATTGCAACCTACAAGATATAGATCTTCAATTATGAGCGGCTACCTTATACTATTCAGCCATATCTTTTTAATCGAGCGCAAAATAGAGTATATTTAAACCATATTATTAGTTTTATGGTGAAACTGGATGTAAAGAAGAAATATACTTTTTCGGGACATAAAGATTGCGTCTATACCATCGCTCCACATAAAGAAAAATCTAAATTTTTTTCAGGGGCAGGAGATGGCATGGTCGCACTCTGGGATTTGGATGAAGAAGATAAAGGGGTTTTGATCGCGCGCTTAGACACCTCGGTATACGCGCTGCACTACAAGGCAGCACATGACATCTTAATTATCGGCCAGAACTACCAGGGAATACATCTGGTGAATGTTGATACCAAAAAGGAAGTTGGCTCACTAAAACTAACGAGTTCTGCGATTTTTGACATCCAGTCTTACGGAGATCTGGCATTTGTAGCGACGGGTGATGGGGAAATAGTAGCGGTAAACCTGCCGGACTTATCAATAATAAAAAGGATTAAGCATAGTGAAAAAAGTGCAAGATGCATTGCCTTGAACCCTTCAACGCTGGAATTTGCGGTGGGATACAGTGATAACCATATCAGGATTTTTGATCTGAGGACCTTCGATCTGAAGCACACAATTACTGCGCATAACAAATCCGTTTTTACTGTTGTTTATGCTCCTGACAATCGATTCTTGCTAAGTGCTGGCAGGGATGCGCACTTAAAAGTCTGGGACGTAAAAAACGACTATGATTTAGAACAAGACATTGTCGCGCATATGTATGCCATCAATCATATCAGTTATAGTGAAGCTGGAAATTACTTTAGTACCTGCAGTATGGATAAATCTATTAAGATATGGGATGCTGAACAATTTCGTTTGCTAAAGGTGATAGATAAATCCCGGCATGCTGGTCATGGTACGTCTGTAAACAAACTGATCTGGTCAGGCCACGAAAATCTCTTAATTTCAGCTAGTGACGACCGGAATATTTCCATTTGGGATATTAAAAATTCAGCCATAGTGAAACAAGGGTGAGAATAAATAGGTATTTAGCACGTTGGGAATGAATGTATTCCTGAAATTGTTTTAAATTTAACATAGTAGCAAATTAGAAGCAGGCAACTGATAAAAATCCATTAACGCTGTAATAATAGAACCATGAAGATAACTCCACTAGACATCAGACAGAAATCATTTGAAAAGGTTTTCAGAGGCTATGATAAAGATGAGGTAACGGCATTTTTGCAAACGCTTTCTCAGGAGTGGGAACGGATGGTTGATGATTACAAAGAACTAAAGTTTAAATTGGAGGCCTCGCACGACGAGATAAGGAAGTTGAGGGAAGTAGAAAGCTCTCTTTTTAAAACTCTAAAAACCGCTGAAGATACCGGCAGCAACATGATAGAGCAGGCAAAACGGACAGCAGACCTGCACTTAAAAGAAACGCAAATGAAAGCGGAGGCAGTCATCAACGAGTCGAAATCAAAAGCAAAGGCGATGATTGAAAACGCGGAACATAAGACGAAGCAGATAATCGAGTCGATGGAAGATGAAGTAAAATCGCTGGAACAGACCTATAAAATGCTGGAGAATTACCGCGACAACATGATTTCGGACTTGAGAAATATTGCAGATAGTACGCTTGAGAAAGTAGAAAGAATAAATGCCCAAAAGAGCAGAGCCTTGCTGGAGGAGCAAATTAATAAGTCGAAGAAGGTCTCGGAGAAATTCAGAAATGAAGAGCCTTTGGACGATGACCTGGAGTTTACTTTTTCTACCTCTTTCGATGCTGATAAAGAGACCGCACCATTCCAACCCCAGACCGTATCCGAGGAAAACCAGGAAGATGAGGAAAGTGAAATGCATGAGACCTCTGAAACGAAAAAGAATAATGAAGGAGGATCTTTCTTCGACCAAATCAACTAAAAGTTTATGGGCATAGTAGCGCTGGAAGGGCTTGAGTTTTTTGCTTACCATGGTTTTCATGATGAGGAGCAAAAAATGGGCAACAAATATGCTGTGGATATTTCTGTTACTACTGATTTTGGTATGGCAGCCGAAAAAGATATATTGTCTGAGACAGTAAACTATGCGGATTTATATAAAATTGTGAGGAGTGAGATGCATGTTCCGTCACGCTTGCTTGAACACATCGGAAAAAGAATCATCACACACGTTTTTAACGATTTCCCTGATATCTCTCACGTAGAAGTCAGTATTTCAAAGTTCAATCCCCCGATTGGAGGTGTGTGTACTCGGGCAAAGGTAATTCTGGTAGAAAACAGGGCCTAGAAAAGATCTACTCTGCTTCGCTCGACTTTGCTTGTGGATTGATAAACGTAAAGCCGCGCGCGTCCGCCCCTTCGTAGAAATCCACCTGCATGCCGAGAAGATACATGGTGTGCTTTTTTTCGACATATACTGGAATGTCATTTACCATATACTGAAGATCGCCGTCTTTCAACTTATCAAATCCGAGGATGAACTTCACACCTCCGCAGCCACCCCCACCGGCTACTCCTATCCTCAAGCCATAATCGGCCGGAATATTTTTATTGGCCATTATACCTTTAATCTCAGTTATGGCTTTATCGGTAATTTCAACGGGAGATAGCTGCATCACATCATGTAATTGATATGCTACAAAATTAAGGTATATTTCTGAGAAAGATCTTCCTTTAGCAAACCATTGTACGCGGATTTAGAGCGTCTTCCTGGAGAGTACGTAAAAGGCGTGGATTACTCCGGGTAGCCAGCCTACGAGTGTTAGCAAAACGTTGATCAAAAAAGCACTTCCGATGCCTTTTTGTAAACCGACAGCAAGTGGAGGAAGCAATATAGCGAGGACAATTTGTAAAATACTCATGGTTATTAATTGGTTAAACTTTTTGTAATAACCATAAAGATTGTCCATATGTTATCTAATTCATATGCATGGGAATTCGGATGATCTGCCCCATTGACTGGAGAGATTATTCGTTTTTCAGTAGAAGTCTATTTAATTTTAGGTATTAATTGTTCTTATAGCATTCGAAAATACACAATGAACAAAAAAAGGGCTTCTATTTCCGGCAAAATATTGAGGCTGCTCGGATTTTTTATTATTAGTACAGCAATTGGGGCAGGAGTGGGTTATTTACTCATCACCATTTTTAATTTTGATCTTGTTCACAGGAAAGGCACAGTAAGTTCACCGGTCAACGCAACGGACAGCAGCATTCACTACCACAAATTGCCTTTGGTCGAAGACAGCGCCATAAAAAATATCATTCTGTTTATTGGCGATGGAATGGGGTTGGGACAGATTACCGCTACTCGCTACAGGTACTATGGCCCTAAGGGCAGACTGCATATGGAACGGATGCCCGTAACCGGTTTGGTAAATACTTTTGCGGCTGGTGACCAACTGGTAACTGACTCGGGAGCCGGCGCAACTGCCCTGGCAACAGGGCACAAAACGGACATAGGCATGATAGGCGTTACACCTGATGGGCAAAAGCATAAAAGCATTATGAAAGTTTTGCAGGAAAGAGGATTTTCTACCGGACTCGTGACCACCAGCGATATTACGGATGCGACACCCGCTGCATTCTCCAGCCACGTATCTTCGCGCAAAATGAAACAGAAAATTGTAAAACAACTGATAGATAGCAAAATAAATCTACTGGTAAGCGGCGGGGAAGCGTATCATGGCAAGGAACTGGAAGGCCTGGAGCGAATAAGCGTTATCAATTACGCGCAAGACAATGGTTACCATGTACCCCTGGAAAAACAGGAATTCCTGAACTCGAAGGAAGAGAATATCCTGGCACTCTTCGAAGGAATGGCTTCAGACAAGCTGGATGATGCCGTACGATTTAACGAAAATACTCCTACCCTGAGCGAGTGCACGAACAAAGCGATCGACTTCTTAAATAGGAAGAGCAGTGGCTTTTTTTTGATGGTAGAGGAAGAAGGGATTGACTCAGGCAGCCATATCAATAGAATAGATTTTGTAACGAGTCATTTAAAGAATTTTGATGATGCAGTAGCAATTGCCCTTGATTTTGCCATGGAGAACCGGGAGACCCTGGTTTTAGTACTGGCAGATCATGAAACCGGCGGTTTAACATTGGTAAAAGACAATTCAACTGCGGATCAAATCGGCGTTAGATGGTCTACAGACGGACATACCGGACAGCCGGTGCCGCTGTTTGCTTTTGGCCCACATGCGGATGCATTCACGGGCGTTTTGGACAATACAGATGTGCCTAAAATTATTGCACGTTTGATGGGCATCCACGATTTTCCCCAGGTTTATGCCGAATAACAAACTTTGCATATTTTAAGCTAAATTGGACACATGGAAATTGACCTTACAACCCCTGCATTGCTATTCCCAGCCATTTCGTTGTTGCTGCTGGCCTACACGAACAGATTTCTAGCGTTAGCCAGTCTGATCAGAGGGCTTCACCGGCAATATAAAGAGCAGCCAAACAGCATCATTGTCGGCCAGATTCAAAATCTCAGAAGAAGGGTGGTACTCATCCGGAATATGCAGGCTTTTGGCATTACCAGTCTGTTGCTATGTGTAGTATGCATGTTTTTGTTATTTGCCGGAGAAATTACGCTGGGAAAGTATATCTTCGGCGCAAGCCTTATTTTGCTGATAGTTTCGCTCGCCTTATCGGTAGTGGAGATTCAAATTTCAGTGCGTGCACTTAATCTTCAGTTGAGCGACTTTGAAAAACCTGAATCGTTTCATAAACCCTAAAATTATCGACCTGCTTCAAATTTGTATAATTTTATTTTTTATGGCATAGATAACGAGCCCCGCAATATTTTTAGCCCCTATCTTCTCAAACAATTTAGTTCTATAGCCTTCCACTG
>CAZHZR010000204.1:0-5772 GCA_964537095.1 uncultured Roseivirgaceae bacterium
AGCCCCGGTGCATTGGGCTTGGAGTTAGATTTGGATAGCATAGCCGGAATGTCGGCGAGTGCTTTTACTCCTTCAGGCTTGTCAGTAGAGCAGGCCAGAAGTTATATCAGGAACGTTACCCGAAGATACAAACCTATTTACTTCCATCTTTCAGAAGGAGCCCCTTCTTGCCAGCTTCAGGAACAGACGTTTGTGGGAAAATCCATGGCTTATTTCGTTAGCGAATTTATAAAGGCTTCCAATTGGCAGAAATGAATATAAAATTAAATAGCAGATTGCAGGCGTTGGAAGAGGAGCGCCGTTATTTCGAGAAGCTTTTAGACAAACATAGTCGCCCTCAATTACATTTTGTGCCGGAACCCGGGCATTGGAATATACTTCAGGTAATTGATCATATTATTAAAGTAGAGCGCCAAACATTGAAATTTCTCCGGAATTTCGATTTTGCAAGAAAAGATGAAAAAGTAGGGTTGGCGGATGCTATTAAATTTTTATTGCTTAAAATTGCGTTGAAAAGCAGTATTAAATTTAAGGTGCCAACAAAAGATGTCATTCCGGAACAAAAGAGCGCAGCTGATTTGCTTTCGGAATGGGAGGTGGTAAGAGCTGAGTTGAATGCGTTTCTGACCAACTTTCCAGCAAACAAATTGCAGAATTTTGTCTTTTTTCATCCCAGGAGCGGCAAATTGAATATTCTCCAAGTGCTTGAATTTTTGCAAGAGCATATAGTGCATCACAAACAACAAGTAAGGAGAATTTCAAATAATGCAGGATTTCCTACATCTTAAAAATAAACGCTTTTTTCAAGCTGTTATCCAGATCAGTACTCCTATTTTTACCTAAAAAAATAAATGATAAAGGCTTTTGAAAACCTCGATGAGCAGGAATGCAACCTATTGTATAAAGTTCCTGCATTGGTCACAGTATTGATAGCAGGGGCAGACAGCGACATTGATAGCGCTGAAATTAAGGAGGCCATATGGCTCACCCAATTAAAAAAAGTAACTGCCAGAGAAATACTAATGAATTATTACGAGCAGGTGAGAGTAAACTTTGATCAGCAGCTCAGTCAAATAATTTCTCAATTTCCAGAAGACGCTGCTTTAAGGCAGCATTTTATCGTACAGGAGCTTGAAAAGGTGAATGGACTACTTTTGAAGATTGACTATGATTATGCGGTGCAGTTTTATGCGAGTATCAAAGATTTTGCAAAAAAAATTGCAGAAGCCTCGGGTGGCGTATTGGGATATATGTCTGTGGGTTATGAAGAATCGAAATTGATCGAACTTTCCATGATAAAGCATCCTGAAAAAAAGAGGGCATAGATCTAACCGGAATCGTTTTGTGCCAGATTTATTTTGGTATTTTTACACATATTCGAATAGAATTTAAATGAGTCAAAAGTCTTTCTTCTTTAGCAGAAGCTTCGGAATACCCATGCGGTTTGTGGTTCTCATCTGGATGGTTTTCTTTTTCGAGATGGCCTTTCATGTTAACCTGGGTATTCTGGGCATCTATCCCCGAACTTTGTTTGGCCTGGCAGGTATATTGTTCGCGCCACTAGTGCATGGCGATATGCTACACCTGGTATCAAACACATTCCCAATCCTCTTTCTGGGGACAGCGCTTTACATGTTTTATGACAGAATTGCGGGAAGGGTGTTTTTTCACTGCTACTTTTTTACCGGTATTTTGGTTTGGGTTTTCGCCAGACCCGCCATCCACATTGGCGCCAGTGGGCTTATTTATGGGCTTGCGTTCTTTTTTATCTTCTTCGGAATTTTTAGGAAAGATTTCAAGTCTATTTTGCTCGCTCTTGTCGTGGTTTTCTTATACGGAGGAATATTTTATGGGATCTTGCCCACAACACCCGGAATATCCTGGGAATCTCACCTGATGGGCGGAATAGTTGGGACTATCAGTGCCTGGTATTATAGTGAAATGAAACGGGTGTAGACATTTCCTTCCTTTAAAAATATTCAGGATTCACATCGATCTTCCGCTTAAACGGGCTGGAATTAAAATCTCCAGTGGACCTAGCGATATCTCCAGATTTTACTAAATTGAAGGAGTGGATATAGGTATATTAAAGGAATACAGCAATGAATTCAAAAGCTACTACTGTTGAGGAATATTTAAAACAAGTTCCTTCGGAAAAATTGCCAGCGTTTTCAAATCTTAGGGAAACTATTTTGGCTAATCTGCCCGAAGGTTTTGAGGAAACTATGAATTACGGAATGGTAGGTTACGTAGTACCATTAAAAATATATGCTTCCGGTTATCATTGTGACCCCACGTTGCCCCTGCCATTTGTGAATTTAGCTTCTCAAAAGAATTTCATTGCTTTGTATCATATGGCCCTTTATGCTTCTCCCGATTTGCTCCAATGGTTTACTGAAAAGTGGACGGAATTTTCAAGAACAAAGCTGGATATGGGTAAAAGCTGTATCCGGTTCAAAAAACTGGAAGCTATTCCTCTCGAGTTGATAGGAAGGCTGATGCAGAAGATTACAGTTCAAGAGTGGATATCAATTTATGAAGGTCAGATAAAGCGATAGCCATTGTAGTCGCGCGTCGGTTATTTGAAAGCTTTTGGATTTGGAGGCAACCACACCTCAAAGAATTTTATAAAATCGCTGAAGAAAGCCAGCGCATTAGTGCGCTTCTATTTGCACAAAGCCATCATCGCGATTTTAAAAAAATAGTGATTCTGGAAATTTTTCGATAAAATAGTAATGTGAAAATTAAATAAAAAAAAACAATATGTTTTGCGGGGTGTTCAAAAGGTAATTAATTAATTTAAATTATTTTTTATTATGGAATCTACAGCAACATATCCAAAAACGAAAACTGCAAATGGAAATGCAGACCAACAAGAAGGCAAAGTAGCAAGAGCGATTGAGTCGCAAACCGCAAAATTACCTTCTGACATTTTTTTATGGGCATCTCTCGGTTCGATGGCAGCTTCATTAACCCTTAAAATACTTAGAAAAGATGAGACTGCATTGTTTGTCGGACAATGGTCAGCGCCCTTTTTACTACTAGGCATATACAATAAATTGGTGAAGCAGGAAGGCCACGAAGGAGAGAAGTAAGCATTTTATTTATGGTATAGGAGGTTGTCTCAAAAATATTTTTGGGCCAGCCTCTTTTTTTGTAAATTTTTCAACGTCGGGTTAAAGTACAAGATTTCAATACTTAATTGTGAACTTCGAAACGTTAAACCAACAAATCATCAACTGTACCCGCTGCCCACGGCTGGCATCTTATATTCGTAATATTGCTGAAGTAAAAGTAAAACGCCACCGTCATGAAGTCTATTGGGGGAGACCTGTGCCGGCGATAGGAGATCAGAAGGCGGAGGTGTTGGTATTGGGGTTGGCTCCCGCTGCCCATGGGGCCACCCGTACTGGTCGCATGTTCACCGGCGATGCTTCAGGAGACTGGCTGATGAGAGCGCTTTTCGAGACAGGTTTCGCCAATCAGCCCGAAAGCAAGCACATTACTGATGGGCTTACCTTATACAATATATTTATCAGCTCCTCCCTCAGGTGTGCACCGCCGGAAAATAAACCTTTGAAATCCGAAATATTAAATTGCAGAACATACTTTAAGACAGAGGAGGATTTGCTTCCGCAGGTAAAAGTAGTAATCACATTGGGCAAGATAGCATTTGATAACTATTGCCAGATGCACGGCTTGAAGTTGAAGTTTGGACATTTGAACTGTTATAACATAGGGGAGAACAAATCGCTCATCAGCAGCTTTCACCCCAGCAAACAAAATACCCAGACAGGAAAGTTACTTTGGAAAGACTGGCTGATGGTATTTGAAACTGCCAACGACATTTTAGCAAGTTAGTGGAAAGTTTCTCTGGAAATACCAGCCTGTGTAGGAAGCTCAGTCTTGGCTACTCTGGTTTAGTTGGATAGTAAAGGGAATTTTGCGACCAGGGAGGTAAGTAATTACACGCTCTTTTTCCATGAAAATCTAAGATCTATTCTCCTTAAATGTTTATATTTCATTCGATTGCAAATTTGTTTCGTTTCCGAATCTTTTATTTAAATAATCCGTATTGCAGTATTCAAGAAACGCTACAGCAGTTGAAAAACCGGCCAAGCTTATGATATATGAAGACACTTACAAAAGATAAAATAGTTAAAAAGAAGATTTGGGACGCCTGCCTTGAAAAGCAAAAAACACTTGCTACTACTACGAAAGAGGCTATGGATCAGGCGCAGCAGAGTGCAAACGAGGAGAAAGGGAGTATGGAGGAGAAGTTTGAATCTTTTAGGGAACAACTTATTAGAGACCGGGATATGTTTGCAAGAAAACTTGGCGAGCAGTTGTCGGGACTGGATGCCCTGCGCAAGATAGACGCAAATAAAATAGTGTCCACGGTTCAGCCAGGAAGCGTTGTTTTTACAGAAAAGCAAAAGTTTTTCGTATCTATTGCTTTGGGGGAGTTGAAAATTGACGGCGACGTATATTTCGCCATTTCTGTTCAATCTCCGCTTTACCAGCAAATGGAAGGAAAGAAGGCCGGTGAGAGTTTTGAATTTAGAAACATCAGACATACAATTGTAAACGTATTTTAGTGTGCAGGAATGTCAGCTTTATGCTTGCGCTCAGCCGGTTGCTGCATGATGTGCAGTTGGCCTGAAGATGAGCGTGAATTTGGGGGCTGATGCATGAGGGTGACATCATAACTTTTTACATTCTACGGAAATATGGAATATAGACAACTCGGTGGATCAGGCCTTTTTGTGCCTGTACTTTGCTTTGGAACCGGTACATTCGGCGGCGGTAGTAAATTTTTTAAAGCTTGGGGAAGTACGCAGGTTGAAGAAGCCACGCAAATGGTCAGCTTGTGTATGGATGCCGGGGTTAATTTTTTTGACACCGCGAATACCTATTCTTTTGGCATGTCTGAAGAAATTTTAGGGAAAGCACTCAAGGGAAGAAGGGCTGAAGCGTTTATCTCTACCAAAGCCACTTTTCCTATGGGCAAGGGTCCCAATGATCAGGGATCTTCCCGGTTTAATGTATTAAAGCAGGTTGAAGACAGCCTCAGGAGACTAGATACCGATTATATTGATATTTACCACATGCATGGTTTTGATGGAAATACCCCGGTTGAGGAAACACTGCGTACGCTCGATGATCTGGTACAGAGTGGAAAAGTACGTTATATTGCTGCCTCTAATTTTTCCGGTTGGCATCTTATGAAATCTTTGTCCGCCTCCGAAAAATATGGCTGGAATAAATATATTGCGCACCAGGTGTATTATTCATTGGCCAATAGAGAGTACGAGTGGGAGTTGATGCCGCTCGGGATTGATCAGAACGTCGGCGCCATCGTCTGGTCACCACTTTCTGCCGGACGGTTAGGAGGAAAGTATCGGCGTAACCAGCCTTTGCCGGAGGACAGTCGAGTAGCGCAGGGAGGAAGTCCTGTACCAGAAGCTGTAATACAGCAAGAAGTTTTTTATAATACCATAGATGCTCTGGATGAAATTGCTCAGGAAACCGGAAAAACAGTGGCGCAGGTGGCTATCAACTGGCTTGTTCAAAGGCCTACTGTAGCCAGTATCATCATTGGCGCAAGAAATGAAGAACAGTTGAAGCAAAACCTGGAGGCCGTAGGCTGGAATCTGACTACTGACCAGGTAAGAAAATTAGACAAGGCCAGTGAAGTGCCGCCGATTTATCCTTATTGGCACCAAAGGCAAAATACCAAACTCAACCCGCTGCCGAAGTTTTATAAAAAAT
>CAZHZR010000205.1:0-5741 GCA_964537095.1 uncultured Roseivirgaceae bacterium
CTTGCGTAAGCCCCTGGTTATATTGCTCCTATCTACATTCCTATTCTATATTATAGGATATAAAATGTTGTTCATGGGACTGCAATATAATGCCGATCTTAAGATGGGCAAAAGACTGGACGAGAATGCCTACCAAAAGGACCAAAGTGTTACATTAAAAATTCCGATTTCCCTTCCCTACCAGATTCATCAGACCGGATTCCGAAAAGCAAGTGGCAAGTTTGAATACAACGGCGAATATTTCAATTTGATAGAACAAAAAATTGAAGGAGACACGCTGTATGCAGTTTGTATTAAAGACGCATATAAAACAGCACTCTCAGAAAAAATGTCGAATTTTGAAAAAGCTGTACATAATTGGCCAAACACCTCTGACAAAGCGCATAGCCTCATAAGTACATTCATAAAAGATTATCTCCCCAACCATTCTATCCAAACCAGGGGATCATTGGGCTGGGTTTTATCATTCGATTATCAAGCTATCCACACCAAACTTTTTGGCAGGGCAATAGCCCTTGAATCTCCCCCTCCGGAATTTTCATGATCACAGGTTAGCAGTTTGCAGTCAAAGGTGCTTGTACGCGATTGATGGTTTACATTAGTTTCTCGCGCTTGATGCAGCAGGAAATACTGCTCAGAGCTGCCATTAGCAATAAGCAAGCGAATGGAGCAATAATGAAGCTATCCATTGACTAAAGCTGCAAAAGCAAATTTTACAGCCCAAGGTGGAGAATGAGCAATGCTAACTGCAAAAATCAGTTAACCTGTATTTTTTTCTTAACGACTTCTCTTTTATAGAAGCGAGATGGCACTCCTATGCTTAAACGCTCAGCTTATTGGATATCATTTAGGAGAATTAGATCCTTTCAACTGCCATCCCAAATCACGGATGGAAACTATATCAAAAGCTGAATGGGTGCTGCGATAAGAATATGCACATAATGCGATAGATCACCTTGAGACTGATGCCTTGCATGACCCGAAGGATTCATACACATAACATGCCTGAAGTATAAAGCTATTCTGCGCTATAAAAGATCATTTAAAACTATAAAAAAACAATATGAAAAAATTTTCCACTCTATATATTTCTAAAAATTTACGAGCACTAGGTTGCGCTCTAGTAACATTTTTATGTTTTGCCGGTGTACTCAAAGCCCAGACTCCTTCTGATGGGATGATGATGGGAAAAAGAGAGATTTGCATCGCGCTTACCTACGACCGTGGGGCTTTCGACGAATACTGGGAAGGAACCTACCTTAGATCAAATCAGACCATAGCAACTGTAACCAGAAAGACAATTATGCCGATGGTAGCAGTGGGAGTTGTTGAAAACTTAAATTTCTACGTTGGGCTGCCGTATGTTAAAACAGAATCAACAGAACCCAACGGTGGGCTATTTAAAGGGGCCAAGGGTTTTCAGGATTTGACCCTGGCTTTGAAGTATCGGATGCTCAATCAGGAGCTTGGAAATGGCACTGTAAGCCTTTTTGCTGCGGGGGGATTTGCAACTCCTATGACAAACTACCTGTCGGACTACCGACCCTATAGTATCGGAAACGGCACAGATGAATGGAGCCTGAGGGGCATTGCTCAGTACAAATTCAACATGGGATTTTACGTACGCGCCATGGGCGGGCATTTGTTCAGAGGACAAACGAAGGCTGAAAGGGACTACTATTACAACAATGGCAGCTACTTCACGCCATGGATGGATGTTCCGAGCGCCTGGGAATACAACGCAGTAGTTGGCATTTGGACTTTGGACAATTCGCTCAAATTAGAGGCGAGTTATTACGGGTTAAAGTCTACAAGCGGAGACGATGTTCGAAGTTACAATGCTGCCCAACCCACCAATAAAGTCCACTTCAGCCAGATCGGTGCAAATGCTCATTATTTTATTAAACCTGTGAAGGGACTTGGCGTGTTGGCATATGTTTCTTCAATGCTCGACGGGCGAAACACCGGTAAGTCAACCACTATTGGTGCAGGAGTAAACTATCAATTTAAATTTTAGAAATCTCTGAGATAAAAATATCATGAAAAAGAAAATCTTTTTATTAATCAGCACCTGCTGCTTTTTATTCATTTCAGCTTGCGAAGAGCATGAAATGCCCCGGTATACACAATATTCCTCTTATGAGTTTACAAGCATAGACGAAGCAGGCGGCACCTGGGAACCTGTGCTCTTGTCAAGTGCTGGCGATATTGCGATAGCAGCACCGGAAGATGTGAATTCCGCTTCTTATCAGGAAGAATTGGCTGATTTAAAGTCAACTATGGCAAGTTTAAGTGGCAGCCAAAGGAATGCTGTAGCGTATTGGACCAACAATCCGATTCTGCGTTGGAATGAAATTACCCTGGAACTGATAGCCAAATACAATCTAATTCCCGGGCCTAATGAGGACGGCTCCTACACGCTTCCAAACCCCGCAACTCCGGAGGGTCCCTCTCCTTTTCCTTTTGCGCATCCTGCCTATGCCACACGAGCGCTGGCATATTTAAGTGTTGCCCAATTTGATGGGTTAATCTCTGCCTGGCACCACAAATATGCCTTTAACAGACCTGCTCCTTCAAAAGTTGACAACGCTATTAAAGCGGCCTACACTGAAACCAATCTGCCCTCTTACCCTTCAGACGGTGCCGTAATTGCTGCTGCATCAAGAGATATTTTAATAGCCATGTTTCCTTTGGAACGGGAATATCTTGAGAAAAAAGCCAATGAGCATCTTGAAAGTTTGATCTGGGCTGGAGTGAATGTTGAAAGTGATATCACTGCCGGAGAAACCATCGGTACCGAGGTGGCTAAAATAGCCCTGGCTAGAGCGGCAAATGATGGAATGAAAAATGCACAATGCTCAAAAGCACAGTCGGATTCAATAAAGGATGCTGCTTTTGCAAGATTTGGATGGAAATGGGAAAACCTTGAACTACCCACCCGGCCCGTCGGTTTGGCACCCTTATATAGCAAAGTCCGCCTCTGGAACGTCCCTAACGTGGAGGCTGTAAGACCAGGCCCACCTCCTGCCCCCGGCTCGCCGGAGTACGAAGCCAACATCAAAGAACTGATAGATATTGCCGATAACCTGACCGAAGAGCAAAGAAGAATAGCCAACTTTTGGCAGGATGGTCTTGGTACCTATACCCCTCCAGGCCATTGGAACAAATTCACGATTGACTTCCTGATCAAGTACAAAATGAATCCTTTAAGATCAGCAAGAACATTTGCTTATATAAACATGGCGATGATGGATGCTGCCATAGCATGTTGGGACGCTAAATATTATTACCATTACCCACGACCCATTCAACAAATACCCGGATTTAAAACCATAGCCGGCACACCAAATTTTCCAAGTTATACATCCGGACACAGCATGTTTTCCGCGGCTGGTTCAGAAGTTTTGGCATATATATTCCCTGAGGAAGCTGAAAAAGTAAGGGGCTGGGCATTGGAAGCGGCAGAATCCAGAATTTATGGAGGTATTCATTACAGGTTTGATGCGGAAGTGGGTACAACTTCTGGAATAGAGGTAGCAAATTATACGTTGGAAAAAGCAAGGGCTGATGGCGCAAATTAAAATGAGCGATATTTCCAAATTTAGACACTGGTTAACAATCCTTTTTATTACAGGGATTGTTGTTCCAGGTTGGTCGCAAGTGGCAGAAGACTCTATAAAGACGGAGCAATTGGATGAGGTTACTGTGAAGAGCCAAAGGTTTAATAACCTGGAAAGGCTTCCTCCGGTTGAAGGAACCCGCATTTGGTCAGGCAAAAAGAATGAAGTAGTTCAGGTGGGAAACATGGATGCTAACATTGCGGAGAAAACGGCCCGGCAGATTTTTGCCAAGGTACCTGGTGTCTTTGTCTATGATATGGATGGTTCCGGGAATCAGGTCAACATTGCAACGCGAGGGCTGGACCCGCATCGCGGATGGGAATTTAATATCCGACGAAATGGAGCCATCACCAATTCGGATATGTATGGATATCCTGCCAGTCATTACAGCATGCCGATGGAAGCCGTAGAAAGTATCCAACTTGTTAGAGGTACAGGTTCCCTGCAGTATGGTGCACAATTTGGCGGGATGCTAAATTATATCACCAAACAGGCTGATACCACGAAAGCAATAGGTTTGGAAAGCATCAACACGATGGGTTCCTATGGCTTATTGAGCACTTTTAATGCTATTGGCGGACGCATCGGCAAAATAGATTATTACGCCTATGTCAGTAAACGCGTATCGGACGGCTATCGTGACAATAGCCGGTCCGATGCGAGCGCGGAATCAGCACGTATTACTTACCGCCCAACCAATGGCATTAGCATCCAGTTCGAGTTCTCACATTCGAAATACCTTCATCAATTAGCCGGCGCGCTAAGCGATGCAGAATTTGAGGAAAATCCCCGGCAGGCTACGAGGGCGCGAAATTTTTACAGCCCCGATATATACATTCCTTCTGTTAAACTCGATTGGAGGCTGGGGAACAGAACAAAATTAACATTTCTATCCTCGGCTGTTTTGGGTACACGTGAGAGCGTGATGTTTAATAAGCCGGCTGAGGTCAGGGATGTGATAGATCCGGCCACGCTAGCCTACGCAAACCGGCAGGTAGACATTGACAGATACAACAGCTATACTACCGAGCTCCGACTCCTCCATAGCTATAATTTTCTGAAATTGTCAAGTTCATTGGCAGTGGGTGTTCAGCTTATGAACAACGATCTTCACAAGCGACAGCAGGGCAAAGGGACGACGGGTTCAGATTTCGACCTTTCTTTGACGGAACCAGGTTGGGGGCGCGATTTACATTTCAAAACCAACAACCTGGCATTCTTTATTGAGAATAATTTCCAGATAACAAATAGGCTGTCGGTAAGCCCGGGAGTTAGAATAGAGAAAGGCAAGTCTGATCTGGACGGCTCAACAAGCTATTACCCCGAAGATGAGCTTCCTGCTACTATCGACCATGAGATTGCATTAGCAGGAGTAAATTTACAATACACGCTCTCCAGGTTCCAGAATCTTTATGCGGGTTGGTCGCAAGCTTACCGTCCGGTAATTTTGAAAGACATCGTTCCTTCATCTACCTTTGAAAAGGTAGATGATAATTTAAAAGATGCAGATGGCTACAACCTGGAGCTGGGATACCGGGGACGCTCTCAATTCTTCCGTTGGGACATAGGTTTGTTTCAGCTGCGGTACAACAACAAAATGGGAATGCTTGTGGAAAGGAACGAAAACGGGGATTTGTATTATTTGCGAACCAATATCGGAGATGCCCTCACACGTGGCGTCGAATTTTTCGCAGAATATTATCTACCCATTGATTTAGCCAACATTTCTATTTTTACTTCTACTTCCTGGATAGACGCACGGTATCAGGAAGCCTACGTTCGGGGTGATGAGCAAAATATAAGCGTGGAAGGCAACAAAGTGGAGAGCACGCCTGAGCTCATTTCCCGAAATGGACTAAATATCAGGTTGCCAATGGCAAGCATTTCATTGTTATACAGTTATACTGCTGAGAGTTATGCGGACGCATTGAACACCGAAGCGCCCTCGCCCAACGGAGCAGTGGGAGTTGTCCCTGCCTACGGCCTTTTTGATATAAATGCATCTTTGGAACTATCAGAACAGGTGCTGCTGCGGTTGAACGTAAACAATATTGCCAATAAACAATATTTTACCAAAAGACCTCAATTTTATCCCGGTCCCGGAGTTTGGCCCTCTGATGG
>CAZHZR010000206.1:0-5717 GCA_964537095.1 uncultured Roseivirgaceae bacterium
TGTCCCCCGACAGGACACATTTGCAGGAAGTATCAAAGTGCACCCAAGCGAAATCGCTGAAGCAATCCGAACAGGATTTGTGCTCCGCGATAAATCAGGCTGATGGGAGCTGTCAGGGGACAGCTCCCGGTTTGGAAGATCGTTTTTGCGTGATTCGGTCCACCGTGTCCTGTCCCCCGACAGGACACTTCTAACATCTAATATCTAATAATCTAACATCTAACATCTAACATCTACCATCTAACATCTAATTATGCACTTGCTGCCGATGATCACACAATTCATTGGTCGCTTGCATGCCGCTGCCATGGCAAGATTGGCACTGCAATTCTATTTCTTTTTTTCCTTGGCACACCGGGCATTCAATAAAGCCCTTCGACGCACATTTTTCGCAACTTCTGTATTCTTTTTCTTCGAATTGATTTGTTGTAATGACCACCCCGGCGCCAGTGCAGACAGAACAGGTAGTAATTCCATGTCCACGGCAATGCTTACACGCCTGAACAGTTTTCCCTAATTGGTTGCAGTTTTTGCAGCCTACCAAAGTGTAACCCTTCCTGTTGCACAATTCACAATTATAAATGATCTGGAGCTGCGCATTCAACTGCTTCTCTAGTTCAACGGAAAGGGGGTAATAATCACTGCCTCTGTCTGTTAACTGCTGATATCTTTTTAGAAAATTCATGCTGTTTTCAAACTGCCCTACTTTAAACAAGGTTTCTGCAAACAGGTAGCTCATCTCTGTGGGAAGAACAGTTTTCAAATTCAGCATTTGACGAAAAATCAAATTTGCCTGTTGAAAATCGCCTTCTGCCATTTTTTTCTTCGCTTGCTCCATAAGTTTGCTTACCTCAGAATTCTGACGGCTCGCTTGTCCGAATGCTTCATAAGTAAAATAAGTGGAACAAAAGAGACAGGCGAAAAGAAGAAAAAGAATGCGGTATTTCATATATTCTCAATGTAAAGCAGGATAACGAGAAATGGAAGCAAATAATTTTCCAAGGATACTGTTTCCTCGTTTTGACTGGCAATTTAACACAATTTTCAATTTATAAATTCCTTTGCGCGGTTAGAAGCAGAAAGTGATTCCGGTGCAAAGAATACTTGGCACCCTTTTTATTGCCTGCGTTTAAACAAATCGAGTACGTAGTCTATAAAATCGTTTCTCCCATCTCTGGATGTGAATATTTGCTTTACAATTTGCCACCTGGATGCTCCGTTTTCTCGCTCTTGCGGCTCCGATCTTACATGGTCCGAATTTCTTTTTTCAGGCGCTGTGGATGATTTTTGTACAACACCTTCTGCCGGTGGAGAATTTTTGTAGCCGGTTAGGGTGTCCGCTTTCTTAAAACTAGCAGCCGATGCAGTTTTCCAACCTAGTTTCTCTTCCACGAGTCCTTTGTTGTTATAAGAAATGGCATCTTCAGGATCTAATTCAACAGCGACATTATAATCAGCTATTGCTCCTTCCAAATCTCCATATTTATCTTTTATATACGCTCTTGAAGCATACCTGTAGGGGTTCTTGGGATCAATTTCGACCGCTTCAGTCAGATCTTCCAGTGCCATTTTTTTGTTGTCGAGGCGATAATAAACTACCGCCCGCTCGCTAAAAAAATCTGCATTCGTCGGCGAAATTGCTATCGCTTTGTTAAAGTCATCCAGGCATGCTTCAATTGCATTCATCTTATATTTTGCTTTTGCCCTGTTGTATAGACTTTCGAGATGCGTGGGATTAATTGTAAGGGCCTGGTCAAAAAAAGCTATTCCATCTTGATAATCTCCACGCCGGCAGCTCGCCAAACCTGCATTTAGATATTCAGTAATTTGATCCACAATTAAGGTTAATTAATATTAGTTTTGTCCTATTATTCAAAGATGATATTTCCTCCGGACAAAAATTCTACAGCAATTTAGAGACTTTTATTCGTATTAGGCGATAATATTCATTACAATGTAGTGATCCGGGTTAATAAGCTTGTGTTAAACAAAAAAAAAATTATATCTTTCAGGCTAAATTGGTGCATTCTATGCATGCTAACTATTAATAATGAAACAGATTATTGCTGTTTGTTTTCTTCTGTTTGTACTATTACAATCTGCTTTTTCTCAAAACGTGGACAGCCTTCAAAATCAGATTGAGGGGTTGAAGGGAAGAGAGAAGATGGATGTGTTATTAAAAATTTCTTATAACACAAGAAACTATGCGCCACAAATGTCTATCGATTTTGGTGAGCAATTTTTGGCAATGAGCCAGCAGTCGGGCGACCTTGATTTACAAATCGAAGGATTGCAAAATTTAGGAATTGCTTATTACAATATCGGCGATTATGAAAAGACAATTCAAAACTTCATAAAAGCGCTGCGCATTGAAGAAGAACGAAACAACATCAAAGGAATGTCGCAGGCATACAATAACCTGGGCATTGTGTTTGATGAAATTGGCAGAAAAGATAAAGCACTTGAATACTACAAACGTTCACTTTCCATAAAAGAAGAATTCAGGGATTCAATGTTTATGGCAAATACCTTAAGTAACATTGGATTGATTTATCTTCATCTGGAAGATATCGATGAGGCCAAAAGTTATTTTAACCGCTCACTTGAAATAGATCAAAGACTTCAAAACGAGGAAGGGATTGTAAAGTCTCTCAACAACCTGGGGCAAGCATTTACAGTTACGTCTCAATTCGACTCGGCCTTGTATTACCTCAATTTATCGCTGCAAAGAAGTGACGCGCTGGGAAGCTACGATAAAGCTTCACTATTGAACAACATCGGAGAAGTGCACCTGAAAATGACCAATTACCGAAGGGCCTTAAACATTTACCAGGAGGCACTGCAAATTGGAATGGCCGCTCAAGCCGTCATCAACATTCAGGAAAGCTACCGCGGAATTTCAGATGCATACAGCGGCCTTAGAAATTTTGAAAGCGCTTTGGAGTACTATAAACTATATTCTACCAATAAGGATTCCGTGATCAATGAAAGCAGCTCCATAAAAATCTCACGAATAGAAACAGACTATAGGATCCAAAAAAGAGAAAAAGAAATAGAATTGTTAAAGAAGGAGGCTGAGATACGCAACCTTAATCTTTCTCAAAACAAAACGATGAGCTATTATTTGATGGGTTCGTTGATTCTTATTCTCATTATGGCTGGCGTTCTGTACCACAAGTATCACTTTAAGCAAAAGTCAAATGAGCTGCTTGAAAAGCAAAATCAGGAGATCGCAAATAAAAACCTAAGTATATTGGACAGCATACTCTACGCCAAAGGCATTCAGGAAGCAATTTTGCCCGATACGAGCATGCTTGACAAGGTTTTTAAAGATGCTTTTATCTATTGTACGCCCCGGGATATTGTAAACGGTGATTTTTTCTGGTTTGCAGGCAAAGGCAACTATCTGGTAATGGCAGCAGTTGACTGCACGGGTCATGGAGTACCAGGCGCGTTTATGACAGTGATGGGGAATTCCATGTTGAATCAAATAGTGCTGGAACATGATATTTATCTTCCATCAAAAATTCTGTATGAGTTGAACAAAAGCGTCTTAAATACGCTCCATCAACAAAATTTCAATCTGAATAAAAATGATGGAATGGACATGTCTGTTTGCCTATACAATACAATAAACAAGGAACTGGTCTTCTCCGGAGCAAAACGACCGCTGTACTATTTTAAGAATGGCGAGTTTGGTCATATAAAGGGTAGCAAGTACTCAGTAGGAGGGACTTTTAACAGGCAGGAAAAGAATTTTGAAGACCATAATATCAATTTTGATGACAATGATACCTTCTACCTGTTTTCAGACGGAATTACAGATCAGTTTGGCGAAAAGCTGGATAAGAAGTTTATGAACAGCAGATGGAAGGAATTATTATCTGATATCCAACCACTTTCTATGGCTGAGCAGCAAAAGGAAATAGAAAACCGGTTAAATGGGTGGAAAGGAAATCTGGAACAAACCGATGATATGTTGGTGATAGGCGTACGGGTTTAACTTTTCATTGCCTTACCTGCCTTCAACGAATCGCTGAATTTTTTAAAGGACATTGCTCATGGCTTTCATATTATCCTTCCAGCCGATAAAGAAATTAACTCAAGTGACGATAAGAAGGTGGCTCACCCGTTTCTCACCCAGTAAATAGGAGAACATTTCATGTTTGTAAGGGTGTCCTCAAAAAGAGGTATTCCAGGTTTCAGCAGCAGTTGTTACGGGTTTTTAACGGATTTTATGTGCTTGTTGCGCATTATTCAGAATCTTCAAAGTTAACTTTTGCGATACTCGAAGGGGCTTGCTTAAAGTTAAAGTTTAACTGTGTTTTGAACTTCTGTGGATTTTCGTAGTTTATCAATAAGAATCATAAATTTTATTAGAGATGAACACTACCTATAAACCAATTGACTGCGGCTATCACGATCAACTTGAGGCTGCTGCCGTTAAACGAGAGCGAGTCCAGATACAATACTTTACCCGCGCTGGTGAATCAAAAACCGCCATTGGAGTAATACAAAATATTGAAACAACAGGAGGAGAAGAGTTCCTGCATTTGGATTCAGGGGAAACTATACGCTTGGATCATATTGTAAAACTCAACGAAGTGACTTTTCCCGGTTACGAAAATCAATGTTAATTTAATAGATACAGAATTCCCTATGTCCACAGTTTTTGGAAACACCTTTGCAACACTCCCAAATGCATTACGCAAAATCGACGATATCTTTGAAATTTTAAATCACCGACAGCCAGTACTATTTTTGGATTATGATGGTACGCTGGCTCCGATAGTATCAAATCCTGAAGCGGCCGTCATGGCAGATGAAACCAGGGATGTTCTTCAAAAACTATCGACCATTGTAAATATAGCCATCGTAAGCGGGCGGGACCGGCAGGATGTTGCATCCAAGGTAGCTTTTGAGAACCTGATTTATGCCGGTTCTCATGGTTATGACATCACCGGTCCGGGCGGTTTTAGTTTTCAGCTTCCGGAAGGGGAGGCGGTTTTGCTTGATCTTGAGAAGGCACATGAGGGCCTCCGGACTCGTCTAGCCTCTGTTCCAGGAGCAGTAGTAGAAAGAAAGCGATATGCCATCGCCGTGCATTTCAGAAATGTAAGTGATGACGATGTTGCGAAAGTCAGGGAGGCAGTGGAGGGCGAGCTGGCCCTCAATAGAAAGCTGAAAAGAGGGGAAGGAAAGAAAATTTTCGAATTAAAACCCGCAGCGGACTGGCATAAGGGAAAGGCCGTGCTGTGGCTGATGGAAACAATGAAATTTAGCTATGATCGGTACCTACCCATATTTATTGGCGATGATATTACAGATGAAGATGCCCTCAAATCAATTGAAAAAAGAGGGGTGGGCATATTGGTAGGTTCTCATGGCCAAAGCACAGCGGCTACTTTTAGCCTGGACTCTATAGACGAAGTGACTTCCTTTCTGAAATCCTTATACAAGAAGGTGCTTGATAATCAGGGAAGAAGCACAGTGGAATAATAGTCGAATAAATTTATCTTCAAAAAAATTAACAAGTGTTTGCAAATGAAAAATTATGCTCATACATTTGCATCACTTTAAAGGTAATCAAAAGAAAGTTTTGGTTTTCAAAGTAAAAAGGTCTGGTAGTTCAGTTGGTTAGAATGCCTGCCTGTCACGCAGGAGGTCGCCGGTTCGAGCCCGGTCCAGACCGCCAATAAACCCTCTCTATTTCAAAG
>CAZHZR010000207.1:0-5705 GCA_964537095.1 uncultured Roseivirgaceae bacterium
TCAGTTTTTCACTGAATTAATTTGTTCTAAGGATCCAAAACCGTATTTTTGAATTTGTGTAAATTAATCTTAAAATATTAATATAGTGAAACAGCAATTTTTATATTTATTTCTGATGTTTTCATTTATTAATAATGCTATCGGTCAGGAAGTATTATTGGATATCATGGAGGAAGAACTCAACCGGGAGATGAGTAGCCTCCAAAAAGCTGAATTTCCGCCCTATTTTATCGATTATCGTGTTGACGACGTGGCAGATATTACCATCTCCGCCGCTTTCGGAAGCCTCACCCAGTCCCATACTGAAAGGTCGCGGATACTAACAACCAATGTAAAGGTGGGCGACTATTCTTTGGATAATTCCCACGAAGTAGCCTCGACAGGATATGGTTACAATGGCAATGGTTTTGGAAATATAAATGCCATTCTCCCTTTGGATGACAATCCCCTGGCGATAAAACAGACCTTGTGGCGAGCTACCACCACTGAATATGAGAATGCTACAGAAGCGTATAAAATTGTGAAAAACAATATTCCAAAAGAAAAGGACAGCAAAAAAAACCTCGCAGATTTTTCCCGGGAAACACCCGTAGTTTATATTGAGCCTCCTCTTTCGGAGATATCCGAACTTATTAGACGGGGAGAATGGGAGCAAAAGGCTAAACGTATTTCAGCTCATTTTTTAAACAATCCCCATCTCGCCTCAGGCGCAGTATCTTTGTCTTTTTCCAGAGAAAGGAAATATTATATCAATACAGAGGGCACGAAGGTGGCTCAAAACATGACCTATGCTTATATGAATATATCTGCCAGCATCCTTGCAGAAGATGGCGATGTTCTACCACTTTATAAGTCCTATTTTGCTTTTTTACCTTCAGATTTGCCGGATGAAGACAGCCTGGTCAATGACGTAAAACAAATGGTGGATAAGCTGATCAAGCTGAGAGAAGCACCTCTGGCCGAACCTTATTCAGGACCAGCCATCTTAGCAGCGCGTTCTGCGGGCGTTTTCTTCCATGAGATTTTTGGCCATAGAATTGAAGGGCACCGGTTGAAAAGCGAAATGGACGGGCAGACCTTTCTTAATAAGGTGGATGCTCAGGTATTGGACAAGTCGCTTACTGTAATCTCCGATCCCTCCCTCACCCAGTTCGCTGGCAGGGATTTGATTGGGACTTATAAATATGATGATGAGGGTGTACAAGGCCAAAAAGTGGTGGTGGTTGAAAATGGTATTTTGAGAAATTTTCTGATGTCGCGAAGTCCTCTTGAGAAGTTTCCATCTTCAAACGGTCATGGCAGGGCATCGGCCGGACTAAATGTTGTTTCTCGGCAAGCCAATTTGATTATAGAATCCAATAAGCCCCTTTCATCAGCCAATTTGAGAAAGAAGTTAATCAAAGAATGTAAAAAGCAAGGCAAGGAGTATGGCTATTTATTCTCAGATGTGATCGGAGGGTTTACCAATACCGATAGATTTTCTGCTAACGTGTTTAACGTGATGCCTACAGAAGTTTACCGGGTTTACGTGGACGGTAGACCTGACCAGTTGGTGAGAGGTGTGGATTTAATAGGGACGCCCCTCACTATGTTTGCAGAAATAAAGGCAGCCGGAGAGCAAAAAGAAATCTTCACAGGTATTTGTGGCGCAGAATCAGGCAGTGTTCCTGTTAGTGCGATAGCCCCCGCGGTATTCGTCAGGCGAATTGAAACCCAGAAGAAGATGAAACAAAACGCAAAGCCGTCGCTTTTGAGTCGCCCAAACGGTTCCACGCCCTCATTTAACAAATGATTTCCATCATGAAAGAGCTATATAAGAAATTTACCTGTTCGGGGCTTCTTTTTATGTCCGTCTTCACAAGTGTCTTGAGCCCAGAAGCAATGGCACAGGAGTTTGCGAAAGAGCAAGTCCTCAATATGGAAAAAGCTTCTGATTCGCTGGAGGATGGGTTGCATGTGATTGAAAAAGCCATGCAAGATGAGCTGAAAAGAAGTATGGAAGAGCTCAGTTATGAAGATTATAACAAGCCATTTTTCATAAGCTATTCTATCAATGACATTGAGGGTATTTCCATCACTTCTTCCCTGGGAGCAATTTTATATTCCAATCAGCTTCCTGTAAGGAACAAGTCTGTACGCGTGCTCGTCGGTGACTATGATTTTAATGATGAAAGCCTTGACGTTGCCTATTACAATGAACCAACTTCTTTAAGCGAAATTCATATTCCTATTGAGGATGATTACTTCGGGATTCGCAGGTCGTTGTGGGTTTCTACCGATGCTGTGTACAAATCTGCTGCAAGGCTTTTTAAGGAAAACAAACAGTATCTGCAGGAAAAAAACGTTACGCTGGAAAAGCTGCCACACAGAAAATTTGCAAAGGCGCCTGTAATTAATCTGGGCATTGAAAAGGAATTTTCCAAGCCAGACCTGGAGCAATTGGAGGCTTTGACCAAAGAGCTGTCGGCCATGTTCTCGGAAGAACCAGATATCCATCATTCGATGGTTTCGCTCAATGCCTTCAACAGCACTAATTATTTTGTAAATAGTGAGGGCACCAGGGTTAGGTATCCATATTCGATTACCACACTGCAGGTGTATGCTGAAATAAAGACGGATGATGGTGAATCAATTATTGACCAGTTTGTGCATTATGGTTTTACACCTTCCACATTGCCCAACATCGAGTTCCTGAAAGGTGATGTACGTGCACTCATAGATGGGCTAAAGATCTTAAAAGAGACAAAGGTCTTTAAGGATAGCTATATAGGACCCGTATTGTTTGTCAATGAAGCGGTAGGTTCTGTGTTTGCAAACAGCTTGTTCGGTTATGATGGATTAATGACTGCAAATGATATCAGCACACGCGATAATTATCGCTACCATGGCCAGTTTCTGGATGACAAAATCGGGAATAGAATTCTTCCCAGAGGCCTTAGCGTGGTGAGCATGCCTAAATTGGAATACTATGACAATAAGCCCCTCCCTGGTTCTTTTAAAGTAGATGCGGAAGGGGTTGTACCTTCAGACACCTTGCAACTCGTGGAAAATGGAAACCTGATTGCCCTTCTCAACAGCCGTACATATACCACTGAAAATCCCGTTTTAAATGGCCATAGCAATGCCAATCAGGCCATTGGTCCCGGCGTGATAAAGATAGGAGTTGAAAATAAAAGCACGGTTGCGGATCTAAAAAAAGAGCTTGTTCGAAATGCAAAAGAAATAGGTTTGCCTTACGCGCTCATGGTGAAGCGGATACCATATGGCAATTATATGGGAGTCAATGTGTACAAAGTATCTCTGGAAGATGGATCAGAAGAATTGCTCCGTCTGGCCCAGGTGAAACCGCTTGACATTAAATCACTGCGCAGGATTTTAGGAGGAAGTAATTCTGAATATGTCTTTAATAATCAGTCAGGCGGTAGCATCACATCCTACATTGTTCCTGGTGCGCTGTTGGTAGATGAGGTAGAAGTAGAAGGAAGCTCAGCGCCCTACCTCGGAAATAAGGTTTTGGTTGAAAACCCTGTAGGACAGAAAGAGTAAACGGGTCGGTTCTTGTTGTTGCAGACAGAACATCAACGCTTAAGTGAAATTTTAAATTTTAAAATTTCACTTAAGCTTAAAACCTGAGACTTAAAACATGAAACTTTCAACAGGTTGAGCTGATCAAACATCCACCCAGCGTCCTTCATGCGCCGATTTGAAAATTGCCTCAAGCACCTTTGTATTTGCCAGCGCATTTTCCAATGAAACAGGCACTGCAGCATTTTCTCTGATAGCCTTGGTAAAAGCCGCTGCTTGTAAACCATACTGATCTGTAATCTCGAAAGTCAGCTGCTCCACGTCTTCCTGTAGCAGATCGCCGGCATCTATTTGAACCTGTGTTTGTCTGTCATTGGGTGCGTTGAAAGGAATCTTAATTTCAAGTCTTTTTTTATCTCCTATAAAGTGCATTCTTTGGTAAGCGACGACCTGGGTTCCCACAGAAAATACCAGCTGCGAAGAAGGAAACTGCAAAATCACACTGGACAAGGTATCAGAACCGAAATTTTTGTCGAAATCCATTAATGCAACTGCTCTGACAGGCTCTTCACCCAAAACAAACCGGGAGGTATGAACCGGATAGCAGCCAATGTCCCACATAGCACCGCCGCCATAATCTGCAATGTTTCTGATATTTTGTGGATCCACGTTATGATAACTAAAGGCGCCCTGTATCAGTTTGACCTGGCCAAGGCTGCCACTTTGAACCAGTTCCTTCGTCTTAAGCCATTGGGGATGAACATCTACCATAAAAGCCTCTCCTACTTTTACCCCGTGTTTATCGCGTGCATCAATTAGCCTGTGAATGTCTGCGCTGTTCAGGGCCAGTGGTTTTTCGCACAACACATGTTTTCCAGCTTCGATGCACTTTAGGGTGTACTCCACATGCAGGTGGTTCGGGAGTGGGTTGTAAATGACATGAATATCCGGATCGGCAATGAGTTCTTCGTACGAACCATAAGACTTCGGAATCCCCAATTGCTCGGCCACAGTTCTGGCTTTATCCTGATTTCTGGAAGCAATGCCATATACCTGATAAGCATCCGCTCCTTTCATAGCAGGAATCATTTTTTCTCTTGCAATTTTGGCTGCACCTAAAACACCCCAGTTTAATTTCACTTTATTGATTTAGTTAAATGAATTTCTTTGTGAACCTTATTGGCTATAGATTTAATACAAAACCGACTTTATTGTCATCGCTAAAACCTAAGCTTTTATAAAAATGATGAGCGTCTTTTCTCTGCGCGCCACTCAGTAGCATGACTTTATAACAATCTGACTTTTTGGCAAATGCTATTGCATGCTCCATTACTATCCTTCCAATTCCCTGATTTCTAAAGTCTGCATGAGTGACTACATTTTCAATAAGTCCAATAGCTCTTGCTCCTCTTGTAAGGTTTGGAATGATGACGAAAACTAACGAACTTATGAACTGTCCGTCCTTTTCCACTACAAAATAGTGAATAAGATTACTACTTAGCACTGTCTCCCATACTTTTTGAACCGTATCCTGGCTAATACTTAGGTCGTTTTCGTGCAAATGTTTGTACAGATGCAGTAGCTTTCCCAATTCACCTTCCCTGATTGATCTAACTTCTATCCGACCATCACAGGACCCAGCTTTTTCTCCATTATCGATCTCTTTGCTCATTTCAAAAACCGGCTTTGTAATTCGGGCGTGGGAAGCATGCATACCTCACGCCTTCCAAAGAATGAGTATCTGTTCTTCGCAATCAGCCCATACAAAAAATCTCTTACAGGAGCGGGAATAACAATGAAACCAAATGCCAATTTCCAGGCACCTCCCAAGTCTTTAAGCACATAAAGTGCCCCGGTAGACTTACGATGAACCTTGCGATCCCTTAAATAAACAAACGAATCAAAGTCATCAGTCGGCAGATTGTTTTCTTTTAGCAGCCTCTGCCCCTCTTGTGATTGTAGAGATCCAAAAGTGAACGCAGCATTCTTATCACGCTTTATGACAAATTGCACCAGACCATTGCACAAATTACAAACCCCGTCGAATAATATGATTCTTTGTGTTTCTCCTTGCATGTAAAAAATAATTGATCAGAAGACTGCCCTCGCAATCTAAATTGGGGAATTTCAATGAAGTTTAAAAGAATCCATTGTATTAAATTCAAACCCGAGCAGCATTC
>CAZHZR010000208.1:0-5677 GCA_964537095.1 uncultured Roseivirgaceae bacterium
ATCGATATTAAAGATCCGAATGTCTCCTTTCAGGTCTTGAAATACCTCCTTTGTTCTTTCGGGCCTGGCATCAGTAACAAAGATCTGCCCGAAAGCATTGTCCGCAACTAAGGTCATCAGTTTCTTAACCCGAGGTTCATCCAGTTTATCAAAAATATCATCTAAAAGTAAAAGCGGTTTAAACCCTTTTGCATTTTTTACCATTTCAAAATGTGCGAGTTTTAGCGCAATAATGAACGACTTCTGCTGGCCCTGAGAGCCAAATTTTTTCAGGGGATTGCCTTGTATGGTAAATTCAAAATCATCTTTATGAATTCCCAAAGTGGTTCTTTGCAGCGCCAGGTCCTTCTTTTGGTTGCCTTTAAATAGCTGCGTAAAATTCGGAACGGTCAGATCTGAGGTATAATTAAGGTCCGTTTCTTCTTTTTTGGAGCTTATAAATTTAAAATGACTGGAAAAGACCGGCTTGAACTCCGTAATAAATTCGCTCCTTTTTCTCCAGATGCTTTCGCCCAACGAGAGGATTTGCTGATCGTAACGTCCCAGTAAGTCATTGTCAAAATAGTTGCGCTCGGCAAATTGTTTTAAAAGACTGTTTCGCTGCTTCAAAACATGGTTATACTGGAGCAAACACCTCAGATAATCCTGATCCAGTTGGGATAAAATGCTATCAAAGAACCTACGGCGCCCTTCACTCCCTTCCCTGATGAGATCCGTGTCATTTGGTGCAATTAAAACCACAGGAAAAGAACCGATGTGTTCACTAATTTTCTCGTAGACTTTTTTATTCTTCTTTATCACCTTTTTCTGGCCAGCCATCAAGCTGCATTGGATTTGAAATCGTTCTGCTGTTTTGAGAAATGTGCCATGGATAGAAAAAAAAGCCTCCTCATGTCGTATATTTTGCTGATCAACATTGTTGAAGGCGCTTTTAGTCATAGAAAGATAGTAGATCGCGTCAAGAATATTGGTTTTGCCCACCCCGTTATGACCCACAAAACAATTGATTTCAGGGGAAAAATCTAATTTCAAATCTTCATAATTCTTAAAGTTTACTAAACTTATATTTTCAAGCAGCATTAATTTCGTTGTTGAATGATTTTTCGTTAATTTCGCGCTTCATGTTCATAGGTTGTTCGTTAATTGCATTACGGACGTACATTTAAATGGAACCTATTTCAAAATTATTGGTATTAATTAGATTATTATTTACTTTCTTTCAAAATGAAGGAATAAAATATTAAGTATGGCAAGTACGAAAGAAAAATCCGGATCAAAAGTAAATTCAAAGGCTAATTTTTCAAAAGAGACTTATATGACATGGTATGAATCTATGTTATTAATGAGAAGGTTTGAAGAAAAAGCCGGACAGCTGTATGGCCAACAAAAGATCAAAGGCTTTTGCCATCTGTACATAGGTCAGGAAGCGTGTGTGGCTGGGGCTGTTTCCGCTTTGGAGAAGGATGACAAATATATTACAGCTTACAGAGACCATGCGCATCCAATAGCTTTGGGCACTGATCCTAAACATATTATGGCCGAACTTTACGGCAAGGAAACCGGCGTTTCAAAAGGAAAAGGCGGTTCTATGCATATTTTTGATAAAGAGCACCATTTTTTTGGCGGCCACGGCATTGTGGGTGGGCAAGTACCACTTGGAGCGGGAATTGCTTTTGCAGAGAAATATAATAAAACTAAAAACCTGTGCATTACCTATCTGGGAGATGGCGCAGTCCGACAAGGTGCATTTCATGAGGCATTAAATTTGGCTATGACGTTGAAACTTCCAGTAATTTTCGCTATCGAGAACAATGGTTATGCAATGGGAACTTCGGTAAGTCGTACATCGAATGTAACAGAGCTATACATGCTCGGCTCAGCTTATGACATGCCGTCTGAGCCCGTTGATGCTATGTCATGCGAAGATGTACACATGGCTGTAGCCAGAGCTGCCGAGCGAGCCAGAAATGGTGAGGGTCCTACCCTGCTGGAACTTAGAACTTATAGATACAAAGGCCACTCTATGTCTGATCCTGCAAAATACAGAACGAAGGAGGAAGTGGCAGAATATAAAGGCAGAGATCCTATAGAACAAGTGAAGAGAACTATTCTAGAGAAGAAGTTTGCATCTGAAAAGGAACTTGACGCAATCGACAAAAAAATAAAAGAACAAGTGGCAGAGTGCGTAAAGTTTGCAGAAGAATCTAATTTCCCCGCACCGGAAGAAGCATTTAGAGATGTTTATGCTGAAAAAGATTATCCATACATAAAGGAATAATTGCCAAATTGTTTTATAATATAAATTATTATAAATTTGCATCCTTAAATTTGCAAAAATGAGTAAAGTTAGAGACAAGAAAGGTGCAGGGAGTGAGATTTATGAAAATCCGGAAGTTTTAGCTGATAAGTTATCTAAAACCGAAGAATTTGTAAGGACCAACCGCAAACTTGTATTTATTATAGGGGGAGTGCTTGCATTGGCTGTAGCTGGGTTTGTGATATTCCAAATATATTCTTCCAGTCAGGATAAGATTGCGCAAACTGAAATGTTTCAGGCAGTTTATTATTTTGAGGCAGATAGTCTGGAGCGAGCATTAAGTGGCGATGGAAACAATTATGGATTTCTGAACATTATCGAAGAGTATCCCATGACTCCTTCTGCCAATTTATCTCATTTTTATGCTGGTGCCGCATTGTTGAAACAAAGAAAATTTGAAGAAGCCATCACGCATCTTGAGGACTTTAAGTCATCTGACCTGCTTCTGCAAGCCAGAGCCTATAGCCTCATTGGAGATGCCTATATGGAGTTGGGAAACTTCAGCGATGCAGGTAAATTTTATACGAAAGCAGCAGATTACAAGTCAAACGAGAGTTTCACACCTGCTTACTTAATGAAGGCCGCGTTGGCTTATGAAAGATTGAACGATTATGCTGCGGCGATATCACGTTATGACAGGATTGTTAACAACTATGTCAATGCAAATGAATATCAGGAGGCGCGAAAGCAGAAGGCACGGTTAGAAGCCCTGTCATCAAAGTAAAGTAGCTGAAAATACTATAGGGGATAAAGCTTTGATGTTTTATCCCCTTTTTTTTTGAAGTAAAAATTTGTGTCATATAATTTACAATACCATGTCGTCGTCAGAAAAAAACCTAAGTGCATATTCGTCGGGAAATATCGGTGATATTTCTACCAAAAAATTTGCGCTGATCGTTTCGGAATGGAATGATACTGTTACAGAATCTTTGTATGAGGGTGCCTGGGAGACCTTATTAAAAAATGGTGCAAATCGTGAAAATATTATCAGGAAAAATGTTCCGGGAAGTTTTGAACTGACGCTGGCGGCACAATGGATGGCAAAGGATGCCACAATAGACGCCGTTATTTGTCTGGGCTGCGTAATCCAGGGCGAAACAAAACACTTTGATTTTATATGCGATGCTGTAGCCAACGGCTTGACCAACGTAGCTCTAAAATATGATAAGCCTGTGATCTTTGGTGTGCTTACTCCAAATACACAAACACAAGCTTTAGATCGTGCCGGTGGTAAGCACGGCAACAAAGGCGATGAAGCTGCCATTACCGCAATAAAAATGTTAGGTTTTTAAATGATAAAGTGTAAATGATGGAAATTTTAAAATTCGGTGGAACTTCAGTAGGTGAACCTACCAGAATGCAACATGTAGCAAAGTTGATAACCACTAGGGGTGGTTCAAAAATTACGGTTCTATCTGCTGTTTCTGGAACTACAAATGCTTTGGTAGCAATCGGAGAGGCGTTATTTGAGGAAAGAAAGCAGGAAGCTGCTCAGCTTATTTCATCATTGAAGGATAAATATTTTGATTTTGTGCCGAATTTGGTGAAGACTGAGCAGGCGCGCGTGGCAGGCAATAACATTGTAACAGAGCATTTTAATTTTATCGAAAGTTTGCTCGAAGTGGATATGGCTGTATCTCTAAATAAGGAGCTATTGGCACAAGGAGAACTCCTTTCAACAAAACTTTTTTGTACCTATCTACAGGAGGAAAACATAGACGTCGCATTGATTCCAGCATTGGATTTCATGGTTGTTGACGAGCAGGAAGAGCCGGTAATTGAAGAAATATCCTTGCGCTTGAAAGCGATCATTGCGCAATATCCTGGAAAATCATTGTTTGTGACGCAGGGCTTTATTTGCAGAAGCCATACAGGCCAAATTGATAATCTAAAACGTGGAGGTAGTGACTATTCAGCGTCTATTATAGGCGCAGCCATTGAGGCATCTGAGATTCAGATATGGACAGATATAGATGGCATGCACAATAACGACCCACGAATCGTTCCAAATACGAGGCCTATTGCCGCCCTTTCTTTTGATGAAGCTGCTGAGTTGGCCTATTTCGGAGCCAAGATTTTACACCCAAGTTCTATCAGACCGGCCCAGAGAAAAAATATCCCAGTTAGGCTTTTAAATACATTGAATCCGGATGCTCCGGGCACGCTTATCAATTCCAACGAAAATCTGGGCGGAATTAAAGCCATTGCCGCAAAAGACGGCATTACTGCGATTAGGATCAAATCAGGCCGAATGCTGCTTGCTTATGGTTTTCTAAGAAAGGTGTTTGAAATTTTTGAAAAGTACAAGACACCTATTGATATGATCACTACTTCCGAAGTGGCTGTCTCATTGACCATTGATGATAAAACACATCTAAGGGCAATATGTGATGAGCTCGAAAAGCTCGGAACAGTAGTAGTAGACGAGAATATGTCAATAGTTTGTATTGTTGGCGGTATGGTCGTTGACAAAAAAGGAATTATAAACCAGATTTTCGACGCATTGACCGAGATTCCTGTAAGAATGATTTCCTACGGTGGAAGTAAAAATAACGTTTCTATCTTAGTTGAGACTAAAAATAAAGTAGATGCATTGTTGTCACTGAACGAGGGAATTTTCAAGCCGTCTGATGATGTGCTTGTTTAGGTTTACACTATAGATAATGTTTAATAAAAAAGACTGCTTTGATAGAGCAGTCTTTTTTATTATGCCCGTTCCTGACGGGCTATGGTTTTTACAATAACTTTGCACGATGCATAAAACACCTGTGCAATTGACTAAAAGCTATTAAGCAGGTCAGCTGTTATTAAGCATTTGATCCACTTCCTTGTTTAATGTTCTTCTCAGCGTCTTTTGCAAGGTCTTTTAGTTTTTCAGCTTGGTTTTGTTCCCAGCTAGTAACTCTATTGCTTACCTCTTTGAAATTATTGGCCAATTGATTTCTGGTTTCTTTTCCCGATTTTGGCGCCAACAACAATGATGCAGCAGCTCCGAGGGCGATTCCACCTATTAAAACTCCTATCAAATGTCCTTCTGAAATATTTGGTTTTGTTTGATTTTTGGCAACCTTAGTTGCCTCTCCTTTAATTCTTAATAATATATTGTTCATATTATTGATGAACTTATCAGTTTTTGCATATAATTTATCTTCAATGGCATTCATAATAAATTGGTTAAGAGTTAAAAAAATTATTTTAGTAAAATCCTTGCTCTATTAACTATATGTTTTCGAAAAGGTTTATTCTTTATGGATTTATATATATATCAGCATGGCAAGCTGAAGTTATAGCGACCTGCATGATCCTTTGCCGAGCCAATTCGGTCTCGCCATCTAATCGTTTACTTCCGCTCAGCGCATA
>CAZHZR010000209.1:0-5676 GCA_964537095.1 uncultured Roseivirgaceae bacterium
GTAGAATCATCGTCTACATCCATTTCGTTTCCGAGATTTTCGATATCGGTATTGTCGTCTTCAACTCCCACGGCTTCACCGCCTAAACGCTCTTCACCTTGAACATCAGAGTTGATGCCTCCTTCGCTACCTCCTATTTCATCGTTGATGCCGTTACCTACGCTTTCTCCTCCTTCCACATTTTGATTGTTTTTATCAGACTGACAAGCGGTAAATGTAAAAAATGACGCCATCAGCGCATAAAAAAATAACTTTTTCATAATCCAGATTCGTTAGTTAAAAAAATATTCATTCAACCTTATCAACAAGAAAAGAAGAGAAGTGTTGACAAAAATAAGTATTTTTCCATTCTCTGTTCCCCGACAAAGAAATTGCAGGTTTTTACAACGGAGTGCAACTAGAGATTTGGCTTTAGCCGAATCATTTCTCGCAAGCACATCCCTCAGTAGATTTTTGAAAATTGCAGCAAGGTCACAAAGGAGTGCTGAGTCCCATCCGGCAGTGCTTCGGGTCAGGCGCCCAAAATGCTTCCACTGCCGTAAACTTAAAGCCCCAGAGGGGCCAAATATTTGTAGAAATATTCATCTTATCATGAAATGGTGCCGTAGGTACCAAATATTACGTACATAGCGGCACGATTTATTGCTAATTCTTTTTTCTACAACAATAAATACCTCTGGCACTTCTATCTCCCTTAGGTTAACGGCTATGGAAATACTCCGGGACAGGCACCCGGGAGGGGTTTGAGACGGGGGCGTCCAAAATCGATCATTTAATTAAATTACGGGTTTCGAAATTCCGCCTTTTCGTCAGGCTATTTTCAGCGCCTTACTTCTTCTTGTTAAACAAAGAATCTACAAATTCTACTTTATTGAACACCTGCAGATCCTCCACCTTCTCTCCTACGCCAATGTATTTTACGGGAATCTTAAATTGATCTGAAATACCAATCACCACACCACCTTTTGCCGTACCGTCAAGCTTCGTGATGGTGAGAGCCGTAACCTCGGTCGCCTTTGTGAATTCACGTGCCTGTATAAACGCATTTTGGCCCGTACTTCCGTCCAGCACCAACATTACCTCATGTGGCGCTTCCGGAATAAATTTCTGCATTACTCTCTTGATCTTGGTAAGTTCGTTCATCAGGTTTACCTTGGTATGAAGTCTACCAGCTGTGTCAATGATCACTACATCGGCACCCGAATTCACACCTTCTTTTACCGTATCAAAAGCTACGGAAGCAGGATCGGTATTCATGCCATGCGAAATCACGGGCACGCCCACACGGTCGCCCCACAGGATCAACTGCTCTACCGCTGCTGCTCTAAAAGTGTCTGCTGCACCCAGTACTACCTTTTTGCCCTTGCTCTTAAATTGGGCGGCTAGCTTGCCTATGGTGGTGGTCTTGCCCACTCCATTTACACCCACAACCATAATCACATAAGGCTTAGCATCCGGAACATGAAAATCTTCCAGATCTACAGTGTTGTTTTCAGAAAGTAAACCTGCTATTTCTTCTTTTAATATCTGGTCTAGCTCCGCAGTTCCGAGGTACTTATCTACCGCTACCCTGTTCTCTATTCGTTTAATAATTTTTAGCGTGGTATCAACCCCTACATCCGAAGTTATAAGAATTTCTTCCAGCTCATCCAGGACATCATCGTCCACTTTGGATTTTCCTACAACCGCTTTTCCTAGCTTTGAGAAAAAATTATCTTTACTTTTCTCCAGCCCTTTGTCGAGGGAGGCCTTCTTGTCTTTTGACAAAAAACCAAATATACCCATGGCATAAATTTTTTAAAAAAATGCAAACATCTTACTGCTGCCAGCTATAACTTCTTATGAAAGGGTCATTCATCAAGCAATATGACTGTTCGTGCATGAATCTTCTGAAGAAATTGGCATTATTGACCCCTAATATAACAAAAAAGTCCCATGAATGGGACTTCTAAATGGGACAATCTTCAAAAGATTACTTATTTGAAGAGAGAATATTTTGAACCTGATCTACGGGAACCATTTCCTCTTTAAAAGTGTAAGCACCTGTTTTATCAGATTTTACAGCTCTAATCACTTTTGCAAAGTTTCTGCCGCCTTCTTTCTTTAGTGTTGCAACAACCTTCTTAGCCATAGTTATTTAATTTCTTTGTGAACGGTATATTTATTAAGGATTGGATTAAATTTCTTTAATTCCAACCGCTCAGTGGTGTTTTTCCTGTTTTTAGTGGAGATGTATCTGGAAGTGCCAGGTTGTCCACTATTTTTGTGCTCAGTGCATTCCAAAATTACCTGAACTCTGTTACCTTTCTTTGCCATGTTAAATTGCGTTATTATCTATATTCTAACTTGTTTAGCAATTAAACAAGATGTCCTTTTTGTTTAGCTTCTTTTAATACTGCGGTAATACCATTCTTGTTAATGGTTCTTAATGCAGAAGTAGACACTTTAAGGGTGATCCACTTATCTTCCTCAGGAAGATAAAACTTCTTCTTCTGAAGATTTGGGAAAAACTTACGCTTGGTTTTATTATTCGCGTGAGATACGTTATTTCCTACCTGAGGTCTCTTACCGGTTATCTGACAAACTTTAGCCATGATCTATGCTGTTCTACTCTTTGTTTACAAAATTAGTCTGCAAATATCGCATAAATATTCTTAATCTCAAAAATTTATTTTAATTAACCTGCGCTTTTTCCTTTTCTCTCCTTTTCCCGCGGCGAAAACCCATACGGACAATGCCTGCAACCGTTTTTACAACAATAGCCTCTTCTTAAATGATACTTTGCCGTAAACACCATCAGGCCTTGTTCGTTAATATAATAGTCGTCCGCTTTTAAAGGTTCCATTCGCTAAGATTTTATTGAACCACAAGGTAGTGTAGGCCATTTTTCCTTACCTTTGATTACTGAAAATGCCTGCACAAAAATACACATTGCGTGGCACTATATCAGGCGAAATTACAAAATTTAGCAGCATATGATAAACCATACGATTTCAAGTCAGGAAGCTATAGCACTAGAGGAAAAACACGGTGCTCATAATTACCATCCCTTGCCGGTGGTTTTATCCAGGGGCGAAGGCGTATACGTTTGGGATGTAGAAGGAAACAGGTATTTCGATTTTCTTTCAGCCTATTCAGCAGTAAATCAGGGCCACTGTCACCCGCGCATCCTGGAGACTTTAACAGAGCAAGCTTCTAAACTCACACTGACTTCCAGGGCTTTCTATAACGATGTGCTGGGAGTTTATGAAAAATATATTACAGAATACTTCGGTTATGACAAGGTGCTTCCCATGAACTCCGGCGCAGAAGCTGTTGAAACTGGTATCAAAATAGCCAGAAAGTGGGGTTACGAAAAAAAAGGCATTGCTGAGAATGAAGCAAAAATAGTAGTAGTCGAAAACAACTTCCACGGCAGAACTACCACCATTATCTCGTTTTCTAATGATGAAGGTGCAAAGAAAAATTTTGGTCCCTATACACCTGGATTTTTAAAAATCCCTTACGATGATCCTGAGGCTCTGGAGAAAATACTGCAGGAAGATAAGAATATAGTAGCATTTCTGGTGGAACCTATTCAAGGAGAAGCCGGCGTTTATGTTCCGCAGGAAGGTTATTTACAACGCTGCAAGGCCCTTTGCAAAGAACATAAGGTACTATTTATTGCAGATGAAATTCAAACGGGCGTTGCCAGAACTGGCAAAATGCTTGCCTGCGATCATGAAAATGTAAAACCCGACTTACTGCTATTAGGCAAGGCCATTTCGGGAGGATTTTATCCTGCATCTGCCGTTTTTGCCAACAACGAAGTAATGGAGGTAATAAAACCAGGGCAGCATGGATCTACCTATGGTGGAAATCCGCTGGCTTGCGCAGTAGTCATTACTGCACTCCAGGTAGTGAAAGATGAAAACCTGGCTGAAAATGCTGAAAAACTGGGGCAAATTTTCAGGGAAAGAATGGAAGCGTTCATTTCGCAAACGAGTCTGGTAGAGCTTGTAAGAGGAAAAGGGCTTTTAAATGCTATTGTTATCAATGACTCTCCAGACAGCGATACCGCCTGGAATATTTGCATGCAGTTAAAACACAACGGATTACTAGCCAAACCCACGCACGGAAATATCATTCGTTTTGCGCCGCCTTTGGTGATGACCGAAGAACAATTGCATGAATGCTGCGATATCATAGAAAAAACCATTAAAGAAATAGAAATTGGATAGCCTAACCGAGAAACAATGGATATTATTAGCCCATTTGGGCACCTTCATCGGATATATATTTCCTTTTGGAAATATTATTGTGCCACTCGTGGTCTATTCCATGAAGAAGGATGCGCCGCTCGTTCTCCTGCATAGTAGGAATTCCCTTAATTTTCAGATTTCAATCACCCTATACATCCTCCTTTCAACGATTTTAATCTTTGTACTGATAGGGATAGGGCTTATCTTTTTGTTGGTAGTCCTTCAATTTATAGTAGTAATCATGGCTGCGGTACAAGCCGATAAAGGCGAAATATTTAATTATCCTCTCACAATCAATTTCATAAAAGATTAAGGCTGTAAAATGTTAAGAAGACCCAGAAGAAATAGAAAATCAGAGGTAGTAAGAAATCTTGTAGAGGAAACTACCCTGAGCGTGAAAGATTTGATTTTCCCGCTTTTTATTATAGACGGTACCAATAAAAAGGAGTCGGTGAATTCTATGCCTGGAATTTTCAGGCTATCTCCGGATTTGATCCTGCAAGAAGTGGAAGAATGCTTGAACCTTGGAATCAAGGCTTTTGACCTGTTTCCTTCCCTGGAAGACAATCTGAAGGATCGATTCGCTACAGAAAGTTATAATTCCAAAAATTTTTACTTAAAAACAATTGAGTCCATCAAATCCCGGTTTCCCGAAGCCTGCATCATGACAGATGTTGCCATGGACCCCTATAGCAGCGATGGACATGATGGTATTGTGGAAAATGGAGAAATACTGAACGACGAAACCCTGGAGGTGCTTGGAAAAATGGCCGTTGCACAGGCTCATGCCGGCGCCGACATCATTGGCCCTTCGGATATGATGGATGGAAGGGTTCAATTTATCCGGGAAAGCCTGGATACTGCGGGATTCCAGAAAGTTTCAATCATGTCTTACACCGCTAAATACGCCAGTGCTTTTTACGGACCCTTCAGAGAAGCCCTGAATTCCGCCCCAAAATCAGGAGATAAAAAAACATACCAAATGGACCCTGCCAACAGCCGGGAAGCGCTTCTGGAAGCACAACTCGATATGGAGGAAGGGGCAGATTTTTTAATGGTAAAGCCTGCGCTGGCCTATTTGGATATCATCCAGATGTTGAAAGAGAATTTTCCTTTGCCTATTGTGGCTTATAATGTTAGTGGCGAATATTCTATGATAAAAGCTGCCGCCGAAAGAGGCTGGCTGGATGGAGAACGGGCCATGCTGGAAAAACTGATCAGTATCAAAAGAGCAGGGGCAGACATTATCCTCACCTATTTTGCAAAAGAATTTGCATTGTTGAAGCGATAAGCAACTTGCTATGGTTCACGCAGCGCCGCGACGGTTTCACAGCGGGCGCGGCGAATCTCAAAATTTATGGGGTCTACCGCTATCGCATGTGTTTAAAGCCACCGCGCGTGTAACCGCAGCGGCTGATTACGCAGTAGAAGCCCT
>CAZHZR010000210.1:0-5675 GCA_964537095.1 uncultured Roseivirgaceae bacterium
GAAGGGAGAAATATCAGCAAGCAAGAAGAGCTGTTGGCGCTGGGGGAAGAACTGGGAAAAAACCTTCCGGAGCTATTCGATTATAGGCAGTTCCAAACACATATGGACGAGAATGCGGGCATAGAGAAATTCAAAGAAGATTTACAGAAAGCCCGCTACCACCAGATTAGTCGTTTTCCTGCACTTACGCTGCGAAAGCCTGATCAGCCGGGGGTCTTGATTGTTGGCTATAGGCCTTACGAAGCTCTGGTATTGGCGCTCGAGCAGGCTGCTCCCGGAATTTTGCCTGTAAGGCAAGCAACTAATATCGAAGATTACAATGCATACTGGGGGGAAAGTATGCCTTCTGAAGTGAAAGAAGCCGTACGGATGTCCTAAACATACTACTCATCCTCCCGGCCTTTGTAAAAGGAAGTATGGCGGAGAACTTTGGCTTCGTAGTAGAAAATAAGTCTCTCCGTGATATTCTTCGCCTCGTCGCCGATACGTTCCAGTTCATTGATGATCTCAAGAACAGAAAGCACGACGGCTGTATCATCAGAATTTTCCAGCATAAGACGTTGTGCAATTTTATTAGCCTCCAGATTGCCCTTGTTTAAAAACAAGTCTTTCTTAAAAATTTCAGCGGCGTCCCCAGCATTCTCAGTTCCCATGACCTCCTGCATCTGGTATAACATCTGAATGGCCGTATCAAACATCTTGTAAATATTAAAGGCATGCAGCAGCTCAGGAAGTAGTTTGTTGTGCTGTCTTTTTAAGATCCTGCATATTTTGCCGGCATGATCGCCGATTTTACCCAAGCTGGCGCTTATTCTAAGGGAGGCCAGCACCAGCCGCAGATCAACCGCTACCGGGGTATGGAGAGCCAGATAGTTCTTGCAATCGTAGTCTATCTTATGCTTTAACACCACAACCCTTTTCAGGTTACTCAAAATTTCCATCGCCAGCTCCGTGTCATTCTTAAACAGCGCCTGCTTTGTTTTTTGAACCTGGATAATGGCAATATGCGTCATATCCTGAACGGTTTCTTTCAGATGTTCCGTTTTGTAATCTCTAAAACTCATGTGCCTCCTTCCATTGCTAAAGATCTTGAATATAACGCGGCGGCAGCCACATGTAAAATTGCAACATCTTAACCTGATTTGAACCCAACAAAACTAGTATTAACATTAATATGACAATTCCTTAACATTTTGATAACATTGAAGCGTAAGATGCCGCAGGAAATTACCTTAGTTTTGCCAAAAAGTTAATCTCACCATTATTCAAAATAATGAAATTATTTAAAGGTCTCACTCAAATTGCTGTTTTAGGACTTGTTTTATCAGGTTGTGGCCAGGGAAAAAATGCCGAAAATGGTGCAGGAAACCTCTCAGGAAAGGTCCAGATTGACGGCTCCAGCACGGTATACCCCATCACAGAAGCCCTCGCCGAAGAATTCAGGGCAGAACAGCCCGATGTAAGGGTAACGGTTGGTGTTTCCGGTACTGGGGGCGGCTTTAAAAAATTCGGTCGTGGAGAAATCGATATCAACAACGCCTCAAGAGAAATTAAAGAAGACGAAGCGGCAGCAGCCAAAGAAAATGGCATTGATTATATAGGCTTATCGGTAGCCTTTGACGGCCTAGCTGTTTTGGCCCATGTAGATAACGACTGGATAGAAAATATTACCGTAGAAGAATTAAAGAAAATTTGGGAGCCTTCGGCACAAGGCAATATTACCAGATGGAACCAGATCCGCGCTGAGTGGCCAGATGCAGCAATCAACCTGTACGGCCCGGGGGTAGCTTCCGGAACTTATGATTACTTCACAGAAGCAGTGGTTGGAGAAAGCGGAGCAAGTAGAGGCGATTATACTGCCAGCGAAGATGACAATGTGTTGGTGCAGGGAATTGCCAATGATAAAAACGCTTTAGGCTTTTTTGGTTTGGCGTACTACGAAGAAAATCAGGAGAAACTGAAACTAATTGGAGTTGATAACGGGAACGGCCCTGTGCTGCCCTCTTTCGAAACAGTAAAGGAAGGGCAGTATGCACCCCTCTCCCGCCCTGTTCATATTTATGTAAGCTCTAAGGCAGTTCAAAATCCTGCTGTCGTCGCATTTGTAAACTTCTACCTGGAAGTAGCGGCAGATGTGGTTGCTGATGTTGGGTATATTGCCCTCACTGATAAAGAATATGAGGAACAAAGAGAGCAATTTGCACTGTTCCTGGAGAAACACCGCCCTGTAAGCACGGAAATTCCTGTAGAATAATCTCTTTTATTTAATATCGATAGTTGTTGCATAACTTACAAAAAGATCTCCCGCAATTTCGTGCAGTTAAGAAAGCACAAACGGGATCTTTAACAGTCATTTTGCAAATCAATCAAGTTAAATCTGAACGCTCAATCAGTGAAAGTTAAAGAAAATATTATCAAAGGCGGATTTGCGCTGAGCGGTTTTCTTACTGTATTGGTCACGGTAGGCATCATTTGGGTATTGTTTTCCGAATCCTTTAGCTTCTTCCAGGTTGTGTCAATTTTTGATTTTCTCACTGATACGCAATGGACGCCGCTTTTTACACAGAAACATTTCGGGATACTACCGCTGCTTGTCGGCACACTGCTCACCAGCCTGATTGCCATACTGGTAGCGGTTCCTCTCGGACTCACCATTGCAGTTTATATCAGTGAATACGCGCCGGATAAATACAGGAGCACCATCAAGCCGCTGCTGGAAGTTTTGGCGGCGATCCCTACGGTAGTATATGGTTATTTTGCCCTTACAGTAGTTACTCCCTTTCTGCAATCTTTTATTCCCGGACTGGGAGGCTTTAATGCGCTGTCGGCTGGCTTGGTCATGGGAATTATGATCATCCCCATGATCTCCTCGTTGAGTGAAGATGCTTTGTATGCCATTCCAAAGTCACTCAAAGAGGCTGCTTATGGCATGGGATCCACCAGATTGCAGGCTGCCTTTAGAGTGGCCGTCCCCGCTGCGTCCTCCGGTATAATCGTATCTATCATTTTGGCGATAGGAAGGGCAATAGGCGAAACCATGATCGTAGCCATTGCTGCTGGTCAGCAACCCATCCTCACTTTCGACCCACGCGATTCTGTAGAGACCATCACTGCCTATATAGTGCAGGTAAGCCTTGGTGACGTGCCTCATGATTCTATTGAGTACAAGACCATATTTGCAGCAGGGATTACCTTGTTTATTCTAACCTTCTTACTGAATACCGTAAGCTTTTGGATAAGAAAAAAATATCAGCAAAAATATGAATAACACCCTCCTCAACAGGATTAAAGATGATGCCTTCAAATATTTCGGTATCTTTTGCACCGTTGGCGTATTATTGATATTGGCGATATTCCTGGTAGATATCATTATCAAAGGCACCCAGAGAATAGACTGGGAGTTTCTCACCAACCTCCCTTCGAGGCGTGCTGCCAAAGCAGGTATTTTAACAGCATGGACAGGAACGGCCTGGATACTTGGACTTACTGCCATCATTTCAATACCACTGGGTGTGGCGGCGGGCATCTATCTGGAAGAACTCGCTAAAAAGAATAGATTTAGTATTGTACTGGAAGTTAACATCGCCAATCTGGCGGGTGTACCTTCCATTATCTATGGGCTTCTTGGCCTGGAGATTTTTGTAAGGGCCATGAACATGGGCAATAGCCTTTTGGCGGGTGCCTTTACATTGGCTTTGCTGATCCTTCCTATTATTATAGTGGCCACCAGAGAGGCATTGAAGGCAGTTCCAAAATCTATCAGAGAAGCGTCTTTTGCCATGGGCGCCACCAGACTTCAGACCATTAAATACCAGACATTGCCGGCAGCTTTTGGAGGCATCATGACAGGAATAATTCTCGCACTCTCCAGAGCAGTAGGAGAAACAGCACCACTGATCGTAATCGGTGCCCTGGCATATGTGCCTTTCGTGGCGCAAAGTCCAATGGATGAATTTACCGTTCTACCGATTCAAATTTTCAATTGGGTATCACGGCCCCAGCAGGCATTCGCTGTAAATGCAGCAGCGGCGATAATTATATTATTAGCAATTACCTTTATATTAAATGGAATTGCTGTTTACCTCAGAAACAGGTGGCAGAAGAAAGTAAAATACTAGTAGGTTAGCGATGAAAAAATTAAAGGCAAAACATGTCAATGCATATTACGGTTCAAAACACGTACTGAAAGATGTAAACATTGGTATAGACCCCAATTCTGTAATGGCTTTTATCGGCCCTTCGGGTTGTGGAAAATCTACTTTTCTAAGGCTGTTTAACCGAATGAACGACTACATCGAAGGCTTCAGAAAAGAAGGAGAGATTACCATAGACGGCGAGGACATTTACGATAAAAAAGTGAGGGTAGAAGAACTGCGAAAGAACGTCGGTATGGTTTTTCAAAAGCCCAATCCCTTTCCAAAATCCATTTTTGAAAATGTAGCTTATGGACTAAGAATACAAGGCATAAACGACAAAGCAATACTGGAACAAACAGTAGAAAGGTCTCTGAAACAATCGGCGCTTTGGGAAGAGGTAAAAGACGATTTAAAGAAATCTGCCTTATCTTTGTCTGGCGGACAACAGCAACGGCTTTGCATAGCCAGAACCCTAGCCGTAGAACCCACCATAATTCTAATGGACGAGCCGGCTTCTGCCCTGGATCCCATATCAACAGCTAAAATAGAAGAGCTTATTAATGAATTAAAAGAAAAGTACACCATTATCATCGTAACCCATAACATGCAACAGGCCTCCAGAATAAGCGACAAAACTGCTTTCTTTTATATGGGCGAACTGATAGAGGTAGATGATACTAAAAAGATATTTACAAATCCTAAAAACGAAAGGACCCAAAATTACATCACGGGAAGATTTGGCTGATTATTTTTTAACCATTAATTATCTTAAATATGTCTAATTTAGAGATAGAATTAGAACAGTTGAAGCAGGATTTGCTGGAAATGACAAATCTGGTGAAAACGCAATTGGAAAAAAGCCGGGAAGCCGCCATTGAAAACGATTTAGATCTTGCCGATGAAGTGATTGCCAATGACAAGCGGGTAAACGGGTTGGAGCTTAAAATTGACAAAGACTGTGAAAACATTCTGGCCTTGTACGCGCCGGTAGCGATTGATTTGCGCTTTATCCTGGCTTCCTTAAAAATAAATCATGATCTGGAGCGGATAGGTGACCATGCCGAAGGAATAGCCCGGTACGTAAAAGATATCAGGGAAGGGATAGATTCTGAAGATCTAAAAGGCTTTTTTGTGGTAGAAATGTATAACAAAGCCATTACCATGCTGGAAGATATACATGAAGCCTTACAGAACGATGACACGAAACTGGCAAGAAAAATCTTCAAAAAAGATGATTATTTAAACAAAAAAAATAGAAAAGCGACCAAATTTGCCATTGCTTCTATTAAAGCGAACCCCGAAAAAGCGAAGGTGATCATTCCTTTGCTGTCCATTATCCGAAAAATTGAAAGGGTTGGTGATCTTACGAAAAATTTGGGTGAAGAAATTATCTTCCACATTGAGGCAAAAGTTTTGAAGCATAAGAAAAAAGACAAAAACAAAGACAAAGACAAAAAGGGCGACAAATCCTAGTATATTTCTCCATAAACCTACCTGATTTTGAAAAAAAAGTATTTCCTGCACCCTCAGAGCTTCTAT
>CAZHZR010000211.1:0-3219 GCA_964537095.1 uncultured Roseivirgaceae bacterium
ATCCTTGCCGTGCCAGTAATGCTTAGTCAATTGGGGCATGTGATGGTGGGCGTAGCCGATAGTATTATGGTAGGCCAACTAGGCACCGTACCGCTTGCAGCAGTTTCTTTGGGAAATGGTGTTTTCGCAGTGATATTGATGTTTGGCATTGGTATGTCTTTTGCCATAACGCCCCTTGTGGCTGCCGCTGATGGAGAAAGCAACTACAGGAAAAGTGGGAAAGTTTTTAAGCATGGCTTTTACATAAATCTCGTTACAGGAATCCTTTTGTTTTTGCTAACTTTTGCCGGAGGGCCTGTTTTGTATTTTCTCAACCAGCCGGACGAAGTGGTAGCCTTGGCCCTTCCATATCTTAATATTGTGGCCCTCTCTCTCATTCCTTTTATGATTTTTCAGTCTTTCAAGCAATTTGCCGAGGGCCTCTCTTTTACCAAAAATGCCATGTACATCACTGTGGCCGCTAACCTGATGAATATCGGCCTGAATTATGTCATGATTTATGGAAAGTTTGGTTTTGAACCCATGGGCCTGGTGGGTGCTGGTTGGGCAACATTGATCTCAAGAATAGTGATGGCGCTTGCAATGGCAGCATATGTTATCAAGGGAAGTAAGTTTAAACAGTACCTGAAGGGATTTAGATTTAGAGGAATTTCAAAGAAACTTACCCTTCGAATGGTCAAGATCGGAGTGCCCACCGGTATGCAGTTTGTTCTTGAAGTGGGCGCCTTCAGTACTGCGCTCATCATGGTGGGCTGGTTGGGATCCACACAATTGGCTGCACATCAGATCGCCATTAATCTTGCCTCAATAAGCTATATGATGGCCACCGGTATAGCTGCAGCTGCTACAGTTCGTGTGGGAAACCAGCTGGGGAAGAACGATATTCCGAATCTGAGGATGGCAGGCTTTACCTCGTTTATCATGGGGATTGGTTTCATGGCCTTAACCGGTGTTATTTTTATCCTGGCAAGATCCTTTTTGCCTGGCTTATACATTCAGGAGGAAGAAGTCATCGCGGTCGCCTCATCATTGTTGGTCATCGCTGCGTTTTTTCAAATTTCCGATGGAATTCAGGTGGTAGGCCTGGGTGCACTCCGCGGTCTTGAAGATGTGCGCATGCCGACCATGATCGCCGTGATTGCATATTGGATAATCGGCTTGCCGCTTGGCTATTTTCTCTGTTTTCACATGGATCTCGGCACACGGGGTATTTGGATTGGCTTGCTAATCGGCCTCACCCTGGCTGCAGTCATGCTTTCTTATAGATTCAATTTGCTAACCAGGCGCTTGCTGAAGGGTTGAAGTTCATCTTTTTATTTAATTTCTCATTATTGATGTTTAACTTTCAACCCTTGATCCTTTTTAACAGATAATTGTAAATGGAACTACAGCCAAGGCCCGTTACTTATTCCCGTACTACTTTGACAGAGTTGATGATTCCTGCCTATGCAAATTTCGGGGGGAAAATCCACGGGGGCATATTGCTCTCGCTGATGGATAAAGTCGCTTACGCCTGTGCAAGTCGCCATGCGGGTACTTATTGCGTCACGGTATCAGTCGATACGGTTGATTTTCTGAAGCCCGTAGAAGTTGGCGAACTGGTGTCCTTAAAGGCATCTGTGAACTATGTGGGTAATTCTTCCATTATCGTAGGCATAAGGGTGGAGGCTGAAAATGTAAAAACGGGCAATGTGGTGCACACAAACACCTGTTATTTTACAATGGTCGCAAAAGGAGATGATGATAAACCCACCAGGGTGCCCCCACTTATTTTAGAAGAAGGTCGGGATGTGCGGAGGTTTATAGAAGCAATGGCAAGAAAAAAGATCAGGCAAAGAAATAATTTTGAGTTGGACAAGGCAAAGTCAGGATTCAATCTTGAGGAAGAAATTGCCAAACTTAAGAATGAACGCTGTGTGGTACAACTTCCTTCATGATTGCGGCGCTAATTTCCATCGCGGAAATCTCATGAGACTTTAGGAATGAAAGCTGGTATTGTTGTTTCTTTTTTACCTGCGTAATATGGTTGCGAAATTCAACAAATAATATTTTCAATGTTATTTATCTTTAATGGCGATTTCTTACAACAGGCTTGTTATTTAATTATTAAAACTCAAAATGGGCTTTTTAAGGCTGATATATTCCAGATATTGTTTTGTGATGTTTGCATTGCTCTTCTTGTTGCTTATGCCCTTTTTTCTGGTATTGGTGCAGCGTGAGCGCTGGCACTATTATGCCTGGCTACTCAACCATTATTGGGCAAAGGTTTTTTACGCCGTGTGCTTTTTTTCATTGGAAATAGAATATAAAGCCCCTTTTGATAAAAAGAAGCAGTATGTTTTCTGCCCCAATCATACTTCTTTCTTAGATATTCCTTTGATGGGCTTTACACCCGTCTACTCTGTTTTTGTGGGCAAAAGCTCTATTGCAAAAGTCCCGCTATTCGGCTACATGTACAAAAAATTGCATGTAACGGTAGATAGAAATAGTTTGAAGAGCAAATACATTACCATAGAAAGATCCAAAAAGGCCATAGACGAGGGCAAAAGCCTGGTGATCTTTCCGGAAGGTGGTATCGTAGCCCAGGATCCTCCCAATATGGCAAGGTTTAAAGACGGACCTTTTCGGGTAGCCATAGAGAAACAAATTCCCTTGATTCCGGTAACAATTCCTTATAATTGGATAATTTTACCTGATGATGGCAAAATGATGGTGACAAGAAGGCACTCCAAGTTAATTTTTCATGAACCGATTTCAACCGTGGGTATGGACATAAAAGATATGGATGCCTTAAAGGAACGGGTATATCAAATTATTTCGCAGGAATTGAGAAAGTACAATGCCTTCAAAATTTCAGATCACCTGGCTGAAAGTCCGCAAGCTTTTTCAAAGTCTGTGCAGATGCCGAAATAATGGTCTATAGAATCGAATACTATAATTTACTAAAAGCTGAATGAAAATAGATAAAGAAACGCTTGAGAAAATTGCTCACCTGGCCCGGTTAAATTTTGACGAAAAGGAAGAGCAAACCATGCTAGACAGCATGAGCGAGATTCTTACCTGGGTGGAAAAACTAAACGAACTAGATACCACGAACGTGGCGCCCCTTACGCACATGGCCAGCGAAGTGAACGTTTTGCGGGAGGATGAGTTGGGAGTCCATCTAAACCATGAGGATGCTTTAAAAAATGCTCCAAAAAAGGATGCCGATTACATCCG
>CAZHZR010000211.1:3319-5645 GCA_964537095.1 uncultured Roseivirgaceae bacterium
TCCCCTTTTCCTGGGAAATCATCAACCACTACTCGCCTCTTGAGCTCCCGCTTCCATCCATTGATTTAGCGCTTACCCGTATTAGTCCGCAAGTTGAGCATTATGTGCTGGAAAGAACCTTTCAAGGAACGCCCATTCAATTGTTTCCTCAGGTGTATGCAGGTTTGGCTATTATTTCGCTGTTGATCGTCAGTGTGCTTGTTGCAGTGTTGACCGCTTTTCCACGTTTTTGGTACCTCCTGGGAATGACAATTGTCGCCTTCATTTTCGTAGGGTTGAGGCTGGAACAAATCATGTTGTTTAACAGCACGGAAAACATCGGCCTGTACATTGCCCTGCTTTTATATTTGCCTTTGAGCTTCTATTTCCATTCCATCAACAAGCTCATTCCCTTATACAACCGCATTCTTAGCTTTGTCGGCGTCTCAATTGCCTTCTCTATCGTTATTTATATCTTTTCAAATGTTAACGCGCCATTTCTATATATTGGAAGCTACGGCATTCTGGCACCTATAGCCTTGTCCTTTATTTTTATCCTGTTGGTTTCTCATGACATCATCAGCGGGTTTTTATATTTGGTCACCGGGGGTACGGCCTCGATTAGCAAAAACAGCTTGCTGCATTTTTCATCCATTACCCTGATCTATCTGGGCTGGCTTTTGATCACGTATTTCCACAACACCAACGCACTCCATTGGGATATTCTATATGTCCATCCGGCTGCATTGCTGATTGTTTCTGCAATAGTGGGCGTTTACGGCTTTAGAGAAAGATGCGGCGCCGCGTATACATTTCTACCCTTCCAGCCTTTCGGTGCTATTGTATATCTTTCTTTGGGAATCATTTGTTTTGCAACGGTAGGCGCCTTTTATCTGGTGAGTAATGATCCTATGCTGGGTATGTTCGAAGACTTTATCATCTTCAGCCACATGGGGTTTGGGCTCATGTTTTTTATATATATCATTGCCAATTTCGCCGGCATACTCAAGAACAACCTGAACGTTTTCAGGATACAATACAAGCCGTTGAACCTCCCATATTTTATCACGGGTGTCGGAGGAATCATTCTGATGGGCGTATTGGTAGCGAGATCGCTGATGTATCCTTACCATCAGGCATTTTCCGGTTACTATAATGGTTTGGGAGATCTTTTTGCCCTTGATAAGCAACTGTTCCTGAGCGAGCAATATTACAAACTCGGACGCTCCTACGATGCAAGCAACCACAGGTCAAACTATTCTCTGGCCTCATTGGCTATGAAGCAGGGAGATGAGGCGGTCGCTCTAAAGTATTTTGATGATGCTTTATTCAGATTTCCAAGCGCGCAGGCCGTTGTAAACGTGGCGAATATTTATAAGGAGAAAGGCAGGTTTTTTGATGCACTATTTGTGTTGAACGATGGATTGCAGCAATTTCCGGACAATCCTTATATGCAGAACAATCTGGCCATCCTTTTTGGAAGAACCTCGGTGCTGGATTCTGCAAATTTTTTTCTGGAGAGGGCACGTACTGCCGACGAAACGCGGGATGTAGCGGAGGTAAATTTATTAAAGTTAGCCATAGCCAATGGCACCCGGCTTGACACAGATTCGCTTATCGATAATTTGAAAGGCGGTCGTAACCAGGAATTATTGAACAACGCCCTGGTCTACTTTAATGTAAACCAACAGATTTTACCTTCACTTGACGCGCTTGATCTTAAACCTGCACAATCGGGACTTGAACCTGAGGATTTTACATTCTGGCATGAGTATGCATTGAACCAGATCATGCAGCGAGGGGGTAATTCTCTAGATTCTGTTTTATCAGAAATGGCTTTTGATAGTACCAATCTCCTCTTCCAGACAGAGTTGTTGCTGGCCGCAGGAATTAGTGAATACTACGGAAACAAGGTGGGTCAGGCCTTTTCTACTTTCGAAACCTTAAAGATGAATGCCTCATCGCGCAGCGGATATTTCAGCTATTTGATGGGTTTGTGGGCCTTGGAGCAAGGGGCCTCCCACCTGGCGGTAGATTATTTCAATGCTGCGTTCAACGATGGTTTTAATAAAGGCGCCTATCCGATGGCCTTTGCAATGACTGCCACTGGAAACCGAACTGAAGCCATACCCTATTGGGAGAAGGCTCTAAAGGGTGGAGATGAGTCATCGGACAATTCAGCAGCTTTGATTCTAGGATGGCTACAAAGTCCCGAAAGCCCTACAATAGGAAGCGACAGCACTGCCTTTTTAAGTATTCTCTTCAGCAGGTCGTCCGATGTTCCTGATTTGCTGGAACAGGCTTCGGCAATCAGCAATAGCAGGATGCAAATTGACGCCTGGATCAT
>CAZHZR010000212.1:0-5609 GCA_964537095.1 uncultured Roseivirgaceae bacterium
TAATAGAATCCTTCCCGACACCACCTGTTTGTTTTCTGTCTGAAGTTTATAAATATACAAACCTTTAGGCATATTAGAACCTTCAAAAACAGACTGATGAATTCCTTTTCCCTTGGACGAATCTTCAAGTATTGCAACGCGCTTTCCAACGCTATTAAACACCTCTAGTTTTACGTCTCCAGGAGTCTTCACTTCATATTCAATGGTAGTAGCAGCAGTAAATGGATTTGGAAAGGCTGTTACTTCCGTAGTTTGAGTGTTGTCTTCAACACTTAAAGGATTGCATTCGTCTCCAAGACGTTGGTTTTTACTCCGTAAAAAAGCAGTAATGTACAATGATATATCTAAAGGATCTGAACTCCCTCCTGCTTCCCACCTTCTGCTGGTCGGAAACCAAACGTTTTCCGGAAGCAGCTCCCACGAAGTACCTTCTTCAACTTCATTGTCTGTCGTAGAAAGTATCGCTATAGTGTCTGATTCATTTTCCAAATTCAAAAGGATGCCTGCGTAAAATGGACCTTCTAAAGGAACGGGGTTTTCGAAATCTATTGTCGTTGCGACACCGGCAGCGACATCTTGTGCTATCGCCGCTATCGAAAGCGATTTAACTGCAATCAATTCTCCCGGAGCGCCTGGGTTTTCATCACCATCGCGGCCGTTGTTTTCAAAAATTGCTATTTGTACCATTGCGTCATTGTCATTTGAGGATGCTTCACCAAATGTTATTTCCAATTTGTCAAGAAAGCCTTCACCTTCAGGAATATCAAAAAACTCTGCCTTTGCAAGATGCTCAAAGCCTGTGCCTGTAACAAATCCCTTTGCGAAATACAGCGTAGGAACGCTCCTGGCAGGGACGTTTGTCATTTCAGAATTTATATAAAAGTTACAATAGCCCTTTTCAAATACCTCAATATAATCTTCTTTTGTAAGGGAGGCTATTTCACCCACCGGATTAGAAACCTCCAACCCTACTTTGTAAACGCCCGGCTCGGTATATTTTACATATGGATCAAACAAGGCGGAAGAGGCTGGCTCCCCTCCTTCGAAAGTCCAGACAAAGCCGGTGGCATTGTTCGCTTTTTCAAAAAACCGGATTGAATCTCCCGCTTCAATCACATACCTGTTGGCTGTAAATTCCGCCTTTGGTTTCGATTCGCAACTTATTATTTTTACTACTTTCGTGAATTTCTTCCGCGCTTCTTCACAGCCGGCCAGGGTAAGCAATAGCTCGGCTTTGAATTCTCCGGTGTTGGAATATTTTACTACCGGATTTGGTTCATTTGAGGTTGCAGGACTTCCTCCTTCAAAAGTCCATTCGTAGCCAATCACATTTTGCAGGATGCCGTCTGTATTGAAGCTAATTGAATTTCCGGTGCAGGCTCCTCCTTCGGCAACAAAAGGATTGACATTCAAATAACTTCCACCCACCAGAACAGGAGACATTTCTATATTGGCAGGGAATTCTATTTCTGTAAAAGACCACCACTGTCCATCAAGAACCGTAAATGACTCATTTCCATCACCTTCCCCCTCTTCATTTGTATAAAACCCAATCTTATCACCGTCTTGATAATAAACCTCAAATCCCAGATAAAATCTTCCATTGGCAGGAACAGCAGGCGGGCTATCAAAGAAAATTTCCGAATAGCTCTTTCGATTTGTTTTGGACTGATTTTGTCCGGTTACTTTTAAGTCTGCATAAGCCACATCCTGACTCGCCAGTTCTATTCCTGGAAATGTTCCCAGTGACGACTCTTCCCAAACCTTAAAGCTGACCACAGCTTTTTCAAGATTGTCGCTTTCTATTAATCCAATGGCAAACAATCCACCACTAATATAATTTCCCGGCAAATAATCGTACAAGTTTGCAAATTTTGTAAATCCCCGGCTGTTTTGACCTACCACTGGTCCATTATTCTCATCGGTTTCATTGTCCCGATATGAATACAAGCTCCTGGATCCTTCCAGCGGATAGGAAAGCAGTGCACAATCCTGAGGTACTACTACAGTGACATAATCCGTTCTGCTCACTATATCTGACCCTGCACCGTTTGAGACAGTAAGGCGCACATTGAAATTCCCCGTATTACTATAAGTTACCATAGCATTTTTACCGGTGGCGGTTGCAGGACTCCCCCCTTCAAAGGTCCAGGAATACGTCAGATCATTCCCCAAAGATTGCGAGGAAAAAGACACCGTCTGCCCTACAAATATGTCAGGGTCCGAAGTCACAAACGATGCCACCGGAGCTACGTTTCTCCCTGCTGCTTGCAACATTGCATTGTAGGCGTTGATTCTGCCAGCGCCAAGTTTTCCATCAAAACCAGGGTTTTTAGCTTCAATATTGTCTGCCGTGTTCTGCAGGATATTCAGCACCTGATCATAATCAAGCGCATTGTTTTCAGATAGCATAAGGCCGACCAGCCCAGCTACCATGGGCGATGCCATAGAAGTACCGGACATAGACGAGTATGCACCGGAGGAGCCATCATCAGCCACTACAGTACTAAGAATGTTGGTTCCCGGTGCAGAGATAGAAACCCAGTTGCCATAATGGGAAGATGGATTTCTCTGATCGCTCTGATTGGTGTTGGCAACAGCAATTACATTGTTGTACGCAGCAGGATAATTCAGTACCGAGGTGTTTCCATTGCCTGCTGCAGCCACAAAAATGACACCGTTCGCAGTGGCATCATTAATCATGCTTTGCCAGGTTTGAGAATTTCCTGTTCCCCCAAAAGACATATTGATGATATCCGCACCATTATCAATGGCTTTCAAAACACCTTCATAGCTTTTGTCAATATTACGAGGCTCATCGGTATCGTCACGACTTGCCTTAATCCCAAAAATTTTAACCCGGTTATTGCTCACAGCAGCAATTCCATCGTTATTGTTGGTCACAGCGCCTACAATTCCTCCTACGTGAGTACCGTGTGAAAATGTAAAAGGTCCCGCTTTATTATCTCCCGAAGAAGGTGGTCTGGTATCGTTATCGCCATCTGCCACATCGTAGCATTTTGAAACATCTACATTGGCAGCCAGATCCGGATGATCATATAGGAAAGCGTCATCTACAATTGCAACAAATACCTCATGGCTATTGGTTTGCAGTCCAAATGCTTCAGAAGCATGTATTAAGTCCAGCGCATATTGTCTGCCACTGGCATAAGAGGGGTCATTTGGCGCCTGTAGCGTATAATAGGCAGGCACTTTTTCGACGTATTCTATTTCAGGGGATCTTTTTAAGATGTGAATGGCCTTATCGATATCCATACCTTTTTCCACCACGGCCTTATAGGTCGTAGCCAGACTTTTGAATTTCCTGCTTTTGGTAAGCTTGTTCAGCTGATGAACTTTGGCCTGACTGACCGTTCTCCTAAGTTCAGCGTCACTAATGGCATTGTCTCTTACAGTGGACCGGCTATACTCCTGCACCTTGTCAGCAATATGTGCTTTGAACCTGATAAATAGTTGATGCTCCTGGTAAGCGGGTAAGCCTTCCGTGGTTAAAACCCTATGATTCGAGCGATGAGATGGTGCATTTATTTGATTTTTTGCAGCTCCTGGCTTCGAGGTTCTAATAGAATTGGAGCGCTCAGACAGACTCTCCTGCGCTTTCAGAATCCATCCGGGAGATAAATGAGCGGGTTTTCTTTGGTAGTCATTGTTAAATTGAGAATAAGCTGAAAAACTTCCCAATAAAAAAATGGATGCTAAAATTATTGTAAACAGATTTTTAATCATATACAAAAAATCAGGTAATTTGGAATTGCGGTACAATGTAGATAAATAACGGGTTAATTTAAAGTCAGAATTGGATAGTTTATGTCGACTCCAAAACCAACTCATTTTGGCTTTCTTTTGTTAACTTTGTGCAATGCAATTTATTTCCCTCTTAGAGCTTAATCTTCAAATAAAGCAGTCCCTAAGTTCCCAACTTAGCCCTTCTTACTGGGTTGTGGCCGAAATAAGCGAGTTAAGGATGGCTGCCAAAGGGCACTGTTATCTGGAGTTGGTAGAAAAAGAGGGAAATCATTTGCAGGCGAAATTAAAAGCAACCATCTGGGCAACAGCTTACAGAAACATCAGCGGTTGGTTTCAAAGTGTAACCGGGGAAAAACTGAAGCCCGGAATGAAGATTCTCGCCAATATCCGGATAGACTTTCATGAACTTTTTGGCCTCAGCGCAAATATCCTGGACATCGATCCCAAATTTACATTGGGGGAACGAGCACGCAAAAAGCAGGAAATAATCGACAGGTTGAATGCCGAAGGATTGATAGATTTAAACAAAGCGCAGGAAGTACCTGTGGTGCCACAACGGATCGCTATTATCAGTTCTTCATCGGCAGCGGGATACGAGGACTTCGTGAATCAATTAGAGCACAACGAATACGGCTATCGCTTTTCAACCCGGCTATTTGAAGCCACTATGCAAGGAAAAGACGCAGCTCCTTCCATTGTTCAAGCGCTGTATAAAGTGTATGATCAGCTAGAAAATTTTGATGTGGTCGCCATCATTCGGGGCGGTGGTGCCCAGGTGGATATGGATTGCTTCAATGATTATGAGCTGGCTGCACACGTAGCGCAATTTCCAATCCCTGTGTTTACGGGTATAGGCCATGAAAGAGATGAATCAGTGGCTGACCTGGTTGCCCATACAAAATTTAAGACGCCTACCGCTGTTTCTGCTTTTATAATCAGCTTGCTCTTCGCTTATGAACAAAAAATTGAGGCAATGACGATGAGAACTCTAAGTCTGGCAAGTAGTTACCTCTATGATCAGAATTTTCAACTGGAACGCACTGCTCAGGCACTAAACCATTTGAAAGAGCGATATCTGTCAGATCAGATGTCTCGCCTTGCTCAAATCGGTTTTAAAATCCAGATTTTTGCCAGGCAAAAACTCCACATGCAGCACCAGCAACTCAATCAAATTGAGGACGACATGAAAAGGAGTTGTAAAAACTATTTTAGGAATGAAAAGCAAAAATTGGATTATATTACCAACACGTTAAAACTGAGTGACCCTCAACTAATTTTAAGTAAAGGCTATACCATATCCTATATCAATGATAAATTGTTAAAAGATGTGGAAATCGCCGCCAATGATATAATGATTACGCGAACCAGCACATCCATAATCGAAAGCACAGTTACAAAGCAAGCATATACTAAAAATGGGGAAAAAGAAATTTAAGTACAAAGAGGCCATGGCGCAGTTGAATGCGATCATGTATCAAATGGAACATGAAGATCCGGATGTGGATGAGCTTTCTGCGCTTATTAAATCCGCCAGCGAATTGTTATCCGCCTGTAAACAGCAGTTGCGTGACACGGAAAAGGATCTTAATCACGTTCTGAACCAAATGGAAGAAAAATGAAAATACCTGCTTTGAGTAAAAGGAAACTGTCTTTAAATTCACGCACACTGAAGAGGTGCCAGATGATCAATTTTAAAGCCTTTCTTACTACTCTGCCCTTAATGATCGTGTTATTTATGAATGGTTGTAGCTCCAAACAAGAAGAAGAAAAGACGAAGAACATTGTTGACAACAATATAGAGATTTTAAAGCCTCCTGTTGCAGCCATCAATAAACACGAAG
>CAZHZR010000213.1:0-1241 GCA_964537095.1 uncultured Roseivirgaceae bacterium
AGAAGATAAATGCTTTAACAATAATTCTTCATTGTCTTCTACAATAATGCCGCGAAGTAGGTCTTCACTCACAAAGCCTTCTTCCACAGCCAGTTCAAAATGACTTAATAGGTGGTTGAAGAAACCGTTGATGTTCAGAAAACCGATGGGTTTCTTATGTAAACCCAATTGCGACCAGGTCAATATTTCAAAGAATTCGTCAAGTGTTCCAAATCCACCGGGTAATGCCACGAACCCTTCTGCCAGATCGTACATTAACTCTTTTCGCTGATGCATGGTATTTACGATGTGCAATTGCGTAAGTCCCGTGTGTCCTACCTCTTGATTCACAAGTCCTTCCGGAATCACTCCCTGAACCGTACCTCCATGTTCCAAAATTGTATCTGCTAAAACGCCCATCAGTCCCACCTTACCACCACCAAATATTAGCTCAATATTGGACTGAGCCATAAATCTTGCCAGCGTTGCTGCTGTTTCGCGGTAGATAGGATTGTTTCCTGATCTGGCACCACAAAAAACACATAGACTTTTCATAAATAAATTTTAGCGACACGCGTCATGCAAAAAACACTATTTCCAAAACATTGTTCATCAATTTTCCGATTCAGAGTCAGATGAGATGTAGTTACTCGTCTAATGAACCCTGTCTGACCTTATTTCCAGGCCTGCAATAATTTCCGCCTCTATCTCCAGAAGTTCTTTCCAACGTTCATTTACAGTATCCTCAGCTACGTAGTGTTTTGCCAGTGAAATAAAGTTGTGGTAATGGCCTGCTTCTGAAACCATCAATTCATAATAGAACTGCTTTAGATCTTCGTCCTTTAAATTCTTCCATAGCAGCTTGAACCTTTCGCAGCTTCGGGCTTCGATCAAGGCATTGATGAGCAGTTTTTCCATCAACTGCTGCTCTTTTGAACCACCTTTTCGTTCGTGTTTGGCCAATTGAACGACATATTCGTCTACGCGTTTTTTGCCAAGCTTGTAGCCCCGTTGCCTGAGTTGGTCCAGTACCCGCTCAAAATGGCTCCATTCTTCTGCTACGACAGGGGCGAGCATGTTTACAAGCTCCTCCTTATCGGGAAATTGAATAATTAGAGAGATACACGAGGAAGCTGCCTTCTGTTCGCAGTAAGCATGATCCACCAATATATCTTCAATGTTTTTCTCCGCTAAATCAACCCAGCGCGGATCGGAAGGCAATTTTAAACCAAGCATATTTGATTAGTGAATTATTTGATTAG
>CAZHZR010000213.1:1341-5583 GCA_964537095.1 uncultured Roseivirgaceae bacterium
AGTAAATTAGTCATAGAACATCCAACTGAAACCGAAATCCACCACTCCCCTTTGTCCGGTATAAAATGGTGTTGTAAAATATCCATCGGTAAAGCCAACCAGTTGGGTTAGGTTTGTGAGTTTAAGAAAGATTCTCGCACTGCTTACTTTAAAGTTTACAAAGAAATCAACCGTATAGTAATCAGGAATTTCAAACTGATTTTGCAAGTGGAACTGCATCAGTACCGGATCATAAGCATGTGCATAATAAGCAGTTCGAAAGTGCGCATCAAGTCCGGTGCGAAGTTGTAATTTATCCTTGAAAAGAAAGTTGGCGTAAAACAAAGAGGCATTCGCAAATAGCTCCGGGATGCGGAAGTTATCCTTTGAATTTCCTGTGACAGCGGTATATGTTGCCGATGCTTCGAAATTCATATTCCTAAAAAAAGAGAACCTGAAATCCACACCTGGAGAAAAAATCTGCGCAAAACTACCAGCCTGTGAAGGTCTCATTTCTTCGTTGAAATATAAATAGCGATTTATGTTGCTGATAGAAATTCGGGGGTTAACGACCAAAGATCCTAATTCAACATTTGCTACGCCTTTGAGTTCATCTGTCACCATGGGTTCAAATGAATTATCCCATTCGTGGTGATTTCCGAAATACCTGTTAAAGATGAAAGGTGCCTCCGATCTTACTCTTTGTATGCTTCCGGTAAACCATCTGCTGGAGAGCCGGGCGCCAAGCTTATAATTGCCACCCAACAAGTATTCACCAAAGAATCCCACCATACCGAGATTTTCCTGTAGATACGACACATCAAAACCTCCGTAATTCTCAGATTCGTAACCAGAGGAAGGAAGGTATTTATAGCTAAGTTTAACGTCTCTCCTTTTTACATAAAGCTGATAGAACAGTCCTCCAATATCACCCTTTATGCCGACCACATTCGCCACAGATCTGAATATATTGCTTTCGTTTGTTGCAAGGCTGTCAATGTACGACCTGCGATAAAAAGTTCTGTCGTTGGGATTCAGCGCATCAGTATAATTCACCTCCTGCTTTAACATGTCAAAGCGATGGAAAAAGCCTGTGAAATTGGTGAGTTTGTACTCATGGTACAGGTGATAATTTATCCGTAGCTCACTGCTTTGTGCATTGTCCAGCCACACATTTTCATCTTCATAACTGAACAAACTGTCAAGAATCACCCTTCCATCGATTAAATCCCCTTCCGCCAAAGCAATTCCACCCGATTCATTCACTTCCTGTTTTAGCCGGGAAATATTAGCAGTGATCCGGTAGCTTGAATCAGGCGTTATATAATGCGTGTAGATATCATAGGCCGTGGAAAAAACCTGACGGTCCTGCGGGCTCCCGGTTGCACCAATCTGCCGGTCTGCTGTAATCCTGGTAAAGTCAGCACCAAGATTCCATCTCGGATTGATATTTCTGCTAAAATCAACATCTACCATGGACCGGGCATTCCCGCCAAACAACGCTTTAATCTGTGTATAGGGCGATTTAGAATCATAGTATTTGAGAAATTCCGGAGGTACAAAATAATAATCATACGCGTTGAAGCCCGAGGTGCGACCTATAGTTTCAGGAGCCTGAAAGAAGACAGGGCGTATGGCCGTACCTACATTCCCCAGATCCTGCAGCCGGTTCTTATACTCGCTTACCTTCACAAACTGATGATGAAAATCTACCAGGGTAGTATCCAAAACAAACAGGGTGTCTCTCTCCTGAACAATGGAAGATTCATAGAAATAACGAGTCGTTTCCGGACCGTACACATTCCTTGTTGAGTCATCTAAAATCTGCGCCTGAACCCCGGGAAAAGCTATGGTTAGAAAAAATATAAATAGAAAGTAATGTATCCTTTTTTGCACGCCCAAAATTATATAATTCCTGCCAAAGTAAAAACGATCTTAAAGCTATCTAAATTTTGTGTAAACCGCCCTACCTCCCTTGTATTAAAACATAAGCCTCACAATCCGCGGGCATCCTCTACGTAAGAATATCTAACCTACATAAAGATAACATGCGTATCGCATCATATGGTTGATGAATATAAGCTCACCTAGTGGCTCACCCATGGCTGAGATTTTAAATGATCAAGCTTTTTAACCCCATGATTTGCAACTCTCCAAAGAACTTCTTTTGAAAAAAAAGGGTTAGGGTTCTTGAATTCACTAAGCTTCTGATCCACTGCACCCTTTATAAAAAATAACAACCGGGTATTCCTTTCAAACGCTGCCTCAATTTTTTTTTGATTCGCTTTTTTGTTGACAGCTATTAAAAAATGGGGTAACTTAAAATATTCAAAAATGTTATGAGAGAAAATTTTGCGATTACACTGGCTTTAGTTTTTCTATCTTTTTCAGGATATACCCAATCCGGAAAACTATTTTCAGTGGATAAGGAACTTTCAAGCAGCTTGATCAATGATGTATTCCAGGATAAAAACGGACTCATCTGGATATCTACGGAGGACGGCCTTAACCGATACGATGGTTCAAAATTCACCGTATATAAGCAAAATGATAAGGACGAGAAGGGTTTGTTGAACAACTACATCCGGATAATTAGCGAAGATCAAAAAGGCCGGTTATTGATCGGTTTTTTTAACGGACTTCAGGTATATGACTATGCAACAGACATATTCAGAGACATTCCAATAATACTCGAGAGCGGCTATAAATATCCTTCGCACGTACTTTCCATCCTGGAACGAAAAAACGGAGATGTTCTGATTGGCACCTCGGGGCAGGGCTTGCTCAAGCTCACGGGTGAAGGTGATGAATTAAAGGCAATGCAGGACTCCCGCTATGCCCCGAGCAATTTTATCAACTATATGTATGAAGACAAGCATCAGAATTTATGGATATCTACGCAGGATCTGGGGCTTTTTAAGCTCAATAGTGACAATAAGTTAAAAAACTACTCCTACGCGAAAGGAATATCGTGCAATAGCATCTCAAGTATGATTGAAGACACCGCGGGCAACCTTTATGTCGGCAGTCTGGACAAAGGCCTTTTTATATATGATAAAGATGCCGATACATTTACCCCAATTCATTCAAAGGAGAACCCCAGCCTTTCAATTAGTACGCTGTACCTGAGCCAGGAAGGCGTAATATGCATAGGAACAGAAGGAAAGGGCATGAAGATCTATGATCCTGTTTCCAGGAAAATCACTGATTCAAATTTCAATGTTACGGTTGTCGATTTTTCCAAAGCAAAGGTGAACTCAATCATTGGTGACGCTTCGGGAAACATTTGGGCAGGAATGTTTCAGAAAGGTGTTTTGCTGATCCCGAAAAATACCAATAATTTCAAATACCTTGGTCATAAATCTATTAAAACGGATATTATAGGTTCCAATTCTGTCATTGCTCTCCATAGAGACCATGAAGGTATTTTGTGGGTGGGTACGGATGGTGACGGAGTTTATGGTATTGGAGCAGACGGGGAACAAGTTGCTCATTTTCGACATACAGCAGATCCCACATCTGTGCCTGCCACTGTGATGGCCATTTATGAAGACTCAAATAATGACCTTTGGATAGGATCATATCTGAATGGCATGGCAAAGCTAAATCGCAAAACAGGAAAGTGTGAGTATGTAAAAAACCTTGTGGATCACAATTCAGAACCGGTACAGCGCGTATTCAGCTTTGAAGAAGACGAAGACAAGAATCTCTGGATCGGCACCATGGGATCAAGTCTTTTCAAGATGGATTTGAATACAAAGAAATTCACTCACTACAGTCCAAAAGGAAATAATGACTACTCAAGCACCAGGAATATCATCAACAATGGTTGGATAGACTGTCTGCTACTTAGTAGCGACAATAAGCTATACATTGGCACCTATGACGGATTAGGTTGTCTGGATATCAAAACAAATGATTTCGTATCCACCCACGGCACCAACAGGCTGCTGGTGGGGCATATCATTTATTCCCTTCATGAGGATAAAGCTGGTACAATCTGGATTGGAACTTCCAAAGGTTTGATGTACATAGAGAAAGGCTCCAGTCAAATAAAAACCTATACCACAGAAAACGGATTGGCCAGTAACGTAATTTGCTCCATTAAGGGCGATGACGATAACAATTTGTGGATCAGCACAAATTATGGCATTTCCAAAATGGACCTTCAAAAACGAACCTTTATAAATTACTATGCTGATGATGGGTTGCAGGGAAATGAGTTCAGTAAAGACGCTGCCTATGTAGATGAGGATGGACAAA
>CAZHZR010000214.1:0-1106 GCA_964537095.1 uncultured Roseivirgaceae bacterium
TTAAAATTATTTACAATCTCGCCTTTTAGGTACGGAATGTTGGAGGTTCCATTTTCTGCGACCAGCTCCCCATTTATATAGGTCTGCAAAACCTGAAAGCTTGTGAGGTCTTTAACAATGATAAAATCAGCGGGGTCTCCGGACTTTAGTTGTCCAACCTCAAGTCGATAGTGCGTTATCGGATTAATACAAGCGGCTTTCAATACGTTGAACACATCCATTCCCTTTGAAACAGCCCGGGCGACAAGCTGGTTGATATGGCCTTCCATCAGATCATCCGGATGTTTATCGTCCGAACAAAGCATGATTTGATCGGGAAATTCGTTGATCAGAGGATAAAGCGCCTCAAAATTTTTTGCCGCACTTCCTTCTCTGATGATAATTTTCATGCCGCATTTGAGCTTGTCTAAAGCTTCCTGCCTGGTAAAGCACTCATGGTCGGTACTTATTCCTGCCGCAGCGTATTTTTTTGCCTGTTCTCCTGTCAACCCAGGTGCATGGCCGTCTACTGGCTTATTGTATTTCCGGGCGGACCCTATTTTTTTCAGAACTTCCATGTCATTATTTAACACGCCCGGCCAATTCATCATTTCTGCGAGGTATTTTATGTCTTCCCTGGCCAACAACTGCTCTACCTCGGCGGTGTTCAAAGTAGCCCCCGCAGTTTCGAAAGGTGTTGCCGGTACACAAGATGGGACACCAAAGTTAAATTTGAAGTTCACCCGCTTCCCATTGTCTATCATATACTCGACCCCTTTTTTACCCAGGACATTGGCAATCTCATGTGGATCTGAAACTGTGGCAACTGTACCATGGACAACGGCGGCCCTTGCGAACACCGATGGAACCAGCATTGAGCTTTCAATATGAACATGAGCATCGATAAAGCCGGGTAGGACATAATTCAGATGGTCACGGTTGGCTATGGCTTCCAACCTTAAAACCGATGAAATAATGCCGTCTTTGATAACGATTTCAGCCGCATATATTTCACGACGATGAACATCGACAAAATTGGCAACTATGGTTTTCGTTAAAGCCTTCATATATTTGTGCTTTTATAAAATCGAGGCGTCTGTTTCGCCTTTGTTGAATTTGTCTTTTAG
>CAZHZR010000214.1:1206-5581 GCA_964537095.1 uncultured Roseivirgaceae bacterium
AAGATTTATAGCGAACATTTACCTTCACATAAAATTCCACTACCTTGAAAAGATACTTCAGACTTATTCTTTTGTTTATTATCGCATTGTCAATTAATCTCAGCGCATGTAAAACCAGTCAGAAACGCCCCGGCAAGATACCCAAAAAAGGTGCTATTCCCTGTCCGACAAGAGATTGTTAGTATTTAAGAAAATAGTACCGATATAGAATGCTTGTTACTATCTTTGCAAAGATTTTCGTGAAGACAGTATATTGTATCAATCGCTTTGAATGAGAAATATTGTAATTGCCATCGATGGATTTTCAGCCTGCGGTAAAAGCTCCACAGCCAAGGCCGTTGCAGCTATTTTAAATTACAATTACATCGACACCGGCGCTATGTACCGGGCAGTTACTTATTATTTCATTGAAAATTATATAAATTATACCAACCCCAAACAAGTTATTAAGGCTTTAGGCCAGATTCATATAGACTTTGTTTTTAATCCAAAAATTGGTGCCAGCGAAACGTATTTAAATGGCCTCAATGTCGAAAAGGAACTTAGAAGCATGGAAGTTTCTAACTTGGTGAGCGAAGTAAGCACCATTGCAGAAGTTAGGATGGCTATGGTAGCGCAGCAAAGAAAGATGGGGAAGAAAAAAGGAATAGTAATGGACGGGCGGGATATTGGCACCACCGTTTTTCCAGATGCCGAATTAAAAATCTTTATGAAGGCAGATTTTGATACCCGTGCCGCAAGACGGCAAAAAGAACTACTGGAATCCAACCAGTTGGTGGATCTTGAGGACGTGATGGAAAACCTTCAAAAAAGAGATTTAATTGATACCACCCGCAAAGAAAGCCCACTCAAAAAAGCTGATGATGCTCTGGAAATTGACACCACTCACTTAACGTTTGAAGAACAGGTAGAGGAAATCTTGTACGAAGCAGCAGGAAAAATGATTGATGACCAGCGTTGCGGGGAACAAAAAATAGCAATCCAATGATTAAAGTATCTATTGATCAGAATTCAGGTTATTGTTTTGGAGTAGAGTTTGCCATCCAGATGGCTGAGGATGAGATGGAGCATGAAGATACGCTGTATTGTTTGGGCGACATTGTACATAATGACATGGAAGTACAGCGACTCTATAAAAAAGGACTGAGAATCATCACAAGGGAAGATCTTCGTAGCCTGCGCGATTGTAAAGTCCTTATCAGAGCGCACGGCGAGCCACCTGAGACCTATGAAATGGCTCTACGAAACAATATTGAACTAATAGACGCATCTTGCCCCGTAGTGTTAAAACTGCAGAACAGGATAAAGCACTCCTATGATAAAATGGCAGATAGCAATGGTCAGATTGTAATTTATGGCCAGAAAGGACATGCGGAAGTAATAGGCCTGGCCGGGCAAACAAAAGAAGAAGCAATTATCGTCACTACTGAGGAAGATCTGCATCAGATCGACTTCTCCAGGCCAGTGACTTTGTATAGCCAAACAACCAAAAGCACAAAGGGCTTCTACAAAATAAAGGAGTTGATAGAAAGTCAGATGAAGATTACGAATGGTGTGAATGCTGTGGAATTTAGTGCGAACGACAGCATTTGCCGCCAGGTTTCGAACAGGGAGCCGCATTTGACAAAATTTGCCCACTTACATGATATCATCATCTTCGTGAGTGGTAAGAAAAGCTCAAATGGAAAGGCTCTGTTTAGTGTCTGTAAAAATGAAAATGAACGAAGTTATTTTATTGAGAACGAGTCTGAGATCGAAAGTTCCTGGTTCGACTCCAATGATTCCGTAGGTATTTGCGGCGCTACGTCCACTCCCATGTGGCTGATGCAAAATGTGGCGGAGCACATAGAAAAGCTCAACAAGGAAAGTCATCTTGTATGATCGCTGGTTTTTGGGCGAAATTGTTACATCAAAAAGATGTATCTAAAGTCAAAGATTAATATTTAATAAAACCAGAACATTTTAATTAACTAAAAAATTGTTATTTTTGCCACGTTTTTGAACTATAGATTCATTGCTAAAATATAAACATGTCTAAATTTATAAAGCTAAAAAAGGGGTTTGATATCAGATTGGTAGGGAAGGCTGAAAAGAAAGTTGCCGAAGTAACACCACCCGATACTTTTGCTGTGAAACCTACCGATTTTGTAGGTTTAGAAAGACCGAAGGTTGTAGTAAATGAAGGTGATACGGTAAAAGCAGGAACCCCGCTTTTTTTCGACCGGAAATCAGAAAAAGTGCTATACACAGCTCCTGTAAGTGGAGAGATAGCTGAAATAAAGCGAGGTGAAAAAAGAAGGCTACTAGAGATAAAGATTTTAGCAGACAAGGAAGTTCAATATGAATCTTTTCCGAAGTTTTCTTCTTCAGAAATCTCGGGTCTTTCTAAGGATGTTGTTATAGATAATCTAGTGAAAAGTGGTGTTTGGCCGAATATTATTCAAAGACCGTTTGGCATAGTTGCCGATCCCGACGACACTCCGAAAGCAATTTTTATTTCTACTTTTGATACAAGTCCGCTCGCGCCGGATTATGAATTCCTTCTAAAAGGACAGGAGCAATATTTCCAGATAGGGATTGATGTGCTTAAAAAGCTTACACCAGGGGTTGTACATCTTGGGGTAAACGGAGCTTCAGAAGTTTCATCCTTGTTTACGAATGCTAAGGGAGTTCAAATCAATAAGTTTTCAGGTCCGCATCCGGCTGGAAACGTAGGGGTTCAAATCCACCACACAGATCCGATTAATAAAGGTGACACAGTATGGACGGTAAATCCCATGGGTGTGGTTCAAATAGGAAAATTGCTTACAGAAGGCCGATACGATGCTTCTAAATTGGTAGCTGTAGCCGGTTCTGAGATCAAAACCCCCCAATATTACAAAACCTGGTCTGGTGCATCTATAACGAACTTTGTTGAAAACAACCTTAAAAATGAGCACGTGAGGTTTATTTCCGGGAATGTTTTGACAGGTGAGAGAATTTCAAAAGATGGTTACCTGGGGTATTATCATAACCTCGTAACTGTAATTCCGGAAGGAGACTATTATGAAATGCTGGGCTGGCTGAAGCCGACAGCAGACAAGTTAAGCTTTCACCGGGCGTTTGGATTGTTTTCGTTCCTTTCGCCCAAAAAGGAATATGTCCTGGATACCAACACCAGAGGAGAAGAAAGAGCTTTTGTAATGACAGGTGCTTTTGAAAAAGTACTCCCCATGGATATTTACCCTACCCATTTGTTGAAGGCTATCCTGGCAGAAGATTATGATAATATGGAGGCCCTTGGAATTTACGAGGTAATAGAAGAGGATCTTGCACTTTGCGAATTTATAGATGTTTCAAAGCATGATGTGCAGGCCATTCTAAGGACCGGACTAATTTTGATAAAAGATAGCTAACATATTACAGGTAGCTCTACAAGAGGAAATAAAGATAAGGTAAAAGAAAATATTTAAATAAATATACTAAATGAAAGCTTTAAGGAATTTGTTTGATAAACAAAAACCGATGTTTGAGAAGGGGGGGAAGCTCGAAAAGTTCTACTACTTATTCGAAGCCGGTGAAACTTTTCTCTTTACACCGAATCATACTACCCATTCCAAAGGGGTGCAGATAAAAGACGCAGTTGATTTGAAAAGACTAATGATGACTGTGGTGATTGCGATGATACCACCTTTGTTATTTGGGATGTGGAATACGGGCCATCAACATTTTCTTGCTGTTGGAGAAGCAGCCACTTTCATGGATAAATTTCTTTTGGGAGCCGGTTTGGTCTTGCCAATAGTACTTGTATCATACGCTGCCGGAGGTATCGCGGAGGCTGTGTTTGCTGTGGTTAGAAAGCATCCCATCAATGAAGGGTTTCTTGTTACCGGTATGTTGATTCCATTAATTTTGCCTGTAACTATTCCACTATGGCAAGTTGCTTTGGCCACCATCTTTGCGGTAGTTGTTGCCAAAGAGGTTTTTGGTGGTACTGGTATGAACGTCCTTAACGTAGCGATGACCGCGCGGGCATTCCTCTATTTTGCTTATCCGGCTGATATGGCAGGGTCTGTTTGGACTTATCTTGGCGACAAAGAACCGATAGAGGGCTACTCAGGAGCTACTCCACTGGCAGTGGCTTATGAATCGACTATAGACGAGTCGGGTACGAGTGTTGTAGCGGCACTAAATGATTCCTGGTCGCCCGGATTGTATGATGCATGGAACATGTTCTGGGGTGCTATCCCCGGATCCATAGGAGAGACTTCTACTTTAATGTGCCTTATTGGAGCAGCGATATTATTCATGACAGGTGTTGGTAGCTGGAAGATCATTGTGAGTGTATTTGCGGGAGCTTATGCTACTGGTTTGTTATTCAATGCAATTGGAGCTA
>CAZHZR010000215.1:0-2894 GCA_964537095.1 uncultured Roseivirgaceae bacterium
CTGCCGAGACCGCTATGTTTGCGCCGTCAAAAGTAAGTTCACTTTCAGTACCGCCGACATTGACATCCCAGACATTGTTTTCCCGAAACTTAATTTCTCCCCCCAAGAGATCCACTGTAATAGACCAGGTGTAATCTCCTTTGCTATCAGGGCTTATCATGTCTGTGCTGTTGTCCCAACCTCCGGGCGTTGCACTTCCTATTATCCCCCAGTTTGATTTCACTATCTCCATATCGATGTAACCCAAAGGAGCCGCGGTATCTTCCGTCAACCGCACCCGATAAAATCCGTTTTCTTCAACGGTAAAGTTAGATGCATCTTCGTCATTGGATAATTCTCCTTCTTTCTGGCCAATACCACCTGTCCAGTCTATTTGAGTTGGCAATATCTTAAACCCGTCCCCTTCAGTGGTCAGATACGTGAAGATGTCATGGTAAGCGATGCCATCTTTTTCATGCCTCATCAGTTGAATTGCGTTTGTGGGTTCCCAGCCGGCCTCCGAGGAGCCACCAACAAGGAATAATTCTCTGGGACCTTCTGTTATATAAAGGGTCTTGGTTTCGGTAGATGTATTGCTGCCGCTTTGTGCAATCACATCTATTACATGAAATCCATGCCACGACCCGTCAGAAGGAACCGGAATACCTTGGTTATAAACCAATCTTCCAGCTTCAACATTAATGGTTTCGTCGTATAAATATTCGTTGGGTACTCCTTCTTTCGCTACCCTTATCCGAAAGCTTTCTGCATTCGCAACTATTAGCTTCAATGGTATTTCCCTGCCATAAAAAACAGTATCTGGAACATCATCCACAGACAGTTCAAAACGATCGATGGTTCCGATATCGTCATCTTCACAGGAAGTGAGCAGGCCCGCAATTACGCAAACGGTGATGAGCAAGCACAATTTGTTTAATATATGATTTAGTTTCATAGGAGTTCTGTTAGTAGCCTGTATTTTGAATTAAATTACTGTTGGTGGCGAGGGCATCCGTAGGAATAGGAAATATTAACCTATGGGTTTCCGCGGTTTTGGCAGGTTTAAAAACATTTGCATTTAAAAACGTTCCAAACCGGATCATGTCGATTCGCCTGGTCATTTCCATGGCAAACTCTCTTCCTCTTTCCTCATAAATATCCTGAAGCGTAAGAGCAGTAAAGTTATGATCACTGTCCCCAAAAGCACGTTCTCTGATTTCATTCGCCAAATCTAATGCCTCCCCTCCTGCTTCTCCCTTGCGAACCAATGCTTCTGCTTTCATCAGCAAAATATCGGCATACCTAAAAATCACAAAGTCATTGTTGGCATTGTTTTGTACCGCATTGGCATCAGGATAGTATTTTACATTTCTGGCACCCACCAAACGACCGCCATCTGCATCACCTCCCAAATCAAACTCAGTTCCGAAGCCATAAGGATCTAGTACCACATTTACGCCATCATAGATCAGCGGTTCGCCGACTCCGTTGAACTGCTGCCCATAGAGCCACTGATCTTTTCTCAAATCTTCATCATCGAAGATATCAAAGAATGCGGGGGAGGTAGTCCAGCCATTCCAGGGATCTGTAGTCAATCCATAGGTATCTCTGTGTGCATAATGGAGTACTTTGTTGAAAAGCAAATTCCCTTTCGCCCTTACCGCATCAAATGGAACAGAGAAAATAGGCTCTCTGTCAGCAGGACCGTTGTCTGGCATGAACTGCGCGAAATAGTTACCTAGTTCGTACTTATTACTGGCAATTACTGCGTCTGTGTGCGTCACCACCTTGTCCCACATAGGTGTACCTGTATAGACAACCGCATTTAAATAAAGCTTAGCCAACAAAGTATGGGCCATCCATTTGGTAGGTCTTCCATAGGTTTCTGCATTAACCTCTTCGGTCAGGAATTGCAAATTTTCTTCAAGCTCCGCAGCGATAAAGTCAAATACTTGAGCTCTGGTCGCCTGATTCGGGTTTTCGGCATTGTCATCAAAAGTGGTAACCAGAGGTATATTTCCAAACGAATCCATCATCAAGTAATAATACCATGCGCGCATGGCTTTAATTTCCGCCACAGTCTGCATTTTAGTATCGCTCTCGGGCGCATTCTCAAATATTTTCAACACCCTGTTACAGGTTCCTATGGCATTAAATCCCCAATCCCAGGAGTTGCGCATCAATTCATGCGAAGGTGTCCAGGTTTGCAAATGCATATCTCTCCATTTACCACCGTCAAACCAATCGCCACCGCGTGTCGGCACTACTGCTTCATCAGTTGCAGTTTCCTGCATGTCATAGTAGTTGTTGTCGAAAAACTTTTGGGCAGCCACATAAATGGGGCCGGTGAGTGCTGCATATTGTTCAGGTGAGGAAGGGAAGTTCTCGTCTGTGTACACAGCGTAAACTTCTTCGTCCAGATCCGTACAAGATGGCGCGATAAACAAAGCCAGTACAGCAATCAGAATATTTCTTGATTTTATATATATGTTCATTTCAGATTCTGTTTAGGATTAAAAACTTAGATTGACGCCAACAAGGAAAGACCGGGTTTTTGGATAGTAATTTCTATTGTCCAAGCCTGGTGCAAGCATTTCCGTACCATTCGCGGTGGCCAAAGAAACCTCAGGATCTACACCAGTATATTTGGTGATAGTAAAAAGGTTGGTTCCTGTCAGGTAAATTCTGGCATTTTTGAAATACTTATGATCCGCCAAATTGAAGTTATAGCCTATGGTGGCATTGTCTAAGCGAAGGAAAGAACCATCTTCCAACCATCGACTGGAGTTTACCGGCGCTTCAAAAATACCATCTTCCACTGCTTCCTTAGACACGTTGGTTACAGAAGCCTGATTTAAGCGAGACAAGTCTGCCCTTGTGGCATTGTAAATTTTGTTGCCATAAACCCCTCTGAT
>CAZHZR010000215.1:2994-5577 GCA_964537095.1 uncultured Roseivirgaceae bacterium
ACCATTACTTCAACTCCTCTGTTCGTCATGGAAGCGCCGTTTGCTAAAAGTCTATTGAACTGATATGGCGGTGTTGGCACGTTGTACTCGTACAGCAGGTCATTGGTTTCTTTGTTATAAACATCCACAGAACCGCTTATTCTACCAGTCAACAAGGCGAAGTCAATTCCGGCGTTGATCATCGTCGTGGTTTCCCATTTCAAATCTGGATTGGGATTTTGCACCACAGAATAACTATTAATAAATTCGCCGTTATACAGGAACTGATCTTCTTGAGGACCATATAAAGTGATGGAACGATAAGGAGGAATATTTTGATTTCCTGAAACACCAAATCCTGCTCTCAGCTTTAAATCATTAAACAGGTTTTGATCCTGCATGAAGCCTTCGTCAACGATTCTCCATGCTGCGGACACGGCCGGAAACAATGCCCAGCGGTTATTTACCCCAAACTTCGATGAGCCATCAGTTCGCAATGTTGCGCTTAAAATATATTTCTCATCAAGATTATAATTTACCCTTCCAAAAAAAGATACCAATACAGACTCCTCTTTTCTTGGGTAGTCCTGAAAATGAAAAGAACTTCCACCTTCGCCATTTCCTAAAAGGAGGTTTCCTGCACCCAAATCATCTGAAGAAAAAGTATTGTTTCTGGCACTAATACCATCGTTTCGCAAGGAATTTTGATATGAATAGCCTCCCAATACTTTTATTTCGTGTCGTGTATTCAATATTGTTGAATAGTCAAGTATGGCTTCAAATACCTTTTCGGTATGCATCAATGCCACCCGCTCCGCTCTACCCATGCCCAATGCCTGTGGTCCAAAATCCTCACGGCTCATATAGTAATTTCTGTCGTAATTCTCTCTTTGAAACGAGCCTGTCATGTTCAAGACCAAGCCTGGCAAAATGTCTAAACCTACTTTAGCCATACCCAGTGTCAGATTTGTCTGTCTTGTTTCATCCCTTTGGTTTAGCATTGCCACGGGGTTGTTGTAGTTTGTTCTACCAGGAACCTGGAAATAACCGCCGTATCTATCATACAAAGGATTATCGCTCATGATAGGTGAAACAGGCAGGTATCGGGCTGCACCATTGAAGATGCCATAATCCACGTGGTCTGAATTGATCATGCTGTTTACCAATGATAATCCAAGCCTAAGTCTTCCATCGAAAGCCTCCTGATCTACTCCTACTCTCGCAATCACGCGTTCCAAAGCATTTCTTTTGACTATACCTTCATTTTTGAAGTAATTGATAGATGCATTGTATTTTGTAAATTCACTTCCTCCTGAATAGGAAAGCGTGTGATTCTGCGAGACTCCTGTGCGGTAAAGCTCCTCCTGCCAGTCTGTATCCGCCCCCACTTCGCCTTCCGCAACGGTTTGTCCGTGATCAGCCAGAAATTGCCTATACTCGGATGCGTTCAACACATCTACTTTATTTGAAACTTGTTCCACTGCCACGTAGCCACTATAAGAAAGTACAGGCGTTCCTGCCTTTCCCCGTTTGGTAGTTACCATGATCACACCATTTGCAGCCCTTGAGCCATAAATAGCGGTCGATGAAGCGTCCTTTAAAACATCTATGGACTCAATGTCATCAGGAGAAACCAAATCGATGGAAGCTCCGGGAACGCCATCAATCACGTAGAAAGGCGCTGAACTTGCCGTTAAAGAGGAAGGTCCTCGCAGTTGGATATTAGGTTTGGCTGTGGGATCACCACCACTCCGATTAATTGTCAGGCCAGGTACCTTTCCTACAAGGAGCTGATCCGGAGAGCCTACTACGCCTCTGTTAAATTGCTCAGGGTTCACAGTTGTGATGGCACCGGTTACATCCTGCCTTCTTTGGGTTCCATAGCCTATCACCACTATCTCGCCCAACTGCTGTACGTCCGGATAAAGATTTACGTCTATAATCCTTCGACCGCCCACTTCAACTGAGGTTTTCTCGAAGCCTACAAAAGAAAAGGTTAATGTAGCATTTGCATCTACATTAATGGAATATCTCCCCTCTACATCTGTAATCGTACCCAAGGTTGTCCCCTCTGATATAATAGTCACGCCCGGCAAGCCAGACCCATCAGCGGCATCAGTAACTGTCCCTGTGACATTAATTTCCTGCGCCAACGTGGAAGTGCTTATCAACACCCCCAAGAGAAGCACCAAAAAATGGAGTTTGTAATGTTTCTTCATATAAGTTGTTCGGTTATTTGGTTTCTATACTGCGATTAAAATTATTCGAATGCAAACGTTTGAATTTGGGAATAAAGAATGGCACCTGCAACTAAAAGCGGGTACAAGAAGGATACATAGCGCAGCAATCTTCAAGTAGCTAGACGCCATTAAAACCACTAAAAACACGTTCTAGACGCGTAATACCTCATTTAAAGAAACTCATGAGGTTAACAAAAAGATAACAAACGATTTATAAGCAGGAATAAAAAATCATATTCATCGTGAATCAAAATCTGAAGAAAAGCATCACCCCGATTCAAATTAACTTTTTGTTAACCTTAATTTACGTGAAAAAACTCCAAAAAGGTACGCAAATGACAAAATGATTTTTGGTTGTTGGAGA
>CAZHZR010000216.1:0-4011 GCA_964537095.1 uncultured Roseivirgaceae bacterium
CTCCCAATGCATAGCCATTGACAGCGGCGATGATAGGCTTGTGGCAATTTTCTATTAAAGCCAGCACTTCCTGGCCATTTTCCGAGAATTTTCTGCCGTTTACTTCGTTTAGCTCTGCTATTTCTGCAATATCCGCCCCTGCAACAAACGCTTTATCGCCCCGTCCCGTGATAATTACGCCCTTTATTTCTTTGTCATCATATACGGTTTGAACTGCCGTACGTAGTTCCTCCACTGTGGCGATGTTCAGGGAATTCAACTTATCCACTCGATCTATTGTGATAACAAGAATTCCGTTTTTATTTATTAGATCTAAATTGTCAAATGCAGTCATTTTTCTTTCGGTTCAGATTCAATCCAAATATAATAGGTGACTTAAGAAAGACAAAAATAAACATATTATTATTGCCAATCTCAGATTACCGATTCTTTTATGGAATTGTTTAAAAAAGGACTTTTTTTTAGACCTCCGCTTCAAGGTTTTTCCTTTATTAAAAAGCTTTTGGCAGGCTTATTTCGCCAAATGATTCTCTGCCGGTAAGTTATGACTTCCCCTCTTCAAAAAGCCGCTGTTCAAATATCCCTGAAATAAATCCTGAATTCAGTTCCAAGATGGGGTTCGCTTTCTACTTCTACCTTACCTCCGCTGTTCTCTACAATTCGCTTTAAGATATATAAACCAATTCCCGTGCCCTCTACATGGCTGTGCATTCTTTTAAACATCTTAAATAACTTCGCCTGCTGGGAATTAGAAAGCCCCAGGCCATTGTCTTTTACAGAAAGGATTATATTGCTTCCTTTTCTATAGGTTCTGATCAAGATCTCCAGGGGAACCTCTGGTTTCCGATATTTTATGGCATTGGTGAGCAGATTATATAAAATACTACGCAGGTTCATGGGAACAAAATAAAGCTCCTCCACCTGGATGTCTTCATGAATATCCGCTTCGGAATCTATAATCAAACTATGAATTTCCTGCCTTACCTCGTTGATTACTGCGGGGATCGAAATTACCTCCTTATCTTCTTCCAGGTTTTTCTGCGCTTTTGTTACCTCAGTTAAGTTTTTTAAGGTTTTTCTGAACTTTTCAATACTGAGCTGTATCATCTCTAAAATCAGCTTTTCCTCATCCGTTGATTTTAGTTCAATTTTCCGGGTAAGCGAGGCCACCAAACCTTCTAAATTTACAATGGGAGATTTTAGATCGTGTGAAGCAATGTAGATGAAATTATCCAGGTCGTTGTTTATCTTTTGCAGCTCTTCGTTTTTGTCGTTGGTCTCCTGAAGCGCAGTTTCCAAAGCACGCTGGATTTCCTTTTGTTTAGATATATCATTAATAAGTGTGTAATACCCGGCAACTTTATCTTCTACAAAATGAGGAATGTAATTGACCGCAATAAATTTTTTACCCGCATCCTTATAAGGCAAATATGCTTCGTAGTAGAAGTTTTCGCCCGACAAAGCTTTCTTTATTTGCACTTTCAGAGGTTCGTAGGCCCTATCACCCACTACTTCCTTCACTGTTTTGCCAATTAAATCTTTCCGGCTTATATTAAACCAATCTTCATAAGCCTTGTTGTTGAATCTGTACCTTTCATCCTTATCCACATATGCGATTAAAACGGGGAGTGCATCAGTAATTAAGCGAAGTTGTTCCTCGCTTGCCTTTAAGGCATCTTCAGCCTTTTTCCTTTCGGTCATATCTTCATGCTGGACTACCGCATTGATTACATTGTTGTCAGCATCTTTAATTGGAAAAATGGTTGTAGTTAGTGTAGTGGGATGGGCAGCCGTATTTGAGCCGCCGATTAATTTCCCAACATCGTAGTCTTCCGTAAACTGTACTATTTCCCCATCTGAAAAAACCCTTTTTATATCTTCAGAATGAGGTGTTTTCATTAGATATTCATCTTTGAAGATATTGTATTTTTCTTGGCCTTCATCACCGCTTCCGGCATTGAAGAGATTGCGGTAGGCATTGTTAACTCGGATTTGCGTTCCGTTGGCGTCAAAAATACTGGTTGAAATGGGAGTCTGGTCTATGATGCTTGACAAGAATTCCCCCCTCTGCGAAGCTATTTCGTTGAGTTGAATGGTTTGTTCCAGTGTTTGCTTTAGTTCTTCCTCGCTTGCCCTGAGTTCATCCGTTCTTTTCTGTACCCGTAGTTCTAGCTGACTATTCACCTTAAGCAGATGATCTTCAGCGGTTCTTAGCTTGTTAAGTGCCTCGGTGAGGGCTCCGTTTTTCTCAGAGATTACTCTTTCCGCTTCTTTTTGTTCCTGAATATCATAACACACCCCTAAAAAGCCGAGGAATGTTTGATCTGGTGCATAAAGCGGTTTGCCAAAATCAATCAACCATCGGTATTCCCCGTCCTTATTTTTCAACCGATAGTGCATTGAAAAGGTCTTCCTTGCATCAAAAGCCTCCTTATAAATTGCGATACATTGCTCCGCATCGTCAGGATGAACTCCCTTTGCCCATCCGTAGCCAAACTCCTGCTCTATACTATTTCCGGTAAATTCAAGCCAGGTATTATTAAAATAATCGCATTTCCCGCTGGTGTCAGCTCTCCAAATCAACGCGGGAAAATCCTGCAGTATCGTCAAATAGAAGTCGTGAGATTTTCTTATTTCTTCCTCGGCTGTTTTTCTCTTGGTAATATTGTGCATGACAGCCAATGCGCCCCGCTTATTTCCTTGTTCATCGAAGATGGATTGTCCGTTGACAGAAAGAATATATTTTTCGTCTTTGGTTGAAATGATTACCATTTCACTGTCTTTTACCTGCTCCCCCTGCAAAGCTTTATAGAGAGGGACGTCTTCTGGTCGCATCTGAGTTTCGCCATCCGCATGATACAACTGAAAAGAAGTAGGCCAGTCGCTAAAATGTCTGTTTTCGGGTTCGCTTCCATGAAAGTCGATGCTTGCTTCATTAAAAAAAGTGAGGGCCCCGTTATTGTCACAGGCAACTACACCCTCGCGCATATTGTCTAAGATTGCCTTTATAAAGCCTTTTTCCTTCTTTAGTTCCTCTTCAATTTCAATTCTGGCCTGCACCTCTTTTTTCAGGGCTTTGTTGCTTTCTTCAAGATGCATCTTTTTTTCGATCGCTTCATGGTGGGCGTGCTGCAGTTCCTCTTGTTGCTTTTGGAGAATTTCATTGGCAGTTTGCAATTCTTCGCGATGATCAATGAGAGACATTTCAGCTTTTTTCTGCTCGGTGACGTCATGAACGATGGAAAGTCCGCCGGATATATTGCCATGTGCATCTTTTAAGGGCACCAAATTCAATTCGTAATAGCCATCTTTGTAGAGGTATGGATGGGCGGGAAAATAGGCCTTTGTACCTTCTAAAACCCTTTCCATCGCTCTGGCTTGCTTAGAACCCAGATAGGCAGGAAAGACGTCGAAATAATTTCTACCCACAATTTCTTCCTTTTTAATGCTATACTGATTTTCGAGTACCGCATTCCAGGATGTTATATTAAAGTTGTGGTCCCAGGTGAGAATTCCATCTATGGAATGGTTAAAGATGGATTCCGAAAACTCTTTTTCTTCCAAAAGCATTTCCTTTTGAATCTCTACATAGGTTTCAATGGTATTGTGCTCCAGTTGAAGAAAAAATATTTCGCTTTCTTGCAATATTTTGATCATTTCCTGGCAATCTTCAGTATAAGATAAAAGCATGCTTGCCAGTATCTGTTTTCTGATGCTAAAGATGATAAGGATGTCGGCGACTGATACCTGATCTTTGGAAATAAACTCAAGGTTGTCTTCCTTCCATTTTTTTCCCCTTTCAGCGTTTTGGGCCATGGATTTCCCGCTAATAATCCCAGATAAAAAGTCTGTCAAAGAGCGGGTCCAGTATGAATGGATCTCTGTTTCTGATAAATTTTCAAGCTCGGATAAAACGGAAGGTTTAAATTTTTCTAAAAGCTTGATATTTTCCTGAACACATGCGTCCAGGTGTGTATTAAATAAGAAGGAAACATACTTTTGCAGGTTTGT
>CAZHZR010000216.1:4111-5577 GCA_964537095.1 uncultured Roseivirgaceae bacterium
TTTTTCCATGAATATAATATCAAAAAAATACGGTAAACTACTCATTATGTTTTAACATGGCAAATTTGAAAGTGCTAAATATTGCGGGACAAGCTGAAAGATAAGGGGTTACTGTTTGGCTAAATTATTTTCTATGGGATTTGGAAGTGCTTATTGAAGATTAAAAGTCGGGGCATACAGAAACCGCTTCTATGATTTAAGAGCTTTTGAAGGGCTAAGTTGCCGGATCATATCTTCTGTCATTTTTTCAAGATCATATTTATTTTCCCATTTCCAATCAGTTCGAGCTTGGGAATCATCGATATTATCAGGCCAGGAATCCGCAATTTGCTGTCTATAGTCGGGATTGTACGAGATTTGAAAATCCGGCAGGGTGTTTTTAATGGCGTTTGCTATTTGAACAGGTGAAGCACTGAATGCGGCTATGTTGTAGCTATCGCGGATTGTGATGGATGAAGGTTCGGCAAGCATCAAATTAATAGTTCCTGCGATGGCATCGGGCATATACATTAAGGGCAGCATAGTGTCTGGTTCCAGAAAGCATTCAAATGCTTGTCCGGCTACTGCTTTATGGAAAATATCGACAGCATAATCGGTAGTGCCACCTCCCGGCATCGATCTGTGGCCCACCAGGCCGGGGTATCGCAGACTTCTGATATCGATGCCGTATTTTTGATGGTAGTATGCACACCACCTTTCACCTGCCAATTTACTGATTCCGTATACAGTGTCTGGATTCATAATCGTATGCTGTGGTGCTTTTGGTGGTGTTTGGGTGCCGAAAACGGCAATTGAGCTTGGCCAGTAAATTTTCTGAAGTTTTAATTCTTTTGCAGCTTCCAGTACATTTAGCAGCCCCTCCATGTTCAACTTCCAGGCGAACTGAGGGTTTTTTTCACCAGTTGCTGATAATACTGCGGCCAGGTTATATATTTGCTTGATCTTGTGTCGCTTTATAATTTGATACAGCGCGTTTGTGTCGAGTACGTTTAAATTTTCGAAAATGGTATCATTAAGCGTAGGAGCTTGCTGGTTGATGTCAGCGGCCACAACATTTTCAGGGCCAAAAAAATTCTGGAGTTCAAGGGTGAGTTCCTGGCCTAATTGTCCACATGCACCGATGACAAGTATTTTATCCATAAAAATTTTCAACAAATGTAGAAAAAAAAGTTTTTTTTATGGTGATTTGAACCAGAAAGTGTAATTCATTCTATCTTGCTGAAGATGCCTTATTTGCCATACGTTCGGACGTATGTTTTCTTTTTTTTATTATTATGGAGGAGTTTGAAGAATATTTGATTAGAAAAAAGATTGATCCCGCTGCATTCAGGATCAATGAACCTACGAATTTTATAGAATTTCAGTTAATTTTCAATCAGGTGCATCCGGATAGTTTTACTGCTCAAAAGCTGTTTTTAATTAACAAAATCAGGAGACAATATCCTTTGAAAGAGAGGGATATGTAG
>CAZHZR010000217.1:0-5513 GCA_964537095.1 uncultured Roseivirgaceae bacterium
GTCTTCTGAGAGCTTTGTGAGCGATAGCGGGAAATATGGATTTACAGGTTCATTCACCTGTTCGTGGAAAACCTTCCATATTCTCAATTTTTTATTTCATTTTTATGGCTTTCACTATATCACCATTAAAAAAAGCATCGAGTTTGTGATTGATCGGCTCTTCAAATTCAACAACAAGTTTTTGATCTTATTGATCTCCTTTGGCTTCCTACTCAATCTCTGCCTTAATATTCCTTCTCCTAATCCGGATTAATGATTTTGCCAGATATTAGCTTGTCGACCGAATAATCTTAATTCGAAATATATCGCTAGAGTCCATTTTTCCTTATTCTTGTTTTTTTACAATATGGGATTACTTGGATGCTCAAAACGTGTCAAAAAAAGAGGGTCTGAAATAGGTCTGAGAATAGGCAATTTAATTGATATAACGTATCAAATACATTTTATATAAAAAAACAGAAACCCGCAATATCGTGAAATATGCGGGTTTCAATGCTCCTGCTCCTGGGCTCGAACCAGGGACCCTCTGATTAACAGTCAGATGCTCTAACCGACTGAGCTAAGCAGGAATTTGTTACGTCTCTAATCGGACTGCAATATTAGCACCTTCCCATTTAATTGCAAAATAATTCGGCAAATTTTTTAATCGTCTATTCATCCAGTACCCCTGAGAAACTTGACGCCTTATCTAAACGACGCCTTTGATATCAAACTGTGTCATTTTGTCGTCTTTTGGCTTGTATTTCTAATTGAATGCGACATTGTGTCGCATAAATGGCGTGAGGTTCTTTAATTTACGCGCTGGCACAATTTTCAATGATAGATCATAAAAGATTATAAACCTTAAAATATCTACGAAAATGACATTACTCAAATATTATAATCCGGCGTTAGGCTATAGCCCACTTAGTAAGATTTTCAACCAATTGGCTGCTGAAGAAGCACCATCAAAAAGTCCTTCCAGTTTCAAACCTGAAATGGATATAGTAGAAACAGAAAAGGCTTTCGTTATCAACCTCGCTGTTCCAGGAATAAAAAAAGAAGACGTTAAAATAGAGTTGAATGATGATGTTCTGAAAATAAGCGGTGAAAGAAAAAAGTTTGATACCGACGTCAGCTTAAAATTCCACAAGCTACAAACTGCATTTGGAAAATTTGAAGAATCCTTCAAACTACCGGAGACAGTAAATAAGGAAACCATCAGCGCTAAACAAGAGGATGGCATCTTGAGCATTAGCCTCGAAAAAATAGAGAAAAAGCAAAATAAATCTCTGATAGAGGTTAAATAGGTTCGATATTTGTATTAAGAAAGGCGGGTTTACCCTCGCCTTTTTTTGATTGTATCCGTATGCTAATAGGGGGTGACCGATTTTCTATAGTTAATTTATGTTCCCTTAAATAATCATATTATGAGTAAAAAACAGTTCTTTATTGGAATTTTTCTGGCTTCAATCTTTGGAGCAGTGTTGGCTATTGGCGGATTCAAATTCTTTTTGAATGATCAGCAGCCAATAGAAAAATATGAAGCCTCGAACAATGTGAGGCTCGCTAACTTCTTAGCCGACACTTCTTTTACAGTGCCAGAGGGGCTCAATTTTATCTATGCAGCAGAACAGGCTACGCCAGGTGTAGTTCATATAAAATCCACCATTGGAACACCCCGTCAGGGATATTCGCAACGGAATCCCGTAGAGGAATACTTTAGAGATTTTTTTGGAGAAGCTCCTGCGCCCAGACATAGAAATCAACCGCAGCGAGCCTCCGGTTCCGGTGTAATAGTATCATCGGATGGCTACATCGCCACGAATAATCATGTGGTAGCAAATGCCGAAAATATTGTAGTAACGCTCAATGACAACAGGGAGTTTGTTGCGAAACTGATTGGAACTGATCCTACTACTGACCTTGCTCTTATTAAAATAGAAGGAGAAAATCTTCCGTTCATGAAATTTGGCAACTCCGACAATGTGAAAATTGGTCAGTGGGTACTGGCTGTAGGTAATCCTTTCGATCTCACTTCCACGGTAACAGCGGGTATTGTGAGTGCCAAATCGAGGAATATCAACATTTTAAGAGACCCTGATGGGATGCAGATCGAAGCCTTCATTCAAACTGATGCGGCCGTGAACCCTGGTAACAGCGGTGGGGCGCTGGTAGACTTAAAAGGTGAATTGATTGGTATAAACACCGCCATTGCAACCCCTACAGGAACCTATGCAGGATATTCTTTTGCGGTCCCGGTATCATTGGTGAAGAAGGTTGTAAATGACCTCAAGGAATTTGGAATTGTACAACGTGCATTGCTGGGAGTAAGAATCCGCGACATAGATGCTCAATTTGCCGAAGAAGAAGGGTTTAAAGCCTTGCAGGGAGTCTATGTTTCAGAGGTGACCGATGGAAGCTCTGCAAAGGAAGCGGGCATTGAAGCCGGAGATATTATTATAGCCATAGATGGGGTAAAGGTGAGCACAGTAGCGCAACTTCAGGAACAGATTGCCAGGAGCAGACCTGGAGATAAGGTAGCTGTGGTTTACACCAGAAAAGGTAAAGAAAGAAAAGCGAACGCCGTCTTGAGAAATGCGTCCGGAACCACAAAGATCGTCAAAAAGGATTCAGGAATGGAGATAGACGGGGCAACTTTTGTAGCTGTAGACCAGGCAGAACTTGCGCGGTTTGGTGTTGATGGAGGAGTAAAAATCACGAACATTAAATCCGAAAAGTGGAGAAACGCTGGTTTAAAAGAAGGATTTATTATTACTTCTATTAATAAAAAGAGTATCACAACTGTTGAGCAACTACTACAGGCTATGGAAAACGTGGATGGAAGGTTCCTGTTAGAGGGAATTTATCCTGATGGCCGACAAGCTTATGGGGTAGTTGAATTTTAATGGATGACTTAGTTCTTGAAAAGCCATTCGGATACCGGATGGCTTTTTTAATTCTATTAAAGGAAGATTAAGAATTTATCTTTTCCATTCCTTCCTCAAATTTGATAGATTTGTATAAACTAGAATAAATTATGGCTGCAGATAAATATGGTATAAATGAAGCCTTGCAGGCTTTAAATATTATAGATGATAATGCCGGAATTGCTATTGGAAATGAGTGGCTTAAAAGCAACGAGCCGGCCATTGAATCTGTTTCACCGGTAGATGGTGGATTGATTGGTAAATCGGGCGTTGCCGACAGGGCTGCGTATGACCAGGTGATACTGCGGGCTGCTGAAGCCTTTGAAGTATGGCGCACTAAACCGGCTCCGTTTCGCGGCGATATTGTCAGGCAAATCGGAAATAAACTTCGTTCAAAAAAGGAACATCTGGGTAAATTGGTTTCCTATGAGATGGGCAAATCTTATCAGGAGGGTTTAGGAGAGGTGCAGGAAATGATTGATATCTGTGATTTCGCAGTTGGCTTATCCAGACAACTCCACGGACTTACCATGCACTCAGAAAGGCCCATGCACAGGATGTACGAACAGTATCATCCTTTGGGTATCGTTGGTATTATTTCAGCCTTCAATTTTCCCGTGGCTGTATGGTCATGGAATTCAATGTTGGGCTTAATTTGTGGCAACGTTTGTGTTTGGAAGCCTTCAGAGAAAACTCCGCTGACAGCAATTGCTTGTCAGAAAATAGTGAACGAGGTGATCATAGAAAACAAGCTACCAGACGGTATTTGTTGTCTCATAGTAGGTGACTATAAAGTGGGAGAGTACATTGCTCATGACAATCGTATAGCACTGGTTTCTGCTACGGGATCAACCAGAATGGGCAAGAAAGTGGCAGAGGCTGTAGGTGCCAGGCTTGGCAAATCACTTCTTGAACTAGGGGGGAATAACGCCATCATTATCTCTAAAGACGCCGACCTTGAAATGGCATTGGTTGGAGCAGTCTTCGGAGCTGTAGGTACTGCCGGACAACGGTGTACAACTACCAGAAGGCTGATAATCCATGAGAGCATTTACGAGCAGATGAAACAGAAGCTGGCGAATGCATACAGCCAGCTTAAAATTGGTAACCCTCTGGACGAGCGCAATCACGTTGGACCATTAATAGATCAGCAAGCGGTAGCAGCATATTTAGAGACCATTGAAGAGGTGAAAAAGCAAGGGGGCATCGCGGTTGTCGATGGCGGTGTTTTGGAAGGATCGGATTATGCATCGGGATGTTATGTGAAGCCGGCGATTTATGAGGTAGAAAATGACTATGAGATTGTTCAGACTGAGACATTTGCGCCTATCCTATATTTGATGAAGTACAAAACCATAGAAGAAGCCATTGCATTACAAAACGGCGTCCCTCAGGGGCTGTCTTCGGCAATCATGACCAATAATCTCCGCGAATCAGAGCTTTTTCTTTCTCATCTCGGATCAGATTGTGGTATTGCCAACGTAAACATAGGGACATCCGGGGCTGAAATTGGTGGCGCTTTCGGGGGAGAGAAAGAAACAGGGGGAGGAAGAGAGTCTGGTTCCGACGCTTGGAAGTTTTATATGAGACGGCAAACGAATACTATAAATTTCGGCTCCTCGTTGCCGCTTGCGCAGGGAATCAAATTTGACCTATAAAAAATTCTTGTTTTGTATATCTTTTTTCATAAATTACATGCCAGGAATAATACATTATAAATAATTTTATTCCACGTATGAATTTTTCATGATTATGTCCCAAGTGGATTATTATTTTGTTATATTTAATATTTTAATATAAATAATTCGTATTTTTTTTCTGTAGCTTTAAATTTTTACCATCAGATTAATAATTAATAATAAGCATGTCACAAAATAAAAGTAAGTATCATGCAGTAATGCTTATCGATGACAATGAAATTGATAATTTAATCAATCAGAAAATGATTGAAGCAGCCAATATTACTGATCATATATTCACCCACACCGGAGCCAAAAGCGCAATAGAGTTTTTAAAGAACCTAGAAAAAATAGAAGGTCCGGCAGTAAATGTGTTACCTGATATAATATTTTTGGATATTGATATGCCTCTTATGGATGGTTTTCAGTTTCTGGATGAATTTGAAAAGTTGAACGATAGCACAAAACAAAAGTGCAATATCGTGATGCTCACCTCTTCCATAAACCCACAGGATGTGAACAAATCTAAAAAATACACTTACGTCAAAAAGTATATCAACAAGCCTTTGACACAGGAGAACCTGGAAAAGCTTAATATTTGAGTGTAAGCTGCTAAAAAACACATGGTGAAGACGAACCTTTTTGGCTTTACTACGCAGAATATTAAAAAGTCTTATCTGATCTTTAGATGCTGATAAGACTTTTTTATTTATGAAAACTTCTGAAGTTGTGAGCTCGCTTTTGCAATCTCCTTTTTGCTAAAGCAGTACCGGATCAATGATAAAAGGAATTACATGTTTAAGAACCACCTCTGGGCCTCCTCCTTGATGAGGAGGAGAGTTTATGGAGTGCATTGCTTTTTTATTCAGCTCTATGGCAGCGATACAATCGCTAATCTCGGCAGCCCTCGTTGCAAACGAGGGCT
>CAZHZR010000218.1:0-5497 GCA_964537095.1 uncultured Roseivirgaceae bacterium
ATATTTTGCATGATTCCGTTTACGTTCAAAGCCGCTCAACAAATTTCTCGTGCCTCCTTTCTTTCTGAGCAAAAATGCCTTCTATTACGTTATTCCCGAACATTAGAACTCAGTGATTTACGTATTTCCGTCCCATTTTTCAAAATTTGTTTGACGTAATAACAAAAATACCTTAATATAGAGAAGAATTCTCTCAATTGCGTTGAAAGAATTGAACGCTTACACAAACGATTGATATTTATGCAAGATTTTCCATGGTATAAACACTATCCTAAAGGTATATCGCACACTATAAATCCTGACAAGTACAATTCTCTGGTTGAACTATTTGAAGAGGCATGTTCGAAATACGGAGACATGGTGGCTTTCGAGAATATGGGAAAGAGTCTCACCTTTAAGGAGGTTGATGATTTATCCGCCGATTTTGCTGCTTATCTGCAAAATCAAGTCGGTCTAAAAAAAGGCGACAAAATTGCCATTCAAATGCCCAACTTGTTGCAATATCCTGTAGCAATGTTCGGAGCTTTGCGAGCCGGGTTGGTGGTGGTAAATACAAATCCCTTGTATACCCCCAGGGAAATGGAGCATCAATTTCAGGATTCCGGTGCAAAGGCCATCGTTATATTGGCAAATTTTGCGCATAATCTACAAAAAGTGCTTCCTAACACGAAAATCGAGACAGTAATTGTAACTGAAATTGGTGACTTGTTGGGTGGCGTCAAAGGTTGGATCACTAATTTGGTGGTAAAACATGTTAAAAAAATGGTACCGGCATATCATATTCCGGATACGATCAGTTTTAAGGAAGTTTTGGACAAGGGAGATAAAAGTGCCTATAAGCGTCCCACCATCACGAACACCGATTTGGCCTATTTGCAATACACAGGGGGAACTACCGGCGTAAGCAAGGGCGCAATGTTGACACATCGAAATCTGGTTGCAAACATGGAGCAGATATCAGCATGGATGCTGCCAAAGCTGGAAGAACGCAGAGAGATGATCATTACCGCGCTTCCATTATACCATATCTTTGCGTTGACGGTAAACTGCTGGGCTATGTTAAAGATCGGTGCCAGGAATATTCTGATTACGAATCCGAGAGACATGCCAGCCTTTATAAAGGATCTGAAGAAATATCCATTTACAGTAATAACAGGGGTGAATACCTTGTTTAATGGTTTGCTCAACCAGGACGAATTCAAGAACGTTGACTTTAAAAATCTCAGGATTGCCGTAGGAGGGGGGATGGCTGTCCAGCGCGCTGTTGCAAAAAAGTGGGAAGATGTAACGGGGGTACCCTTGGCTGAAGGGTATGGCTTGTCAGAGACGTCGCCCGTACTCACTTGTAACCCTATTGATGGAACGGAAAGAATCGGTACCATAGGTGTTCCGCTGCCCAGCACTGAGGTGAGATGTATCGACGAAGATGGCAAAGAGGTGCCGTTGGGTGAGCCCGGTGAAATTTGTGCGAGGGGTCCTCAGATAATGCCGGGTTACTGGAACCGGGACGATGAGACAGCTAAAGTATTTGTTGATGGATGGTTTAAAACAGGAGATATTGGTATTTTGAGTGAAGATGGATTTTTCTCTATCGTAGATAGGAAAAAAGATATGATTAACATTTCGGGCTTTAACGTTTATCCAAACGAAATTGAAGACACCATTGCCGATCATCCAAAGGTGCTGGAGGTGGCTGCGGTAGGAGTAAAGGACATCAATGGTAATGAAAAGGTGAAAGTATTTGTAGTAAAAAAAGAAGAGGACCTGACAGAAGCTGAAGTAATTGAATTCTCCAGACAAAATCTCACTGCTTACAAGGTACCTAAACTTGTGGAATTCAGAAAAGAACTGCCAAAATCTAACGTTGGCAAAATACTGAGGAAGATTTTAAGGGACGAGGAAAATAAGAAATAACTAAGAGGCGCTTTATTGGGTGAGAAGTAGGAGTAGTACTTGAATTATCCCGATAAAAAACCCCAATACAGCGCCTGCTATTTCAATAAACTTCAACTCTTTTTTTAAGACCCCCATCAACAGACTTTCCAGCTTTTCACTGGAAAATGAAGCCACTTTTGTATAAACTATTTTTTCGATGTTAATTTGGTCTAATCTATAGGAGAATTCATCCATTATTTTCGGAATAAAGCCTTCTACCTCTTTGCAGATAATATCTCTGATTTGTTCTATCCGCTGATCGGATAGGATTAGGCTCCCACCCACTGGAATTTTTGCCTTAATCCGTTCTCGTAGATAGATTGCGACTTCAATTTCTATTCGTTGTTTAATTTCCTTTCTGGTATTGGGGTTATCTACGCGTTGCTTTATAATTTCCAACGAGAATAGTTCTTCTGCTACTATTTTTCCTAGACGGGCGGCCAAGACTTCCTGCCGTTTAGGAAATATGCCTTGAAATCTGAACAGTAGGAAGTTCTTTTCTACCCTTGGATAAAAGAGCATCTTAATAGCAACATAATTTGTAAACCAACCTATACCTGCCGAAATGAAAGGGATGATGTATAGCATGCTGTTAAGTTTGTTGTTGACGTCTTCCGCTTTTTTCAAGATGCAGTTTAGCCAAAAAAAAACTCTTCCGGGGAAGAGTTTTAATAGATTTTTAATAAGCTATGACTATTGGCTAATCAGAGCATCTACTTTGGCTTTCACATTTGCATCCGACTGGTAAGCTAGCAATATCTGCTCATACTTTTGTGGCTCCAGCCCCTCTTCTTTAATGGCTTCAACCATTTCTTCCTGCACTTCTGTCTGAATCTGAATCACCTGTGCTGCAGCCTTGTCAAATTTTTGAAGGTCTTCCGGCGTAGCTTCAAGATCTTCTGTCTGCTGGTTTTGCTGAGCCATCAATATCTCATTGAATTTGTTGATTTCAAGATCTTCGTTTTCAATGGCCTGGATCATCTTTTGTTCAGTCTCTTGCTGAATCAGTACCACCTTACCGGCAGCACTGGCAAATTGCTTTAACTCTTCTTCTTCAAAATTTGTCTGAACCTCCACGCCCTGCTGTGGAGTTGTAGCCGGATTCACCTGCGCAATGGCGCTAACACCAGTCATGCAGAATAGAGCGAGGGCAGCTACGGTATATGTAAAGGGTTTAAAAAATCTTTTTTGGGAGTGTAACATAGTTTAAAATTTAAATTTAAAAATATTAAAAAGATTTAATTACAACGGGTATTTAGAATACTAATTGCCTGCGAACCCGTCTTTAAAGCAAAACTCCACTCATAACACATGGTTTGGAAGATTGTTTTGGTAAAAAAAGGTAGATCTAGGCGCTAATTATTTTTGGGTCCTCTCAGTGAAATGATTAACAATACCACACCCAAAAAAGCGGCTATTAAAAAACCGACCAGGCTCAGATAAGGGATTCCTCCAGGCGTACTTAAGTTTTTCTCGAGGGGAGCCGTCATAATAATTGCAGAGGCAATCAAGAGTGCACTTATTAAAAAAGCCATCATCAATCTGAAACCGATAAAATTGAGCGACTGCATAAATTGTTTTTGTCCGGGATGCTCAATCTGGATTTTCAGTTGTCCTTTTTTTAATCGCTGGAGCAGGTAATTGAGTTCGACCGGAAATGTGTTTAGGAAGGTATAAACATTTAGAAAAGAGTAATAAAATTCTAATCCCAGATTTTCAAACGAAAATTGTTCTTTTAGGATTTTCTTTCCATAGGGTTTTACAAATTCAAATGTTTTAAATTCCGGATGTATTATTTTTCCGATGCCCTCTAAAATCACAAGTGCTCTTAAAATTAAAAAAGTGCTGGAGGGAATTTTGAGATGATAAGAATAAATGATCTTTTGCAGTTCTTTCGAAAAATCCGCAATATTCATTTCGGAAACGTCCAGAGAAGCAAACTCTTCTATTAATTCATTCAGGTCGTATTCAAAAGCTTTCATGTCTGCTATGTCATTGTCCATAGCCAATCTTTTTAGGTTGATTGCCATAGAACGCGCATCCTGTTGCGCCATGCTGAGCAGAATTCCGGAAAAAGCATATTTGTCTCGCTTCATGAGCTTGCCAACAATTCCAAAGTCGATCAGACAAATAACCCCATCTTTTCTAACAAGTACGTTTCCAGGGTGCGGATCTGCATGGAAAAAGCCGTACTCAAAAAACTGCGTCAGATAAATATCCATCCCTTTTTCAGCGGTAGCACGTGGATCTATGCCCCAGGCTCTTTGCTGCCTAACATCTGTAATCTTACACCCGCTGATATATTCGAGCACAAGGATTTTTTCTGTCGTCAGGCTTTTGTAAACTTTGGGAATGTAAAGATTCGGATAGTTATGGTAGACGTCCCGGAACTGCTCTATATTTCTCGATTCGTTAAAATAGTTGAGCTCCTTTCGCATTACTTTCTCAAAGGTATCCACCACGTCCATCGTATTTCTGACCCCCTGCTTCTGAAAATAGTTTTCAGTCAAACGCACCAGCTCCCGCAGTATGACAAGGTCGGTTTCTACAGTTTCCTTTACCCCTGGGCGCTGTACTTTAATCACCACATCTTCTCCGGTGTGCAATTGTGCCTTATATACCTGGCCAATGGATGCTGAACCAATCGGATCTTTGTCAAAGTTGCTAAACAATTCTTCGAGCAGCTGGCCGGTTTCTCCTTCAATAATGATCTTCGCTTTTTCAAACTCAAAAGGAGGAACATCATTTTGTAGTTTTTCGAGCTCACTAATTAACGCTTCCGGTAGAATATCGGGTCTGTTGCTCAAAACCTGCGCTAACTTTACAAAACTAGGTCCGAGATCTTCTGCCGCCAACCTTATCCGCTCGTAGCGGGTATACTCCATGATGGGCCTGTCCTGCCGCGACCAACGCCCCTGCATGTTCCGCGGTACCAATTTGTGAAGAGGAGTGGAGGAAACGATATCTTCAAAGCCGTATTTTATTAGGATTTGAATGATTTCTCTGATGCGCTTTAAATTTTTTATGGTTTGGTTGAATAGCATCCGGAATGGTTTAGATCGTTATTAAAATCCAATGTACGCAAGATTTTAAACATAGGGGGATGGACTACGCTTTCTTTCGCACAGCGTTTATCTTTATAACCAGGATTGACAATTACACATTTACTGCTGCGGAATTAATAAACTGCGCTATCAGTATTATTGTCTGACGTAGGTCCATTTTTGAGATCCTGCCCGCTCTCCGGGTTGTCGGGATTTACAGTTTCGGGAGAGGTAATGATAGCGTTAGCAGCCTGCGGATGCGTATCCATTCTTTCCAGTTTAATTTCGAGCGCTTCTACCCGCCGTTGTAAGGCAGCGAAATCTTTTGCGGAGGCGAAATTAAATTTTTCCATCACCTCTTCCTTCACTTTATTAAACTGCGACTCAAATTCATCTCTTTTCGAAGCGGTCTTTTCCATCACATCATCTACAATTTTTTTGCCTTCTTCTTTCGAGAGTTTTTGGTTCGAAACCAGCTCATCAATATTTTTTTGAAGTCGCTCTCTGGTTACGGAAAC
>CAZHZR010000219.1:0-5484 GCA_964537095.1 uncultured Roseivirgaceae bacterium
GATTTGAAAGCGCACGAAAAGCAACTAACCACACAGTTGCAATCCAAGGTGCAGGAGTTTCAGACCAAAATGGAAGCTTTTCAAAAGGGTGCTCCTACCATGACAGACATTGTACGAGCGGATAAGCAAGAAGAACTGCAAAATATGCAGGCATCCATCGAAAAATTCCAAAGAGAGGCAGATTCTTCTTTGCAGAGAAAGCAGGGAGAATTGTTAGAACCCGTTTACACTAAGATTCAAGGAGCGATTGACAAAGTTGCTACAGAAAATGGTTACACTTACGTATTTAGCTCTGATGCAGCAGGTATGCCTATCTTGTTACACGCAGCTGAAGAACATAATATCTCTGATAAAGTATTGACTAGTTTGGGTGTTACTCCGCCCGCTAAATAGTAAGCTTTAGTTGATAAATATAGCCACCTTATTAGATTTAGTAGGGTGGCTATTTATTTTATAAATTTTTTTGATTTATTTCAAGGCTTACTGTCCAGGACAGAGCTATTGAAGTAGGTAATTTTATAGAGGCTGATTCGACAAGGGACCTGTATGTGCATACAGGTCAATTTGAATTGATTTATCATTTAGCTGTCGTGATGGAATTCTCACTTTGATTTTTATTGATCTCTGAATATTTCATACTCTCAGCCCTGCCCGTAAACTGGGTTTCAATTTTGTTATTTCCAATCATGAAGAGACCGTCGATCCTACAAAAAGGCGATAAAATCGGGATTGTCGCTACAGCGAAAAAGATTTCTGAAGCTGAAATATTTCCTGCAGTTAAGATATTCCAATCCTGGGGCTTGCAACCGGTTTTAGGCAGACACCTTTTTCACTCTGAACACCAGTTTGCCGGTACTGACACTGAGCGTCTGGAAGACATTCAGTCAATGATAAATGATCCTGAGATAAAGGCGATCATTTGCGCCAGAGGAGGATACGGAACTACGCGTATTGTAGATGCGATTGATTTTACGGCGCTACAGCAAAACCCAAAATGGATCATTGGATTTAGTGATATCACCGCTCTGCTGTTTGACCTGTACAATCAGGGACTGGAGTCTGTGCATGGAATTATGGCGGGGCTTTTTCATAAAGAAGATAGAGACGAATCTGTAAAAAGTTTACATAAGGTACTGTTCGGGGATGGTATTGTCATCAAGGCACCTTATCATTCTTTAAACAGAGCAGGTGAAATCAGCGCTGAGGTCGTTGGCGGTAATCTGTCCATCATATGCAATTTGGTAGGCACATCCTCAGATATTGACTATAGGAATATCATCTTATTTATTGAGGACCTGGATGAATATCTTTACCACATTGACAGAATGATGGTACAGTTGAAAAGAACCGGGAAACTCAGTCAAATAGGCGGGTTAATAGTGGGCGATATGTCTGATATGCGAGACAATGAAATACCTTTTGGGCGCAATGCTTATGAAATAATTCATGAACACGTCCAATTTTATGATTTTCCGGTGGGTTTTGGGTTCCCAATTGGACATGAAGCCAACAATTTAGCTGTGCCCGTTGGGAGGATAGCTACCTTCAATGTGGGAGATAGCGGCTCTACACTCCACTTTAAAAAATAAAGCCCAACAATAAGCCTGTTATAATAATAAAAGGTGCTGGTATTTTTGTAAAAAGAAGTAGACAAAAAGTACCTGCAATGATGACAATATTAATAGCATTGGCGTCAATGGGGTTGAACATAATCAATCCCGCTGCCACAACCATTCCTGCACTCGCAGCATTTATCCCTTCCAGTGAGGCCTTTACAACACGAAATTTTTTCAGCGCATCCCAAAATCGGATCACAAAGAAGATTAAAAATGTTCCTGGCAGAAAAATGCCGGCTGCGGCAATAAAGCCACCGAGAATCTCTCCGCTAATACCGTAGTTTCTCATGGCAAGGGAACCAATATAGGAGCTGAATGAAAAGGTAGGCCCTGGGAGCGCCTGAGCAAGGGCGTAGCCGGAAAGAAATTCCTCATTGCTCAGGTAGTTCTTGAATTCAACGAATTCTGTGTAAAATAGTGGGATTAAGACCTGACCCCCTCCGAAAATCAAACTGCCGTTTCTATAAAAGTTTTCGAAAAGTCTTATAGGTAGCTCTCTCGTAATTCCTCCTAAAACAGCAGCGCCTATAAATACCAAAGCCCATAAGGTAAAATTCGCCCACTGAATTTTTAGTTTTCCTTTGGTTTCAATGGGCTGTGTCTTAAACTTAATGGCCGTGACCGCCCCTCCAAATATCAGAATCACAGGGAAAATATAGGGAGAGTTGAAGAAGTACGAAATTACCGCGGAAATTATGAGCAACAAAAAACTGCTTTTCGTATAAATTACCTTTTCACAGATCCGGAAAGCCGCAAAGGCAATAAAACCCACTGCCATGGGCTGTATAAATTTCGTGAATTCTATGGAGAGGCTTTTTTCCTGTAAGTTGGAGATGATGATGGCGGCAGCAGTCATAACAGAAGCCGCCGGCAGCATCCACACCAGGAGCGTTAAATATGCGAGATTAGGTCCTCCTGTCTTAAAACCAATGGCAGTAATGGTTTGGGTAGAAGTAGGCCCTGGCAATATTTGACACAATGCGTAAAGTTCAAGAAGCTCTTCCTCGGTGACGTACCGTCTTTTTTTTACCATTACCTCTAACAGGAGGGCAAAATGCGCTTGCGGCCCACCAAATGAAGTTAGTGCAAGTATTAATACATCTTTTAAAAATATATAATACCTGATCCTGCGCATAATAAACGGAACCTGTTAGTGGTAGATTATTTTTTTAGGCCTATCTCAGCTAATCTTTCATTTAGAAAATCTCCTGCCGTAATATCCGGGTATCTTTTCGGGTTGGATTCAGAAGTACAGCTTTCCAGGCAACTTAAATCCATTTCTGACCGCGGATGCATAAAAAAGGGAATTGAGTACCTCGAATGTTTCATTAAATCCTTTGGAGGGTTCACCACGCGGTGAATGGTTGATTTGAGCTTATGGTTCGTCAGTCTGTCTAACATATCTCCTACATTGACTACCAGTTGATCTGGCAAAGCTGTAATGGGGATCCATTTTCCGTCTCTTCTCAGAACCTGCAAGCCATCAGCGCTTGCACCCATTAATAAAGTAATCAGGTTTATATCCCCATGTTCAGCGGCCCTCACAGCGTCGGATGGTACCTCATCGGGATTTTCAATGGGAAAATAATGGATGGGGCGTAATATGCTGTTGCCGTTTTTTACTTTTTGGTCGAAGTAATGTTCCTCGAGGTTTAAATACAAGGCTATGGCTCTCAGCATTTCCAAACCGGCCGCTTCTAACGTTTTATAAACCCTGATACCATATTCTTCCAATTCAGGCACCTCGGCGGGCCATACATTGTCCGGATACAATTTCTTAATAGGGTCGCCGTCCGTTACCTCCTGCCCAATATGGTAAAATTCTTTTAAATCGCCCGTCTTTCGACCTTTTGCATGTTCTTTTCCTTTACCTATATAGCCTCGTTGACCAGCCAAACCAGGGATTTCATATTTTTCTTTGACAGCATCAGGAAGAGAAAAAAACTTTTCGATAGCGGCGTATAAACTGGATGATAAATCACGTGTGAGCCCGTGATTCTTAATGGCTACAAAACCGATGTTATTAAATGCAGCTCCCAGTTGGGCTACAAATTTATTTTTTGTAGCATTGTCCTGACTTTTGAAATCGGACAGATCGAGGGAAGGAATTTCGTCTAATAACACTTTAGCCATAACTTTGTTACAAATTGTATAATTGGTACATATTAAATATAAATTTAGAATAACTTTAAAACCAGACAAATTAAAATAACAAAAACTATGAAAAGATTATTTTTTGCCCTAGCTGCGGTGGCCACTCTTGCTTTTTCCGGTTGCGATTCTACAAAGAACACCAGTGAAGAGCAGGCTACAACAGACACCACTCAAACTGCCGAAGCACAGGAAATTACAATCACCCCTGTCACTGGCTTTCCTGAATATGGCGATGCTATTCTGGAAATGAATGCGCCTGCAGAGAATGCATCCAATACCGAAGATTCGGTTAGTTTTTCTTATAACGTAAAAAATTATGAGCTAGGCACGCAAACTGAAAACAATACGATGAACCTGGCAAATTCAGGTCAGGGACAACATATTCATTTGATCTTTAACAACGAGCCTTATCATGCGCATTATGGCACCGACTTCAAAATGGCTTTGGAAGATGATCATTATATTGCATTGTCCTTTTTGTCCAGATCCTATCATTTGAGCCTAAAAAATCCAGAGGCTTATGTACTTAGACAGTTTACCGTAGGCGATGCTGCTGCAAAAGAGGTAGATTTGACAACGCCCCATATGTTCTATAGCAGACCCAAAGGTGAATACAAAGGTGCTGAAACAGAAAATCTGCTGTTGGATTTCTACCTCGTAAATACCGAGCTTTCAGAGACAGGTAATAAGGTGAGAGCTACCATTAACGGAAAGGAATTCATGATCACGGAATGGTTGCCTTATGCCATACAAGGTTTGCCAATGGGCGAGGTGACCATTAAATTAGAATTGCTTGACTCAGAAGGGAATCTTATTGAAGGACCTTATAATAGCGTGGAAAGAACAGTTACTTTGAAAGAATAGAAAAAGTGACGTATAAATCTGGTTTGGCGTTGATATTCATGGCGCCACGTCCTTAAGAGAACTCTATAATAAAGGCCTTTGCTGAGATCCGGCAAAGGCTTTTTTGTAGCGTTTTCCTGGTTTAAAAAATTTATGAGCGTCTTTTTGGATGCGTGCGAATGATTCTTTCGAGAAAATACACTCTTGTTGACACCATAAGGTCGGCTTGGAAGGTTCCTATGTTTAATCTTATTAAGGTACTTTTTAAGGATTTATAGAAAGACAATATCTACCAGCGCATCGTTTCCAAATTCTTTCAGGAAGAGCTCCTTTACTTTATCCTTTGAAAGCGCCAGCTCCTGCTTTAGCGGTCCGGAAGTTATTTTTACGTAAAGCTTCTTGTCTTTAATAAAGACTTTTTCCGTTCTTTTTGCGATCGGTTCGCCCATAATCCGCTCCCATGAAGCTATAATCTGCGTCGCATTAAACTTGTCATGGATCTTATAGGTATTTAATAAATCTTGCATGGCGGATTTAATAGTGCTGGTTTCAGCTTTGCGCGGGTTTTTATTTGGAAATTTTTTAAAGTTCATAAAGCAAGTGAATCAATACGCTGTTTCTCAACTTCTCTTCTTAAGTTTCCTGTGCCTACTGTATGGAGGATCTTGAGAGGATCCAAAGGTAACCATTTTATTCTGGATGAAGTGATTACCTCATTGGAACGAAAGAATGAATGGAAATATATAAGTAACAATAATTGTCCAAAGCAGTAGATGATTAAATAGAGGAAATATTCGCGGGTACGTAGGCAGTGTTCTATCAATGGTTCAGGGATAACTTGAGCCTTGGTGAGAAACACCCGTTTTTATAC
>CAZHZR010000220.1:0-5483 GCA_964537095.1 uncultured Roseivirgaceae bacterium
GCACAATGATTTCATCAACAGCAAGATCATTTCCTAACTGCACTAGCTGCGCGTGTACCTGTTCGGCTGTTCCAGCTATGAACTTTGGAGGAATACCTGAGCCATCTACATATCTCTCTATTTTTGGAAGACCACCCAATTCCAAAACTGCTTTATCAGGATCGGGAAGTTCAGCATCTAAAATCCCCCTGGATAGATTGTTGTACATGACATGCACCGGTGCAATTTGTCTTTGCGCTTCTGCTTCGGTATCCGCACATACTACATGTACTGCAAGTATTGCGCTTGGAGATTCTATTCCCACCTTTCCATCAGGCGGCAGGAAATTCTCCCGATATGACTTTATGAGGTCGTTGGCTCCGTTTTGATTAATAAATCCCGCCACTACATAGCTGAGCCCCAATTGCGCCGCCGCAGATGCACTCCAGGCACTAGAACCTAACAGGTGAAGTTCCGGCAAACTATCAATGGTTTTTATGGGCGATTTCGAAAAAGGATGTTCATCCGGGAAACTGTTTTCTAACCAGGCAACCAATTCTACAATTTGTTCATTGGAATTGCTGTGGAATTGCTTGCTTCTGTCTTGTTGTAAGGCGTAGTCAGTTACGGGTCCTGTTGTTGCTCTACCGACACCCAGGTCAATTCGGCCGGGATATAGCTCGTTGAGGGTGCAAAAGACCTCTGCAACTTTGAAAGCACTATAGTGGTTAAGCAATACGGATCCGGAACCTATTCTGATAGAGGACGTGTTTGCAGCAATGGCCGCTATCAGTACTTCCGGAACTCTGCCGGCAATAGATCCTGTGCCATGATGCTCGGCGACCCATATCCTTTTAAAGCCTAGCTTTTCAATAAATTGGGCCACTTCGATACTGTGCATCAATGCATCATGCCTTGTTTCACCAGGTATCACCGTGGCTAAATCTACAATGGAAAGTTCCATGTCTTATCTATTAAACTACGTTCGATTTTTTTTAATCAAGTACATTCTGCTTTTAAGAAGCTTATTCTTTTCTTTAAACAGAATGTACGTTCAGCAGCATATTACTGCCATCCACCCCCAAGTGCCCTGTAAAGCTCCACTACTGCATTTAGACGAGCAAATCGTGCGTTTATAAGGTCTAGCTGCGAATACAAAGCATTTTCTCTGGCTGTAAGTACCTCCAGATAATTGGCAAAACCACTATTAAGCAATTCTTCCGAATAAGTGGTGGCAGTATCGTAAGCAGCAAATTCTTTCGCTTTGATCTCAATTTTCTCTTCCGCAGCTTCATAGTTGTACAAGGCATCAGAAACTTCTCTGCTGGCATTCAAAACAGATTGCCTGAAATTTAAAAACGCTTGTTCTTCCTGCGACTGCGCTACTTCATATTGTGTGCGTATTCTTCGTCCATTCAAAATTGGCTGGGTAAGATTTCCCACAATGGTGGCAAACAGCGAATTTACACTTAAAAGTTTATCCAGCTCCAGACTTTGGAAACCCCCTGTGGCTGAAATGTTTAATGAGGGGTAGAAATTTGCTTTGGCTACATTGGAAAGTTCAAATGCATTAACCAGATTATATTCTGCGGCAATTACATCTGGCCTGTTACGAAGTAGCTGAACGGGAAAGCCTACGTTCACCTCTGCTGTAATGGATTGCTGTTCCAGACTGGACCTTTCAATGTCTACCGGCGCCTTTCCTAAAAGTATAGACATGGTATTCTCCAATAACTTTATATTGGTTCTTATATCAACCAACAGTGCCTGTGCAGAATACAATTGGGCTTCCGTTTGTTTTACACCCACTTCAGTCACATTTCCGGCTTCTTTTAGCGCAATTGTAGTTTCAAGGCCCACTTCCCGCGTAGCAATAGTTTGCTCAGTGATCCTCAGTTGTTCATCCAGTGCCAGAAGCTGATAATATACTGAGGCAATACTGGAAATTAACTGCGTTTTAACAGCCTGATGGGCTGCTACTGATTGCAAATAGGTAGCCTCAGCAGCTCGCCTATTACTTCTTATTCTTCCCCAGATATCTGCTTCCCAGGATAAGGCGGCCGTTAAATCATACTGGTTCAGCGATCCATCAAAAAGCGCTCCGAATTGACTGTTTTTGGCCAATTGCTGATGCGTTACCTGACCTGCAGCACTGATAGTAGGAAGATTTCCCGCTTTTCCCTGCAGATAGTAGGCATTTGCAGCTACTATCTGCTGCAGTGCTATCCTAATATCGATGTTTTGTTCCAGTCCATCTTCAATATAGGATACCAGGAGAGAATCCGTAAACATATCTTTCCAGGACACCTCTGATAAAGATACGCTATCCTCCGGAAGTTGATCGGTTCTGAAGTATGCCTCATTAACCACTTCAGGCGATTGGTAATCACGCGCTACAAAACAGGACTGAAGCGAGACGAGCAACACCGGAGCGAAGATTAATTTATAAATTTTGTACTTCTTCATTTTTAAATCTTGATTTTCTTTAATAGGTCACCCTGATTTTCTTATATATTTTTTCTGACATTACCGGTCATTGAACCCTGTGATTTTTGAAGTCTTCCAAAGGAATGTTGGAACGTGCAGCACTCAAAGATCTGTACTCAATATTCCTGACAAACCTTCGGGAGTCTCCTTCATAAAAATCAATCATCAAATACCTACAGTCTAATGTCTAACATCTAAAAATCTAACATCCTAAATACCTAAGGTTTCGCATCTGCTGTTTCAACCACAGGCTTTCCGCTAATTTTTTCCTGCAACCACTGAAAGAAGATGTATAGAATTGGAATAATAAATACACCAAGCACCGTTCCGATCAGCAGACCACCGACGGCGCCAGTTCCGATAGACCTGTTTCCTGCTGCTCCTGTACCACCTGCGAAAACCAAGGGCAACAAACCGATGATAAAGGCAAAAGAAGTCATCAAGATAGGCCTTAGCCTCACCTTTGCTCCTTCAAGGGCGGCATCAACAATAGACAAACCTGCTTTTCGCCGTTGCATCGCAAACTCCACAATCAAAATCGCGTTTTTCGCCAGCAAGCCTATGAGCATAATCAAAGCAATCTGGAAATATATATTGTTTTGCAATCCGGCAAATTTGGTGCTGACATAAGCGCCCATAACACCCACAGGCAATGATAGCAATACTGCAAATGGAATCAGGTAGCTCTCATACTGTGCTGCCAGAATGAAATACACAAACAAAAGACTGAGCATAAAGATAAAAACTGTCTGACTTCCTGCGTTTATTTCCTCACGGGTCAGTCCGGAGAAACCCACCGTATAGTTTGATGGCAAAGCCTGCGCACTAACTTCCTGCACCGCTGCAATGGCATCTCCCGTAGAGTAGCCGGGTGCAGCCGCACCGCTCACCGCAGCGGAGTTGAACAGGTTAAACCTGGTTACAGCCTGAGGCCCGTATACTCTTTTCAAAGTAACAAACTCCGTAATTGGCGCCATGCCCCCATTGCTATTCCTTACAAAAAGAGAATTAAGATCATCTGTTGAGGCCCTATCTTCTGGCAATGCCTGCACAAACACGCGGTATTGCTTCCCAAAACGGGAAAAATCTGCTGCATAAATACTGCCAATGTAACCCTGTAGGGTGCCAAATATGCTGCTGATGGACACACCAGCTTCTTTTGCTTTTGGTACGTTTAGCTCAATTTCATACTGTGGATAGTTGGTATTGAAAGCACTTTGCGCGTATAGAATTTCCGGACGCTGCATTAGTTGCCCGAGGTATTCCTGGGTTACCCTATCCAATTCAGAAAAGCTTCCACCAAATCTGTCCAGAACGTTCACTTCAAACCCTGAAGACACCCCAAAACCAGGAATACTCGGCGGGGCAAAGAACAAAATATTTGCTTCCGGTATCTGCGCCGCAACTTGGAACATCTGGGCCATAATAGCATCAGCAGAGAGTGACTCGTCTTCACGTTCTTCCCATGGATCTAATTTTAAAAATCCAAGACCAAAGTTGCTTCCCGCACCTGACATTAAACTAAAACCATTTACCAAAGATCCACCTGCAAACCCGGGTATTTCACTTATTTTGTCATATAAGTTCTGCGTAACTTCAACCGTACGATCTAAAGACGCACCTGCAGGCAATTCAATATTTGCAAAAACCATTCCTCTGTCTTCATTAGGAACAAAGCCGGTAGGGGTGGTTGCTGATGCCCATAAAATACCTGCAACAGAAGCAATTAAAATGGCACCTGTTATCCATTTATGTCTGTATAAAAAGGACAAAGACCTTACGTATCTTTTGGTAGTAGCCTCAAATCCTGTGTTAAAAGCTTTGTAGAATCTTTGCAGATAGCTCTTCTTCTTGTCGGGATCTTCGTGATGTGGCTTTAAAAACAAGGCACAAAGCGCAGGACTTAAGGTCAATGCATTAACTGCAGAAATGAAAATGGCAACAATTAGAGTAACGCCAAACTGCTCGTAAAACACGCCTGTAGGCCCCGTAATAAAGGTAACAGGAATAAAAACAGCACCCATTACTAAAGTAATAGAGATAATAGCCCCAGTAATTTCGTCCATGGCTTTGTGTGTCGCCTTCCTGGCGTTTTCCGCACCTTCTTCCAGCTTTGCATGCACCGCTTCCACCACCACGATGGCATCATCCACTACAATTCCAATGGCCAATACCAGCGCAAACAAGGTCAGCAGGTTGACTGAATAGCCAAACAAACCGAGGAAGAAGAAAGTACCGATAATTGATACCGGCACAGCAATGGCAGGAATCAAAGTGGATCTGAAATCCTGAAGGAAAATAAATACTACGAGGAAAACCAGGATAAATGCTTCTATTAAAGTTATCACTACTTTGTTTATGGAGGCATTCAAAAATTCATTGGTATCAAAGTTTATCAGTACAGATAAGCCGGCAGGGAAGTCCTTTTCCAGTTCAGCCAAAGTTGCGTGTATGGTCTCGATAATTTCCTGTGCATTTGAACCAGGAGTTTGATATACGGCCATACTTACTCCAGGCAGTCCATTGGTATAAGATATAACCGTGTAGCCTTCTGCATCCAACTCTACCTGAGCAACGTCTTTTAACCTCAAAAACTGACCATTTTCCAGGGCTTTAATGATAATATTCTGATACTCCTCTTCGGTGTTATACCTGCCTCCGTATTTAATTACATATTCGAAAGCCTGGGCATTGTTTTGCCCAAGTGAACCTGCGGCAGCTTCCAAACTTTGTTCATTGATGGCAGCAATAACATCAGAAGGAATTAAGTTATATGCAGCCAATTTTTCTGGCTGAAGCCAGACGCGCATCGCATAGTTTTTTGCCCCAAACACACTTACATCTCCTACACCGGTGATCCTTTTAAGTTCAGGCAGCACGTTGATGTTCAAATAGTTTTGGATATAAGTGGCATCGTAATTTTCATTCTCAGAGAGAACGGTTAAAAACATCAGCGAACTGGTTTGCTGTTTCTGCGTGGTTACTCCCGACTGTGTTACTTCCCTTGGCAATAGCGG
>CAZHZR010000221.1:0-5459 GCA_964537095.1 uncultured Roseivirgaceae bacterium
TTGTATATCCAGGCGTCCATTGGTTCGCTTGCGATTCCTGAAAATTCAGCAATTTTGACAACAAACTTTCCGAAACGCTGTATCCTTTGCTCTTTGCTTCCAGCAAGAAATGTCCTGCATAATTTGTTCCCCAGGCGTTAGGTGTTGAATTTCCCGGCCAATATGCCAACCCTCCTGATGCCAATTGATACGAACTCATCGCAGCAATAGCTTGTTTTATATTCCCTTCTATTTGCTGTTTCCGCTCCTGCGACACATCAGTCAGTTTATCAAGATAAAGCTGGGCAAACACTGCCGAGGTTACCTGCTCCACACATCCATGCGGATATTGAACCAAAAACTGCATACGCTGCTCGAGGTTTAAGGGCGGCAAGGTGCTCACTTCAACCACGCCTTCATTGGTACCAATAATACCCATGGGTTCATAAGTCATCTGCCACTTCCCTTTTGCGGGAACTAGTTTATCCTCAACAGCAATCATCTGTGGATTAGAAGCTCTGATGTTTAAGTTCACATCATATGTTGCTTTGAAAGAACCTGATGTCGCTGTCACAATTACTTTTCCATCACCCAGGGCTTCTGCGGATTTTAAAGCAAAATAAGCCACCTGATCGCCAGGCTGCTTAAACGTGATGGTCTTTTGTGCAGCGCCTTCTACTTTCAGCAGTCCGGATGCTTTCACCTCTAGTTTTACTTGCTTCATCGCAGCACTGGTGGTAAAAATATTTACCGGTAGCACAATGTCCTCACCTGGACCCGCCACTCTTGGCAGGGTGGCCAATACCATCAGGGGCTGCTTTACAGGTGTGGTTACTTCGGCAGAACCATAAGCGCCATTATTAGCTGCTACCACCATTGTTCGTACACTGCCAATGTACTGTGGCATTTCCAAGGTATGCGTGGCCGTTTTTCCAGCTTCAAGATAAAACGGACCGAGATATTTTACTACCGGTTTAAATCGGTTGGTTTCTTTATCATCCTGCAATTTTATCTCTGTATCACCACCGACAGCCAGCAATTTTTCAATGCTGCCCCCGAATGCGCCTATCACCTGGTCGTACATATCCCAGGTTTTGACCCCCAGGGCTTCACGTGCATAAAAGTGGCTCCAGGGTGCGGGGGTCTTGTATTGGGTAAGATCCAATAAGCCATCTTCTACTACGGCCAGCGTATAGGCCATCGCCTTTCCTGCTTTTTCATTTACAGTAATTTTAAATGGGGACTCGGGACGTAGTTCCTCGTCCATTTTAATAACCGGCTGCAGCTCCGTATTCGGATCAACTATGGATATGGATTGAACCCCGTAAAGCCGAATGGGCAGGTCATTTGCCGTTTGCGCATGAGGCTGGATAAGGGTAACATGGGCGTAAATATTTGGCGCCATCTGCTCGGAGGCCTTAAATTCTACCGTAGTAGACCCTGCTTTGGTCTCAGCCCAGAAAGTCTCAATGATCTTGCTCCCCGTTTCCAGACTTATCAGTGCCCTGCCGCCCTCTCCTCCTGGTATATTTAGTTTTACGGTTTCGCCTACTTTATATTCTTCTTTATCAGTATCAAAATTAAGCATGGTAACTCCTTCCAAACCATCCTTGCTTCCTGTTGCCCAGCCCGGCCAGTCCACGGCCACTATTTTTCCTGCCGAATGCCCCGATTGTGGATCTGTTACTTTTACGTAATACCGGCCCCATTGTGGATGATTGATTCTAAGTTTCCAGGTGGCAGCTCCGTTTCTGGAATTTACATTGGTTTCCTGTATCGGCGTTGCATAAGACCTGCCTACGTAATTGCTGATGCTTTCATAACCATTATCCCACCACCATCTCCACTCCAGCTTGTACAGCTCAACCTTTAGATTATCGCGGTTCACGGGCTTACCATTTGCGTCCACCGTTGCTATTTGAATCGTATGGTCTTCGTCTGTTAATAAAAGTCCTCGCTTATCTCCTTCCGGAGCCTTTATTCCCACAAAACTCGTATATGGATAATATGGAATATTGAACTGACCGATGCTAAAGTCTCCTCCTTCTTCAAAAGCTTTGGTCTTAAAAACAGCTCTTAAAGCGCCCGGAGCCTGAGAATTTTTATTGAGTGGGATATTGATTGAAGCATTTCCTTCGCTATCTACCCTGCCATCAAAAACTACTTCACTTTCGGTATAAAATTCTTTCGATGCGTCGTCAAAAGTAAAGCCCTGATAATCTTTAAATACTGTTGTTGTGGGTATCAACAATACCTCTATTTGTGTCCTTAAGTTTTTTCCCTTAGCTCCGTGAAGCCAACGTACATTTAAATCCGCTTTTACCTGGTCATCAAGCGCTGTTAAAGTCTCTTTGCTAAACTTCAAATCAGTTTTAAGTCGGTTCGGTTTTACCGTTTCGATTTTGACTCTTTGTGAAAATTCTGTGCCTCCTACTTTTACTTTGGCCTGCCAGTTCCCAGTCGGGGCATCTTCCTTTGTATCTAAGCTAAATGCGTACATTCCCGCCTTCCCCTGGGTGTTTACCTTTCTTGTGACAAGCTGCCCCATGGGGTTGTACAGTTCCATAATAACAGGGTGTGTCGCGGGCAGCGTCTCTTGCTTGTCCTCTAAGACGAACGAAAGATGCAGCGTATCCCCAGGTCTCCAAACACCTCTTTCGCCGTAGATAAATCCTTTTATTCCCTTTTGAATTGTCTGGCCTGAAACATCAAAACTGCTTAAAGAAAGTGATGTTCCGTCTGTTATTTTTAAATACCCACGCGCATCTCCGTTTTTAACAACAATCGCAAACGGCTTGGATGTTAGTTCAATATCTGCAATACCCTCAGCCGAGGTTTTTCCCTGACCAATTAATTGCTGCTGAAAGTTATAAACTTCCACGTCAGCCACTTCGGGCTGGGTAGTAAGTAAATTAGAAACAATTACTTTGAGAGTACCAACATCGGACTTCTTTGCAATGATGCCCAAATCAGATGCATATAATATTTTGCTGATACTTCGGTTGTTATAATAGGAGGAGCTGCAGGGGTTATCCCGTTCCTGCCAGTTGTAATAATCGTAATTATATTCGTAGTAATCCCAATAAGAAGGAGAGTCCGGATCATCCCAGTCTCCAAGACCAAGAGGCTCGTCAGAATTAGTTTGACCTTCCTCAGAACAAAAATTCAGCGCCTGTGATTTTCTGAAATTAATAGAAACCTGGTACACTGCACCGGGTTCTGTTTCCATAATTTCGGAAAGATCCAACGTAAACCGGTTCCAATCCTGTAAATCTACAATTCCCGAGCCATTTAATGGTATCACTTTTTGAACTACCGGTCTGCCCACCCTTTTGATCTCGCTGGAACCACCCATGTTGTTTACCTGCAGGTACTGAAGCACGTTTTCCTCGTAGATTTTTATCACAGAGACGTCAACTGCTTTTAATCCGGCGGCTTCAAAAGGCAATATCAACCCTTCTGAACCGGGAAGTATAACAGAATTTTGCTTTAATGTCAGCTTTAATTCCGGGTTTTGCTGCGAGAACTCCAATGTCTGGGAATAATCACCTGCTAATTTGACTCCCGCTATATTCTTTACCTCCTGATAGATGGTAAGCTGTAGCTCTTCTCCCGAGATCCTATTTGGATATATCTTAAGCTCATTCAAATTCACAACTGTTCGGGGTGCAGTTCCTTCCTGGTGTATTTGTACCAGCCCATAAAGATTCTGGTCTCTCTGGAGCGGATCAGAGAAATGAACGGAAAGATAGCTTTCCTCTCCCCTAACCAACTTGGCTGACAAGACCTTAAAATCTGAGAGTGCAGGTATTTCGTGGCTAGTCGTCATCGCCTTATCTACCTCCAAGGGGTTTCCATTCCATGAAATCTCAACCTTTTCTGCTTTGTCTTTTCTTTCGATATTTTCAATGCTGAACCGGTGCGTATTCATACCGGGACTATGGTCCCAGGTGATTTTTAAATCCTTATTGTTTTGAGTGGCTTTTATCAGCTTTTCTATGGCAGCATCTTCAGCTTTGTCGGCGGTTTGGACAATGCCATTGAGTTTTACTTTGTTTAAAGTCTGGATATCATAAAATGATATATCACCCACTTTTACCTCAAAATTTTGGGGCATTACATGAAAAGCAAATTTAAATTCTTCTTTGTCTTTGCTGGTTTCTAACAGATTCTTTAGGAAAAATCTGGCTTTATAAACTTCTCCACCTTTCAGCTTCTTATCCGGTACAAATGAGACTGTGTAGGCATCTTCCCAATAGGCATATCCTTTTAAAGCAGGCTCAAAATCCAAAAGTTCTTTCTCTACAACCTCCCCGGGTTTGGCATCCTCTATTTTGCTGGTTAGCCTGATCTTTATTTCGCTACTACTGGAAATAATCCCTGAAGTATAGGATGCAATGTAGTCGGCAAATAAGTGGTGGGGGCTGCTGAATTCTTTAATATCGGAGCTCTTGTTACAAGAAAATGCAATAAGAAAAAGCGCTGGTAAAAATAACTTTAAGGATTTCATGCGTGTTGTTTGAATGCGGACGCTAATATATCTTAACTTAAGGTAATTTATTATAGGTTAATAGAAATAATCTTACATCGGGTATCATAATAAAGTCCCACAATGCAACTACTTCATGATGAATCAACAACCTACATATTTAAATAATGACAGAAGTCGAAGCATACACCTGGAACGTTCCAAAGGATGTTAGGTGCATCGGCGACGGTCAGTGCTTTTAAGGTTGCCGGGGGACTTCATCTATAGGCGGGTTCGGCACGGGATTATGACCATTAAAAAACAATTAAATACTGATGAAAACGGAACTAGAAAAAATGCTTGGGGATGAGTTGTATATAGCCACGGATCCCCAGTTAGTAGCGATGCGAGATTCCGCACGGAGATTGTTCAGCAAATACAATCAAACCAGCTATGAAAACTTGGAAGAACGGAGGAAAATCATGACAGATTTGTTGGGCAAAGCAGGAACTAATTTAGATATTCAAGCGCCGTTCTTTTGCGATTATGGAAGCCATATTTATACAGGAGACAATGTATTTATGAATTTCAATTGCATCATATTGGATTGTGCAGAAGTGCACATAGGGAACTCTGTGATGTTCGGACCTAATGTACAGGTTTATACCGCCTATCATCCCCTACTAGCTTCAGAACGGATAAAAGGCCCGGAATTAGCCGCTCCAATTCACATAAAAGACAATGTTTGGGTTGGCGGTAGCGCTATAATTTGCAAGGGCGTTACCATTGGAGAAAACACTACCATTGGTGCAGGCAGTGTGGTTACTAAAGACATTCCTGCCAACGTGTTCGCCGCAGGTAATCCCTGCCGGGTGATTAGGGAGTTGTAATGCGCCGGTGAATAGCGGGCAAGGGAAATATCCGCTTTGATAGCAGTGGGAACTTGTAGCTGGATATATATTTTACTAGCCACAAATAAGATCGCATGTCATCCAGCAAGGAACTTGTTGCA
>CAZHZR010000222.1:0-3632 GCA_964537095.1 uncultured Roseivirgaceae bacterium
CATAAATGCCGTCTCAAATTGCTCCAGGCGCCATAGAAAGAAGAGACGCGATGAATCACGTCTCTATGGTTTCAATTCGCCCTGTTTAATTCCTCCAGGGAATTATTTCTATTCTTCATCTCAAATTTCTCTCCCTTATTGAACATGTACCTGATGTTAACCTTAAAGCTTTGGGCGCTGAAATACTGATCAAAGGAATTGATATTGCCATCTATATTCGCACTTCCAACGACCTGCCTGGTCCTGAAGATATCGCTTACGTTCAAACTGACATCCAGCTTTTTGTCCATGAATGATCTTTTAATGCCCGCATCAATCCACCACTGCGATTCTATTTTGTACAGACCATGAGCTAGTGGCCCTTGATAAGCCGCACTCAGCTCAAATTTTACATCTTTTGGTAATTGGAAGTTGTTCGTAGTCTGCGCCATGAAAAAGGTTTCTTTATTCTCCAGGGACAGTTCATCCAACACGGTCGTGTATTTCTGATAAGCAAATACCAAATTATTATTCATCGCCCATTTAGGTGTTATCTGAACCGGAGCAACCAATGTAGCGCTGATGTTTTCAAAATCATCTACATTTCGCTGAGAAAATATGGTGGTTTTATCCGTATTGTTTTGCTGGGGAATTTCTGCAATAAAATCCTCAGTAATGGCATAGCCCAGTATAAGATTATAATTATTTTTAAGGGTCTGCTTGATCTCAAATGAGTTGGTAAACTGTGGTCTCAAATAAGGGTTTCCTGTTGCCCATGTGTAAGGGTCAAGGTAAAATATAAACGGATTCAGGTTGTCATATCTGGGTCTGTCTATCCGGCGGCTATAATTATAGCTTATCTGGTAGTTATCACTGACCTTTTGTTGTACAAATATACTCGGGAACAGGTTGGTATAATCGCGCGGGGTGGTCTGGTTAAGCGTGACAGATTCACCCTCGGCCACAGTCTGCTCTGCCCTTAACCCCGCCTGTACATTCCAGCGCTCACTTAATTTAGCGTTGAAATTCGCATAAGCGGCATAAATATACTCTGTGTAAATAAAATGATTGCTCCTTTTTTCATCCCTTTCTTTTATCCCATCTTCTACACTGTAGAAATTCAGCTTGTTGTCAGACTTCACATAGCTCGCTTTTAAGCCCAGCTCCAGCTTTCCAAAATCGCTGATCTTTTTACTAAAATCTACTTTGGCAGAATAAATATCATAATAAGTAGGATTGTCAGAATTCAAAATTTCCTGATCTACCAGATCGTTTCCTTCTATGCTATAAAAATTATTATAAAATTCTGCATTCCCTTTGTTGTTTAAGCGTACATAATCCAGGTCGGCAGAAAGTTCTGTTCCGGCTGTGTCCAGCTTGCCTACATAATGCAAATTGAAAGTGCCGTTGCTAAATTGATAGGCGGTATAGTTGTCTGCATCTATAAAAAGGTTGTTTTGCGGTGCCCCATTTTTAAGGTAAGAATCGGTCCTGAATTCATGTTCTGCATCATGGTAAGAAAGATTGGCCATTACCCCTATGCTATGTTTGTCGTTGATGTCAAAATCTGTACCCAGGCGAAGCGAAGGCGTGTAGCGGATAACCTCTTCTCTGCCAGATTGGTCAAACCTTGTAGTAGCGCCTGGCTCATTAAATTCCCTGATCATGGTACTGGTCCTTACCCAAGGTCTTTTTGCCATATCCAGATTGGCAAAGGAGCTCCACTTTCCCTTCTTCATGTTGATATTGCCTCCGAATGAATAGCCATGAAGCGTGCGGTATTCATAGCCGCCGTAGATGCTTCCGTTAATTCCCGCCAACTCATTCTTTTTGAGCGTAATGTTGATGATGCCTGATGCTCCTTCAGCATCATATCGTGCAGAAGGATTGGTAATGATTTCCAGATTTTTAATATTTTCGGCAGACATTCCCTCCAGCATGTTTTGCAGCTCACGCGTAGAAAGGTAGGTTGGCCTTCCGTCTAACATTATTTTTACGCCACCTTTCCCATTGAGCTGTATGTTTCCATCCTGGTCTATCCACACACCCGGCGCCTTCGCCAATATATCAAAAGCAGAACTGCCGGCTGCCAGGGCAGTACCTTCCACACTTACTACCATTTTGTCAACTTCATTGACGATGGTAGGCCTCAATGACTGCACCCTCACCTCGTCAAGTTGCTGCACATCTTCCTGTAATACAATCCTCCCGAAATGCTTTTGATTGGCAGCCTCAGAAATGTCAAAGGCGGCTGTCTCGTAATTCTTAAATCCAATAGCACTTACTCTTAATAAAAAGCTTCCTGTAGAAGGTGACTTTATTTTGAAATTTCCCGCTTCATCGGTAACCGAACCGGTAACCAGTGAAGAGTCGTCCGCTTTTAACAAGGCAATGTTTGCATAGCTGATACCCACACCCTTCTCATCTTGTAGCTGACCTGAAATGCTATTGTCTGTTTGAGCATAGCCAAACCTGGTAACCGACAAAAGTATGACGCCTAAAAAAATGCTGTAGTAATAGTTCATGACTGAGTTTTTAATGTTTCTGATATGATCTGCTTAGGAAGGATCGTGCCAAATGAAAAAAAGCGGTTCAAGAGCCGCTTATCACACATTTTAAAGTTTAGAGAAACGTTATTCTGTTCATAATCGAACAATTTGTGTACTAAATGCGAACAACTTAGCATAGCTGAAACCGGCGATCTGCAGGCGGCGGAAAAATTAATCTGGGGAAATAGGGTTCCTGCTGATCATTTTCTGCCCCAATCAATTGCGATGAAAAATAATTTTGAAAATGGTACAGGGATTGACTTTAGAAACAAAAATATCGGGATGAATAAGGGCAAATGCCCTGTCGCTTGTCCTGGATAAGCATCCTTTTAATCTGTGATAATCATTCTTAAAACCAAATTCAAAATAATATGAACGCATCAAAATCAATCAATATGAAAATCAAACTATTGGCGTCGGCAGTTCTGTTAAGTATTGCAGGTTGTGAGCATCCCTGGGATTGCACAGAAGGTGAGGGGCCAATAGTCGCCCAGGAGCTGGTCCTTGACGAAATAAACGGGATACAGCTCATGGGAGATGATGTTGTTTATCTGTCAATTGGCGAAGAACAAAAGATAATTGTAGAAGGCCAGCAGAATATCATTAACGAGCTAAGCAGCCGTGTTCAGAATGGTGTGTGGGACATTCGCTTTAGAGATTGTGTGAGAAATCATCGTGGACTCGAATTTCACGTTACTGTAAAACAAATAGATGAAATACGACTGGCGGGATCAGGCGAAATTGTTTGGGAGGATCTGATAGAAGCAGATTACCTGACCCTGGAAATTTCAGGTTCAGGCGAAATCACTGGTGCAGTGCAAGCCGAAGAACTTGAGATGGAGATAGCCGGCTCAGGCAATTTGAATCTTTCAGGACAGGCATCAGAAGCCGAACTGCAACTTGCAGGCTCGGGAAAACTAAGGTCCTATGATTTGATCGCAAATAATTACCAGGTCAATATCGCCGGATCTGGCCATGCAGATATAACTGCTCTTGAAACCCTTGAAGTAGATATTGCGGGAAGTGGCTCAGTCAACTACAAAGGGAACCCTTCCATTAACTCCAATATCTCAGGCTCAGGGAAGATAAATAATAAAAACTAAG
>CAZHZR010000222.1:3732-5449 GCA_964537095.1 uncultured Roseivirgaceae bacterium
CCAAGATTTGCAAATAAAATTTCCTTTCATGTAGGTAAACTTGTGCTTTTTACCCTTTATTAATTTTCAATTTGCATAATTTTAGAGCATCATTACGTTTAACCCTGCTTAAGATTAGCCATTTATGCAAATTCAATTTCTAGGTGCAGCCCGAACAGTTACCGGAAGTAAGCACCTTATTACCACCGCCAATAACAAAAAGATACTTCTCGACTGTGGTTTATTTCAAGACAAAGGGTCAGATAACAACACCCTAAACAGGAATTATGATTTCGATCCTGCGGAAATCGATTATTTGATTCTTTCTCATGCCCATATTGATCATTCCGGGAACATTCCCTACCTGGTGAAGCATGGTTTTAAGGGGCCCATCTACTGTACCCCTGCCACCTATGATCTTTGCGAAATAATGCTGGCTGATAGCGCACGGATCCAGGAGCAGGACGTTTATTATATCAATAAGCGAAGGCGACGGGACGGAAAACCTTTGTATGAGCCGTTGTACACCGAAGAGGATGCCAGCCAGGCTCTCAACCAATTTGTAACCGTGCCCTATCTTGAATGGACTTCGCTGGACCAAGACCACAAGTTTCAGTTTACCGACGCGGGTCATATATTAGGAAGTGCGGCCGTTCATCTTGAAATTGTTGAGTCTGGCATCACAAAGAAAATTTCTTTTACCGGAGATATCGGAAGGCCCAATGATAAGCTTCTGCCCGCACCTGCCTTTTTTCCGCAGGCTGATTATATTATTTGTGAGTCCACCTATGGCGACCGCCTGCACGCTACTGTGGAGCACGCAACGCAGCTCTTGCTGGACGCTGTTATAAACACCTGCGTACACAAAAAGGGCAAGTTAATTATCCCTGCTTTTAGTTTAGGACGTACACAGGAGGTAGTGTATACCTTCGACAGACTGGTAAATACCGGACTTATTCCCAAAATTCCAGTGTATGTCGACAGCCCACTTTCGGTGAATGCTACCGACATCATGCGCAAGCATAAGCATCTTTTCAATGAAAACCTGCAGGATTATATGGAGCACGACCCTGACCCATTTGGCTTTAGCCATCTGCATTACATCAGGGAGGCCCAGGAGTCAAAAGCGCTCAACCACAAAAACGAACCCTGTGTAATCATTTCTTCTTCAGGTATGATGGAAGCAGGCAGAATCAAACACCATCTCAAGAATAACATATCCTCAAAAGCCAATACCATTCTTATCGTGGGCTATTGCACACCCCGCTCGTTGGGAGGCCGCTTGATAGCCGGCGAAAAAATGGTCAGAATATTTGGCGAAGAGCATCCGGTAAACGCAGAAATAAAGGTCATAGATTCCTATAGTGCCCATGCCGATTATAAGGAGATGTTGAGCTACCTTTCCTGCCAGGATAAGGAAAAACTAAAAAATATCTTTCTCGTACACGGCGATACGGGTGCTCAGCAGGCATTCAAACAACGGCTTGTTGAAGCAGGATATCACAAAGTGCACATTCCGCATCACGGCGAAACGGTGGAAATATAGCGCATGGTGATATCATTCGTTTAAGGAAGGCCTTTGCTAGCAATTGCATTTGCGGACAATAGAAGTTGATTTGGGACGCTCCCTCGCTCAAACCCTTCCGTGCGCCATTTCGGGCGCCTGCCCCGAAGCATTTCGGGGTTCGGCACGGTCAGCACTTCGTCGATACATTTGCATTTATTTAAAGCGAACTGC
>CAZHZR010000223.1:0-5430 GCA_964537095.1 uncultured Roseivirgaceae bacterium
TGATTATTCATAAGGAGAAAATAGTGGTTGACGAACCCTCCATTATCGCAATAGACAAAACTACCAATAAGGTGCTGGCCATAGGGCGACAAGCCATGCAAATGCATGAAAAAACCCATGAGAATATAAAAACCATCAGGCCCTTAAAAGACGGGGTTATCGCCGATTTTCACGCCGCAGAGCAGATGATCAGGGGAATGATTAAGATGATCGATGGTGGAAACAAACGTTATATCCCTACCTCACACAGAATGGTGATATGCATACCATCAGGAATTACTGAGGTTGAAAAAAGAGCGGTAAGGGATTCGGCGGAGCATGCAGGCGCAAAAGAAGTTTACATGATTCATGAGCCACTGGCTGCCGCTATAGGCATCGGTATTGATATTGAGCAACCCATTGGCTCTATGATCGTCGATATTGGAGGTGGTACAACAGAAATTGCAGTAATTGCACTATCGGGAATTGTTGCAGACCAATCTATTAGAATTGCCGGTGACACCTTTACAAAAGACATTCTGGATTATATGCGACGCCAGCACAACTTGCTGATTGGAGAGCGATCTGCAGAGAAGGTAAAAATTGAAGTGGGTTCCGCCCTGACCGAACTGGATGAGCCACCAGACGACTACGAAATCAGAGGCAGGGATTTGATGACGGGAATACCCAAAGTAATTAAAATTTCTTATTCTGAAATAGCCTTTGCAATTGATAAATCAGTTTCAAAAATTGAGGAAGCGGTTTTAAAAGCATTGGAAATTTCTCCTCCCGAGTTATCTGCTGATATCTATGATAATGGAATTCACCTTACAGGAGGTGGTGCATTGTTGAGAGGCCTGGATAAAAGACTTGCGCTGAAAACAAAACTGCCTATTCATGTGGCTGAAGATCCGCTTCGCGCAGTGGTGAGAGGAACTGGATTGTCATTAAAAAACCTGAATGCTTTCAAGGCCGTTTTGATGACATAAATTAAATGCAGCGTTTATTTCTGTTTCTATATCAATACAGAGCTTTCTTCCTCTTCGTATTTTTGGAGGTGTTGAGTATATGGCTTATTGTAAACAATAATCAGTACCACGGAGCTTCTTTCTTTAATTCCTCTAATTACGTAGCGGCCAATGTTCTTGAGTCAAAAAAGGACATCAACAGTTACTTTGGGTTAAAGGAAGTAAACGAAACGCTTGCTGAAGAAAATGCACGGCTTCGCGAGGAGATAGCGTCTTTTAATCTTTTGAAGGCAGATTCCACTCCTTTGCCTGTTATTAATAGCAGGCGATCCGAACAGTTTGAGTTTTTGTCAGCGAAGGTAATCAACAATTCTACGCGAAGGTTCAACAATTTTATTACAATAAATAAAGGCTCGAATGATGGCATTAGCCCTGATATGGCGGTAATAAATGCGCAGGGAATTGTAGGAATAGTTAAAGCTACTTCCGCTCGTTTTTCCACCATCATCTCGGTATTGCATCCGAACCTCTATGTTTCTTCTCTTATAAAAGGTAAGGGCATTTTATGTACCACCAAATGGGATGGTACGGATCCGCAGCAAGCTGAACTAATGTATGTGCCCCGACACGTAAAAGTGAATGTTGGAGACACCGTCACAACCTCGGGATATGATGCCATCTTTCCTTCCGATCTGATGATAGGCGTTATTCGAAGCACAGATATTAAGGATGATGCCACACACTACACCATAAAAATAGATTTGTCTACAGATTTTGAAGCCCTTTCATATGTGTATGTGGTGAAGAATAACTTTAAAGAAGAAATAGATTCATTGCAACAGATGAATGCCATTACAAATGAATAGTAAAAATTTAATCATACAGCTACTTTATTTTGTTCTGTACTTATTCCTGCAGATTATATTCATGAAGAATGTAGTGTTGTTTGATAAAGCCTTTTGCTTTATTTATATAGGTTTTTTGTTGCTGCTCCCCTTTGAAACAAGTAAGGTTCTGTTATTGATCATCGGATTTTTTGTAGGACTGTGTGTAGATATCTTTTATGATAGCTTGGGAATTCATATTGCTGCTTCTGTGTTGATGGTATACATAAGGCCGTTTTGGATTAATCTAATAACTCCAAGAGGCGGTTATGAAATCGGAATGGAACCTACACTTAAGCTTATGAAGTTCGAATGGTTTGCGACGTATGCATTGCCACTAATATTTATCCATCATTTTGCCTTGTTTTATATTGAGACGGGTGGCTTTTCATTGTTCTTTTTTACGCTTGTAAAAGTAGTAGCCAGTCTTGTATTTACGTTTGCTACAATTGTATTGTTACAATACCTGGTATATTCTTCAAGGAGGACAATATGAACGAAAACAGACAATTCATTATTCAGATTGCCTTTGTTTTGATTGGTATCATATTTCTGATAAGGTTATTCTTTATTCAGGTCTGGGATAGCAATTATAAGCTTGCTGCTGAAAACAACATCGTCAGAAAGGACATAGAGCCTTCCTACCGGGGGCTTATTTATGACAGAAATGGTAAGTTATTGGTGTATAATCAGCCCGTGTATAACCTGATGGTTGTTCCTAAAGAGGTAAGAACGTTGGATACGCTCGCCTTTGCAAAGCTAATTGGTCTTACGAATGAGGATGTTAAAAAGAGACTCGCCGCGGCAAAAAGCTACTCCTACGTGAAGCCAACAATATTTATGAAGCAGCTCTCCAATGAGGGTTTCGCTCGTATTCAGGGTCAACTGATAAAATATCCTGGTTTTCATATTCAACCCAGAACGGTAAGGTCCTATCCATACAATGCCTTGGCCAATGTGTTTGGATATATTGGAGAAATAAGCAAAAAAAGGCTGGAAAGTGACTCGTCAAACTATTACAGACAGGGTGACGATATTGGGATCAGCGGACTGGAAGCAACCTACGAAAAGCCACTTCGTGGACGGACAGGGGTAAAGTACAAGATGGTGAACGTGAGAGGTATTGAGAAGGGTAAGTTCAAAGATGGTGCGTATGACACGCTATCTATAAGGGGTCAAAACCTTGTTTCTACGATTGATATTGACCTCCAAATGTATGCGGAGACCTTGCTCAAAGGAAAAGTTGGAAGCGTGGTGGCTATAGAACCAAGTACCGGAGAGATTTTGGCAATGGTGTCTGCGCCTACTTATGACCCGGAGATGCTTTCGGGTAGAAATTTCAGCCAGAACTTTTTGAAACTCCAGAACGATTCGTTAAAGCCGCTGTTCAACAGACCTTTGATGGGTGCGTTCCCTCCCGGGTCGATTTATAAAATAGCACAGGCCCTTATTGGTTTGCAAGAAGGTGTGATCAATCCGGATTCGCGCATTAGGTGTAACAGAGGCATCATTGGTTGCCATGGTTCTCATAGTTTTGAAGATCTGAAAGGAGCAATAACCGTTTCATGCAATCCTTATTTCAGAGAGTTGTATAGAAGGTTGTTAAACAGGGAGGTTGTAAGTAATACTTTTAAAGATACAGAAATTGGACTGGAGAACTGGCGACAGCACATGTTGCAGCTTGGCTTCGGTCATACCTTGGGGATAGATCTTCCTAACGAAAAGCCGGGCTATCTTCCTACAGTAGGGCTCTACGACAGGATATATGGCGATGACAGGTGGAAGTTTTCAAACATATACTCAAACGCAATCGGCCAGGGTGAAGTAAATGTGGTTCCACTGCAAATGGCAAATTTTACGGCAATATTGGCGAATCGAGGGTATTATATCAGACCGCATCTGATCAAGGGCATAGGGGATGAAGGTGAACCCTTAGAGCAATTTAGAGAAAAAGTGTATACCACCATTGATCCTCAACATTTTGATGTAGTAATTGATGCCATGGAGGCCGTAATTCAAAGAGGCACCGGGCAATACAGGGCCAAAATAAAAGATATAGATGTGTGTGGTAAAACTGGCACTGTGGAAAACTCCAGGGGAGAAGACCATTCCGTATTTATAGCCTTTGCGCCAAAGGAAAATCCAGTGATAGCAATGGCGGTTTACGTCGAAAATGCAGGGGAAGGAGCCAGAGCCGCAGCAGGTATCACCGGGCTCATGATAGAAAAATATATTAAAGGTTGTACAGATAATGTTACTTTACAAGATTACATTTTAAGGGGGAAGTTCATCCATTGAGAAGGCAGGATAACATCAACGCGAATAAAATTGACTGGACGATTATAATCCTGTATGGATTATTGGTCTTTCTTGGTTGGCTAAATATTTTTGCTGCTGTTTATGACGAACAGCAACACCAGAATATTTTTGATTTGTCGCTTAACTCGGGCAAGCAGCTTGTCTGGATTGGGACTAGTATTCTGTTGATTATCGTGATCATGGTAATGGATTTTAGGTTCTATAATTCATTTGCCTATATCTTTTATGCCATTGTCATGCTCATGCTCCTCCTGGTCATGTTATTCGGAAGGGAAGTTGCAGGGGCAAAGGCCTGGTTTGAGGTAGGTCCTTTCAGAATTCAACCAGCAGAGTTTGCCAAATTTGCCACGGCTTTGGCAGTTGCGAAGTTTCTTGAGATATCGACGGTTAAATTAGATAAAATAAAAGAACTGGTTATAGCCTTTGCATTGATTGCTTTGCCTGCAATTTTTATTTTGTTGCAAAATGACACAGGCAGTGCAATGGTGTTTGCGGCCTTTATCATTGTGTTTTACAGAGAAGGCCTGAACCCGATATTTCTGATTGTTGGTCTGGCGGCTATTGTCATCTTTGTGCTAACGCTGATGATCAGCAAGATTTATTTGATGGTAGGCGTGGGAATTATTACGCTGCTTCTAATAGGGATTGGAAAGAAGGAGGTTAAGCGAATTGTTTCTGTTGCGGGTGCTGCGCTGGTAATTATTGGGATTATCCTGAGTGTGGATTATGTGGTGGAAGATGTATTGCAGCCGCATCAGCAAAACAGGATAAAAGCCTTAATCAATCCCAACGAGGATCCACTGGGTTACGGATGGAATGTTACCCAATCCAAGATTGCCATTGGCTCTGGCGGTTTGGCAGGAAAAGGATTTTTAGAAGGAACCCAAACTAAATTTGATTTTGTGCCTGAGCAAAGTACTGATTTTATTTTCTGTACAATAGGCGAAGAGCATGGATGGATTGGAAGTTTGGTTCTAATTAGTCTGTTTATGTTCCTTTTGCTAAGGGTTGTTTTTATTGCTGAAAGGCAAAAATCCAGATTTGCGAGAGCCTATGGGTATTCGGTAGCTTCTATACTGTTCTTCCACTTTCTTGTAAATATTGGTATGACCATAGGATTGGCGCCCGTGATTGGTATTCCGCTGCCTTTTTTTAGTTATGGTGGTTCTTCGCTGTGGTCTTTTACCATACTGCTGTTTATCCTCGTAAAATTGGATGCACACAGAATGCAGGTTTTGGTGCGGTAACACTTATAACTACTTGAAGAATGTCAGGTATAT
>CAZHZR010000224.1:0-1254 GCA_964537095.1 uncultured Roseivirgaceae bacterium
TTTTGGATTCTTTGCCATGTGAGGTGGCATACATTCCCAAGGTAGTTCCTACAAAGCCCCCTGAAACACGTGTGCTAAGAAAGGTGCCATCTACTTTATCTTTTAGCAGTTTCCACTTGCCTTGCTCGGTAGCATAATAAAAAGCGTAATCGCCGCCGTTAAATTCCGTCTTTAGGAACAAGGGCTTATTAGCCTCCGCTTTACTAAGTTTTATTTCGGCCAAGACTGTTGTTACCTCGGCAGGTGATGAGCCATCAGTATCTTTGGACTTTAGTAGCTGGACTACGGATTCTTTAGACTTATTTAATGTTTTTCCGATAACATAATAATTCCTCTCGCCCTGAAAGGTAGTGAGACCCGCAAATTCATTGGCAGCTGCGGGCTTGAATTCCATTTTAAGGCTTGCGCTACCGGTATTGTGCTGTTGCCTTCTCGCCACAAAAGACGGATTTCCGTTACCTGTGATAGTTTCCGGCCTAAGGTCTAGAGTTAAACTTCCTTTGGGAGCAGTTAAACTGTACCATTGTGAACGGGGCGTACGTAGCACAAGCCAATTCAGTGGCAGTTTAGCTTCTTCAAAATCATCTTTGTAAGTAAAATTACCGTTCATGGGAAGCTCCGCCTTTTTTCCGGCAGGTAAATCAGGTACAGGATAGGAAAACTGCACTTTATCAAAATCCGGATTAATCACCGGCCAGCCATCGTTCCAGCTTACCGGAGCAAGAAAAGTTTCCCTGCCCATGTTGTAAGAATCTACTGCATCATAAGGCCTTGTGGCCAAAAACACTGCCCACCATTCGCCGTTCTGCGTTTCAACCAAATCTGCATGGCCGGTCGCTGATACCGGGTTCTCTCTATCAGCAGGCAAATGCCTTTGGGTAAGAATCGGATTTCCTTCCCATGGGATATACTCCCCTTTTACATCCTTGCTTCGTAAAATGACTTCGGAATGGTTCACACTTGTTCCCCCCTCTGCAGCCATGAGGTAGTAATAACCGTCTTTCTTGTAAATATGCGGTCCTTCTATCCATACCGGCTTTGTGGAAATATCCACACCTCCGTTTACCAAAACCTGATTTGCTCCAACGGTTTTTAAGTTTTTGTAGTCAAAATCATTGATTCGAATGGTACGGTGTCCATCGTACAGAGGCTTATCGTCCGGAGCCTCACTATTGTAGATAATATAAGCTTTGCCATCGTCATCAAAAAACAGTGAAGGATCAATCCCGCTTACCTCCGGTAACCACACAGGAT
>CAZHZR010000224.1:1354-5430 GCA_964537095.1 uncultured Roseivirgaceae bacterium
TCTCCAACTCTGGTGATGCTGGGATCAGGGTAGAATCCGGAGAGTATAGGGTTTAGAAAGTGTTCGCGAGACTGTCCGTAAGCAGTTTCTAGCATCATCATGCTTAACACCATCATAAGAGGTATTTGGATAAAAAATCGGGTAATATTTTTCATGCGTAGATAATTGGTTTTCTGTTAGTTCCGATCGATTCTGGTTGGAATCTTTGATCAAATATTCATCCTCCCTGAGGGAAATCAATGGATGAATATCTAATCTCAATTCTTTATCGACACAAATTTTTCCTAAATCTAACAGATTTATTTGAAAAAACTCTCAGGCGGCCCCAGGTAGCTTTGCTTTAATCCTCCCGTGTCAATCACTATTTTTTGCAGAACCACCCCCGGATCCACCATCCAAACTTTGATAGTGTGCTCGCCTGCCTCTTTTAAAACGTGATTAGATGTTAAAATCTTAATGTTATCCGCTACATCTTTGTCCCAGTTTTGCGGAGTTGCATGCAGATTTACAATCTGGGGTGCTTCATCATCAATGGAAACGGCATACTTCAAGCCTTCATTGTTGTGGAAATTTAAGGTGGGGGATACATATACATGAACTTTCACTTCTCCGGAACTAAAAAAGTGTGTTTTATATTGCAAATGCGGACTGTCGCCGCCCGGTGCTTGTTCGGGAGCAGTCACAGGGAAGGCTGTAACGCCAGAAAGGGTTTTTCCCAGATCCGGAATAATTTTCCACTCTATTCCGTTTGAAGCTATTGCTTTCGTGAAATGCGCTGCCTCCATAGAAATATAGCCGTTGCTTTCCACGAAGCCGGTAACATCAGTTAACTTTGGTGATTCAGGGTTGCGAATAAGGGCATAAACTTTTACTTCTTTGCCATCAGGTCCGGTTATAGTAATGGGAACTCTTGATTCACCTTTTGGTGCCTTCGCCCAGTCAATGCTCACCCAAACGCGCTCTTGCTGCTCAACTTTTCCTTTTGCAGGATTCACCTTCACCCAGGAATTATCCATAGAAACTTTATATTCAAATGGCTCCTTCCCACGATTAAAAATTTCAATGAATCGTTCATTCTTTTCGAAGCCGTTAAATTCAGGCAAAAGCGCCTCCTCTTTCGATGCAGGCCACCAGCCGGCGGTTCCTTCTATCGCAACACCCATTTCTGCTGTAGCAGGAAGTTGTACCTTTTCAGTGTCAGGCAGCACGTCTTTTTCCGGCTGTTGCCAGTAGGTATAGCTGATATGCGTTTGCGACATCATGTGGTTCCACTTGCCCTCTGCTACCTCAGTATGATAGAAATTACTTAACTCCTTATCTTTCTCGAATAAGACCTTTACTTTTTCAGCAAGTTCATTAGTTGCGGCCCTTCCCTGTTCCGCATACATCCTGTTTTTTGCAACTGTTATGTGTAGTTCGTTTAGGTTTGCGCTTGCCTTAACGGGGTATAGCACTAGTTGATAATACGCATCTTTATATTCAGACGCTAATAAGCCATATATTTCTTCAGCTTTTTCTGCCAGTGCATTGTACTCGGTCACGATTCTTTCGGCCTCCCGGTAATTGCTCAGGCTATAAGTGTCAGGTGACAATAATTCCGGTTTTCTGCGCCCGTTATACATGGTGTATTTCGTCAGCATATCGGCGATTTCATCTCTAAATTTTTCACCAAACTGTTGTTCGGCCCAAAGTGCCGTGTAATGGGGCAAACTTTCTGCAGGCCATTTCTCCGGATTCCAAGCGTAGTCTAAGAAGAATGAAGTGGGGAGTTCCATAGGTTTAATGTCCCCAACATTAACAATCCACATCTCATTAGCACCATATTGATAGGCAAGATGCATCTGCTCCCATACCCTTGCAATGGGATTGGTGTTGATCCATTTATAATTTCTAGGTCCACCCACGTAGTCAAAATGATAGTAAATGCCATAGCCGCCCTTACGAAGCGTATCCCCAAGGGCAGGCAATTTTCGGAGATTTCCCCAGTTATCATCTGCCAATAACAGCATCACATCGTCTGGTACGCGCATTCCCTCGTCATAATAATCCTGCACCTCTTTGTATAAGGCCCACACCTGCCGGGTTTCAGAAGCGTCTTTTCCGGTCACCTCTTCTATGATCTGACGCTGTTCGTCTACAATCCTTTCCAACAAGGAAATCTCAGTTTCGTCCGACATGGCTTCATCACCATCTCCCCGCATTCCGATTGTAACAAAACTTTCGTTTTCACCCATTCTTTCAATCCCTTCGCGCCAGAATTTCTGCAACGTTTCCTTATTGGTTTTGTAGTTCCAGGCTCCTTCTCCAAAATGCTCCCACTCTGCATGGGCGCGCATCATGGGTTCGTGATGTGAAGTACCGATGACAATACCGTACTCATGGGCTCTCACCGGATTGAGTGTATCTTCTACATAAAACTGCCTCCCCCACATAGCCGGCCACAGGTAATTTCCCTTCATCCGGAGTATGAGCTCAAATACATGCTCATAAAACTGCGAGTTAAAACCGCCAAATTTTTCGAAAGCCCAGCCTGATAGTGCCGGCGCTTCATCGTTAATAAAAATACCACGATATTTTACTTTTGGCTCCCCCTTGGTATGGACTCCTGGTAATACATAAAGATGCTCCTGACGTTTAACCGGCACATCTGCCCACCAATACCAGGGCGACACACCAATTTGTTGAGACAAATCGTAGATCCCGAAAATGGTACCTCTTTTGTCGCTGCCAGCAATCACCAATGCGCGGTCAACGCCTTTCATAGGCTTTTCAACTACCTGTATAATATGTGTCTCCCATTTACCGGCAATTCGGGAAACATCCAGTTTTTTGCTTTTTACAAGTTGGTCAATCAATGGGCTTTTGCCTAGCGTACCTACCAAGACAATTTCTTTGGCCTTTGGTGTCTTTTTCCCGACGGTCAGTTGCGGCTCAGCATTGGTAACCCGTCCTATATCAGCCTTGAGGTCTTCTAATGCCCTGATTGCCCCCGGAAAGTCTTCACCGCTAATGAATAATGGAGAAGACTTACCAGCAACGGATAGAGGAAAGGCACCTGCTTGCTTATTATTACTGATATAAGATTGGCCAGTCTGGGCCAACAAGCTGAAAGGAGCAAAGCCTACCAACAATAGCAACCATAAATAAGAAAAAGATCTTAAGCCTAGAGGCGCTCGTCCCATTGTGTGAGGCTCGCATGTAAATGAGTCCATTGATTATATTTTGTTTAAATTTATTAATTTCTATTGATCCCCGCTTCAAAATTCACAAGCCTTGACTTAGTGGTAGGGCGAAAGGCCTAAACCCTTTAATAACCGCGAACAGCCCACTCGAAGTCCTGCAACAATAAGATGTAGGTCAATCATTCCAGAATAGCTGCAGTGCAACTGATGAAAAACCCGTTGGCTAATTTCTCCGGTTCAAATTACGAAAAAAGAACATCAAAGTCTTACCGTTCTATTTGCGTGTTGACCCTTCCGACATAAGCTTACTTTCGGGCGGTCCCAGGTAGCTCGGCTTTAAACCGCCGGCATCAATAACGAACTTTTGGAAAACAATTCCCGGATCAATCATCCAAATTTTAAGGGTGTGCTTTCCTGGTTTGTCCACTTTGTGTTTCGATTTCTTTATTTTGATATGATCGGCAACAGATTTCGTCCACCATTCTGCATACTCATAGTCAGGTTTGATTTCCCCTTCATTCATATTGATTATTTGTGGCTCCTCATCGTCTATTGCATTAAATCGCGTCCACTCATTGCGCGCCCGCAAGCTATCCTGTAGTTAACGCTCTTGCCCTGAAACTTAAAAAAAACCGCCAGGTGCTCCCACCTGACGGCAACCAATCAACTATCTCAACTTGAAAACTCCAGTTGAAAATCATCTCTCAACTTATTGAGGGCAAGGGGGCAAAGAACCATGAATTCGGCCTAGCACTCCTGCAATATTTTTATTGTGGCTTGCTATTGAGAGTTAAATATTTGAGTATTTTAAATAGCGTTTTGACTTCCTAAAAAGATTAGTCGCTCACAGTTAGAGCAACTAATCTTTTAAGGTTCCTCCTAAGACTAATTATA
>CAZHZR010000225.1:0-3191 GCA_964537095.1 uncultured Roseivirgaceae bacterium
ATCAAGGTAATTGTTTCAGAATCAGTGTCATCCAGGCAGGAAACTTGTTAAAAACTAGCATTACAGTCGATTGTCAAGCTTCTACGTTAACGTCAATTGCACTGCCATTAAACAACAAGCTTCCCCGTTATTCAACGGGGCGGGCTCTTCTGGATGACAAACAGAACAGTTTTGCAAAAGTCAACTTGATGGCTGACGTATTGTGAAAGTTAAATGCGATTTCCCTCCTTTACTACCCAGCTTCTGCCTGATTCCATCTTCGTCTGTTATGCTTAGTCCCTAAAATCAAACCACAATATTATTGGCTTTGCTTCATCGTCATTGTGGTATCTAACTGTTCCTTTTTGAGAAGATGGCCCTAATAGCTTAGCATCCTTAAATTTAGTACCTATTGCAGGAATCTCATAAAGAAAGGACAGATCACCTTCCGGGAAAGGCGGCGTTACGGTTTTGGTGGCATGTTCAGGAACACCCGGGGTGTAAAGCCTGAAAAACAAGCCTGGAGTTTCGGTGAGAATAGTAAACGATGATTCCTTCGTCTGCAATTCCAACCAATACATGTTTGCATGATAACCTTTAAATTCAGGGTAAACGAGCCGCTCGGTACTTGCACCTGTCATCGTATTGTTATAATCCTTTTGCCATACGCCAAATTCAGTCCCTTTCATTCTGTTCTTCCATACCCTATAAGGTCCCTTACCCAGCCAACGAACGCCCTCAAGCAATTCCTCAGGGTAATTAAATGAAATCCCAATGTAATCAATATCGTCTTTGCGAATAAGCAAGGGGGCAACCTCCAACTTCAGCAATCCAGCTTTTGTCAATGTCCATTGTACAGTTTTCGGGTGGGCATCATAATTTACTTTTAAGATAAAATTGCCTTCTTTGTCCTTTTCCCATGCAACATCTTCCACGGTTGTTTCTGTTCCTACTGGTAATGGCCCTCCATTGAGCGATACCACACCTGTGCCTTTATCGATCTTTTCCAAAAACCCGTTTGATATATTGAAATGGAAGCTCATTTCGTCAACCTTTACTTCTAATACATCGCCCTTCTCCGCAATATCAATGACACCAGAAGGAGCATCTGATTTTGCAACGATGCTTTTTGCCACTTCCTCAGGCTGCTTAATTGGCCAGGTCCATGTGTATATTTCCCTTCCATAAAAATCTTTTGCCGACAAAGAAAATATATCCGCATCGGAAAAGTTATCAGGAATATCGAGCTTGATACGCCTTGTTTCGCCAGGGGGTATATTTACGTCCTGCAAACTTCCTGAACCAACTATAGCCTCATCTGAAAAATCGTTGACAGACGAAAGAGACCAGGTAAAGGAACATTTATCAAGGTTCGTGTATAAATAGGTGTTTTCAATAAACATTTCACCTTCAAAATTTTTATCGACGACCACCGGTTTAATCTGAATGGGTGCCCAAACTTCTTTAATCGTATAAAAACTACCTTCCTTTTCCCTATAGGGTCCTACTATGCCATCAGGTGCATAGTTTCCGGCAGCATCCAGAATTCCACCCTGATCCGTTCTTACGACAGCCTCATCTGCGAAAACCCATAAAAATCCACCTGCAAACAATGGGCTTGAGGAATAATTGGACCAATAATCTGCCAGTCCTGCACCATGTCCACCGTCATGAAGTCCGTGCAGAAACTCAGTAGGCATAAAAACGTCATCGCCTTTATACATTCGATTGACCCCCATATGATAGTCGGGATAGTGGAAGGCATCTACCCCATTCCCTTTTAACCAGGGATAAATTACCGGTCTTTTTTGGATGTCATAAGTATGAAACCATTTTTCATTGGCGAAATCCCAACCACCTTCATTTCCATGATCCCATATTACTACACTTGGATGGTTTTCGTCCTTCAATACAGTTTCTTTAATAACCTTAGGCCCCACAATGGTGTCGTAACTTTGTGCCCAACCTGTTACCTCATCCAAAACGAATAATCCCAGGGAATCGCAGAGATTCAAAAATTCTTCGTCTGGCGGATAATGAGACATCCTCACTGCATTCATGTTCATTTCCTTCATGAGCATGATATCCTGCAAATGATTTTGCCTACTCAAGGCACGGCCGGTTTCTGGCCAGAAGGAATGTCTGTTTACCCCTTTAAAAATAACCCGCTTTCCGTTGATGTAAAAGCCATCTTTTTTCTTCAGTTCTACTGTTCTAAAACCGATGCGTTCGTCTTTTTGGTAAAGCAAGTTATCGTTTTGGAAAAGTGAGACTCTGGCCACATATAGCGTTGGCCATTCGGGGTTCCAGGCATCAATATTGTCAAATCGTCCTGAAATGGTAGTTGAGGCAGCCTTTGGTTCTACAGCAGTGCGTATGGTTTCTCCAACCTTTTCCCCATCAATAGTGAGCAAATCAACATGTACGGTTGTTTTAGCTTTAGGCTTATTGATAAAAACCTGTGCTGTAAAATCTCCATTGGCTCTCGCATCTATGGCTATTCTTTCGAAATTTTGTTCGGGAAGTACTTCCAGATACACAGGCCTGAAGATCCCACCAAATAACCAAAAATCCCCTTGTCGTTCTGCCTGATTTACTGACTCATTAGCAGAATGTTTGGCCACATTTACCTCCAGAAGATTTTCTTCCCCATACTTCAATAGTTTAGTAATATCGTATTTAAACCTGTAAAAGGCCCCCTGATGAATATTTCCTGCAGATTTTCCATTAATACTCACCTTTGTATCAGTCATGGCGCCTTCAAAAACAATATTGATGGAATGATTCTTCCAGTTTTTGGGTACATCAAAACGATGGCGATACAGTCCCTGTTCCTTCGCTATTTTTCTATCCTTATTATGGTGGTGGTCGTGGCCGTAATTATAAGAACCAAATCCCTGTAATTCCCAATTTGAGGGCACGGGTATGCTTGTCCACGTGCCACTGTTCTGTCCCTCCGTAACCATAAAATCCCAATCCACTGTGTTGGCAGCATCTTTTCCAGATAAATAAACCCGCTTATACGATTTGTTATCCTGGGCTAATAGTGGGGAGGTGCCGATAGTTAAAAAGAGCATAACAGCAACAAACCTTCCCCTCGTGAAAAATTCCATCGTAGTAATAATTAAAATGTGTTATTTTTTTTAAAGCTTATCGCAATAAAAGTAAAGAAACAGAAAAATTAAACATTACACAAGCTTTGTTTACATGAA
>CAZHZR010000225.1:3291-5425 GCA_964537095.1 uncultured Roseivirgaceae bacterium
TTATTACCGCACTGTTTATATTATTAACCAATGTTGGAAATTACCCTTTACTTGCTCAGGCAAGCAAAGCCCATCCGTTTTTATTAGTTTCAAAAGGCGATTTTGCAGCGCTTCAAAAACGTGCGGAAGATGCGCCCTGGTCTGAAATGAAGCAAAAAGCGATTGAGTTTGCACTGGATAAGAACAATTCTTATTCTAATTACTTAGACCGGGAGCCATTGGTTCGCGCCTCAGTCCTGAGCGATATTATGAGTGCAAGCGCACTGGCTTATATTCTTGATGCGGAAAACCGACCTTTTTATGTGGATAAAATAAAAGAAAATCTTTCCTATTGGGACCATCTCCACAATGACCGCGACTTTTATTCCAACGGATGGCTTTATCATGTTCCTGCGGGCGATGCCATCTATAATTCCATTCTTGCGCTGGACATCATACATGGCGACTTAAGTAAAAAGGAAAGGAATAAAATTCACGGTGAAATAAGCACAGCCGCCGAGTTTTTATATACGGGTACCAGTAGCTGGGGATTGAACAAATACGGAGCACGTGGATTATGGGCTTTGTATCAAGGTGATGCCAGCCATCCGTCTATACAGGAATATATACAACAATTGTACGCCTATATAACTGAGGATGGCGTTTTTGCCCCTGGCCCTACTTATACTCATAGGATAACCGGCACCAGACACCGTGACGCAAAAACCACCTTCATGGATATTATTCATATACAGAAAATACATGATGTATATGGAGACAACCGGATAAAACGGGGTTATGAGTGGATATACGGCTATTCGAATACGCCCACAAGAAGGTATTTTACCTTCGGCGATTCCAAGCCTGAGCTGTTCACCGCTTCCGGTATTGCGGGATACAGGGCATCAAAGTTTTCCGAGAAAGCAGGTGCATTGGCTTCCAGAATTATTGGGAACACGCCGCCGCCCGCTCGTTTACTCCATTATGTGTTAATGACAGATCCCTTGCCAAACCCAGGCAAACCTACCAGCGACATATTCTCTGATGGCGGCGCCTGGTTTATGGAAAACGACCTCTCTGAATCATCACTTAGTGGCGCAATGTGGAATGCTACCATTTTAGGAGATTATCACCAACATAAAGAGGTAAATGCTATAAACATTGCTGCTTTTGGTGAAGATGTAATCAGAAATGTAGGGTATAATGGTTGGAACAAAGGCGCATTCGACTTTTCCTGGGAATATATAAATGAAACAGCAATCTCAGGAAATACTGTACAGATAGATCATGTAAACCATCAATCCAGAACGGGCAATGGCATTTCAGAAGGGTTTACCAGTACCTTGTTTGATTATGCTTCAGGCGACTCAGGAGATGCGCTACCAAATGGAAAACATCAACGTAATTTCATATTCGTGCATCCACAAAATAACAAGCCTGGCTACTTTGTGCTTTTCGATGAGGTACAAGGAAATAGCAGTGGGGATAGTATCAATATTGCCTTGCACCCAAACTCTTCCAATTATTCTGTTATTTCTGAAAACCTGGAATATCAGTGGAAAGTGGGGCCAAACTACTCCAAAAATGACGTATTCGTTAATTTGTTTTTGGGAACTACACCGGATAATGTAGTAATAAAAAAGGGAGTATTGTTAGGTGGTCACTCCACGGAAAGCCAAAACATTATTGCTGACTTTCTATATTCTACCTACGCAATGGACAAATCGAAAGCACGAAATGTTGTGACAGTTATTTTTCCTTCTGACAAAAATCATCCAAAACCTGAGATCCAAAGAATAGCCGATGGAAGCACAACCGGAGCAAGCATAGATCATGGAGATGGCATCAACGACTACCTCCTGGAGTCTTCAGGTTCTTCTTTACATGAGCTCAACGACCTGAAATTTCAAGGACAGGCCACTGTCTTTAGACGCAAAAGCAATGACATAGCATTCTATTTTGTTCGTAAGGGAACAGCATTTAAAAGCCAGAAGACAGGTTTTTCGTCTGACAAACCTATCAGCATTCATATGCATGAAAACCGGGGGATGGTTATTTCTGAGGGAACAGAGATTACTTTTGAAGCACCTGGTTTAAAAAATGTATTGGTGGATGGTATTGTAGTAGCACCTCTGACTGTGAAAGACAATTCAGT
>CAZHZR010000226.1:0-5380 GCA_964537095.1 uncultured Roseivirgaceae bacterium
TTTGGCTAACAATCACCCCCAACTCGGCTATGGTGGTTTTATTCCTGTTCCCATCGGCCGATTGCAACGACTGCAATTTGATATAACGCGCCTTATGCGGCTTATCGAAACTGATTTGCTGCATTATCGGATTATTTTTAATATTTCCGAATACTCCATTTTCTATCAGGTTCGTCCAATTCCTTCCGTTGGTGCTGACCATAAAATTATAGCGATAAATATTTCCATCCTGCTCTTCTGCGGTCGAAGGCGTATAGGTAAATCCACTTACATCCAGTACCTTTCCCATATCCACGGTGAAGTGTTGCTCCTCATCTTTTGCATCCCGGATCACTACCAAACTTTTTGAGTCGCCGTCGAAAGCATTTTGAGGTTTCAGCGAGGCCGGCATGCCCACTGCTTTCCACTTCTTCGTCGAAAAGCCTGAATTAGCAGCGCTTCCACCACTTTGTTCGCTGATTTCAGGAGCGAAGTAAAGCTGTATCTCAGAAAGAACCGGCGCTGCATTGGCTTCCAGATGAATTTGCAACTTGTTGGTCTTCACCGTCGGAAACTTCAGAATACGCTTGTATCCGATGGTCGTTTGCCGGTCGAGTTCAACAAAGGAACTCCCGTTCCAGTATTCTACGCGAAAGGCCTTCACCCGCTGTCCCATTGGAATGTACTCCTGCAGAAGCAAGCGATTAATGGTGGTTTCCTCGCCCAGGTCGACAAGCAAACTGGCTGTAAGGTCTTTCTCCGGAGCTGCCCAATAGCTCTCAAAGTCGCCATCCGTTAAATTCTTTGAAAATGGCTTATTAACACTGACCACCACTTCCTTCCCAAGGGCAAGGTTGGTTTTGAAACTCTCATCCAGCACCTGTCGGAGTTCCATCAAAGCCGTAGAATCGTTTTTATGGATCAGTCCCTCCCGGCTGACCGGAACATTCAGCAGCAGATTGGCATTACGGCCAACCGACGAATAATAAATGGTCAGGAGCTGACTTAGGGTCTTGACTTTATCATTGGAATGAGGGCTAAAAAACCATCCCGGACGTACAGATACGTCGGCCTCGCCTGGAATCCAGTGGCTTCCATTTTCATTCCCCGTGTTCAGCACTTTTTGGGGAGGTGCGTTTTTTCCCACTCCGAAACCTTCAATATTTAGCGTACTCCAGTTGGTTTCGCCGGCATAGCCCGATTCATTGCCGATCCAGCGGGTGCCCGGACCGATATCACTGAAGATAATGGCTTGCGGCTGATGCTCATAAACCGTTTTGTGAAACAGTTCCCAGTCGTATTCCTGTGTCTTTCCGTTAGGGCCTTCGCCGTTGGCTCCATCGAACCAAACCTCGAACACTTCTCCATAGCTGGTCAACACTTCTTTCAGCGTATTGGCAAAAATCTGGTTATACTTCTCGGTACCGTAGTCGGGATGATTCTGATCCCAGGGCGACAGGTAAACACCGAATTTCAGTCCGTATTCCCTGCAGGCATCAGAGAGTTCTTTCAGGATGTCGCCCTTCCCGTTTTTCCAGCCACTCTCGCGTACCGTATGCGTACTGTACTGGCTGGGCCACAAGGAGAACCCGTCGTGATGTTTTGCCGTAATAATGATGGCTTTCATCCCTGCTTCTTTCGCTGTACGAGCCCATTGCCTGGCATCCAGGTTGGTCGGATTAAACACCTTCGGATCTTCCCGCCCATCGCCCCACTCTTTATCGGTAAAGGTATTCGGCCCAAAGTGGATGAACATATAATACTCCATCTTTTGCCAGCGCATTTGATCGTCGCTCGGCAGCGCTCCGTAGGGTTTTACAGGCGGATTGGTCTGCCCATTAGCCGTGGCAGTAATGAAAACGTAACTAAGTAATAACAGAAAAATTCTCTTCATAGGTGGTGGTATATTTATTCGTTTTTATCTATATGACAATTGATATGCAGTTCCGATTAATAAATTATTAAATTGGTCCCGCTAAAATATCAAAAACTCAATAAGCATCATGTTCAAAATTCAACTTAGTTTACTTTTTGCCTTTCTTACCTTTTTCAGCTTTTTCATGAACTGGGGAGAATCGAAGGCCCCGCGCCAGCAAACATCGGTTTCTGTCGCCGACACCCTTCCCCGTGGGATTGCTTTTCCTGACGGACTCACGATGACTCCCTTTGCCGGACCGCACATTACGCCAAGTCCGGCTGTTCTGGCTGTAACACCTACCGGCGAAGTTTACGTCGGCGTGGATAAGATGGGCTCGCTGGGCAAAGAGCCCGGAAAAGGCAGTATCGTTAAACTGATCGACAGCAATAACGATGGAAAGATAGATAATCATACCGAATATGCCAAAGTAAATAACCCGCGCGGCATCATCGCCAACGGCGATCAGCTCTTTGTTTTGCACGCCAACTTTTCTGAGCAAACAGGCAAAGCCACCGGAATGGACCTGGTTGTATTTGAAGATAAGAATGGCGATGGAATTGCCGACGGTCCTTCCAAACCACTTATTGAAAACATCAGCTCACCGAAGTTTATTCAGGATCGCGGAGTAGATCATGCGACTAATGGAATTCGGATGGGAATCGACGGATGGATATACATTGCGGTCGGCGATTTCGGCTTTTACAATGCGGTCGACAGAGAGGGAACCAAATTGACCATGCATGGCGGCGGAATTCTGCGGGTACGCCCCGACGGAACGGAGATGGAAGTATATACGCACGGCATGCGGAATATCTACGATGTGGCCATCGACCCTTTCATGAATATCTTTACCCGCGGAAACACCAACGATGGCGGAGGATGGAATATCCGTTTCAGTCATCATATCCAGTCGGGTGAATACGGTTACCCTTTGCTCTTCAAAAACTTTACCGAAGAAATTTTACCCGGACTGGCCGACCTTGGTGGCGGATCGGGAACCGGAGCGCTGTTTATGGACGAGCCAACCTGGCCAGCAACCTTCAATCAGGTGCCCATGATGGCCGACTGGGGAAACAATAAACTTTATATCCATCGTGTAACAAAAAACGCAGCCAGCTTCACGCAGAAGGAAGAAGATTTTATTCGCCTTCCGCAAATTACCGACCTGGATGTCGACGGATCAGGCCGACTGTTTCTGGCAGCATGGGATGGCGCAGGCTATTCAGGCAGCCCCGACAAAGGATTTATTGTGCGTGTAGTGCCGGAAGGATGGACCTTCAAGGCCTTCCCTGACGTCAAAAAATCGTCGGTGAAGGAATTGATCAGCCTGTTAAAATCAGCAAGTGCCGTAGCTCGCCTTGCAGCACAGCAGGAACTGCTCACCCGCCCGGCGAAGAACACCGCAAAGCCGGTACTGGCTCTTGCTTCTGACCGTTCTCTACCGCTTAGCAACCGCGTAGCCGCTATCTTCACCTATGCCCAAATCACCGGTGCCGATGGTATTTCTGCACTGGCTAAACTGGAATCCGATGCCGACGTTCGCGAATTTATATTGCGCGCCATGGCCGACCGGCGCAAGACAGCTGCGAAGGCTCCGATGAACCTTTACGTAAAAGGCATTTCTGATGCATCACCGCGTGTTCAGGCAGCTGCCATTGTAGGTTTAGGACGACTGGGCCAACAGGATGCGATTAGTCACCTACTGCAAATCAAGGTTCCCGCTTCTTTTCAAGCACCTGAAAAAAATACCGAAGGTCCGCATGCCACACCGAATGCTGAGATCATCAATGCTCACCTGGCGGTGCAGGCACTCGTTGGGCTAAACGCAGTGGAAGCCTCGGTCGACGCGATCGGCGGACCAAATTCCGACCTCGCACTTTGGGTATTACGCTATATGCACCATCCGAAAGCGGTCGACGGACTCATTGCAGCTTACGGAACAACCAGTGATCAGAAGCTGAAAAATCAAATATTAACGGGCTTGTCTCGACTTTATAAAAAAGAAACGCCTTATCAAGGACAAACCTGGTGGAGCACCCGCCCCGACGGCCATGGCCCTTACTACGAGACCACCGATTGGGAAGAGTCGGCTAAGATTAAAAGCTTCCTTGCGGCCGAACGTGCCAAAGCGAGCACAGCCGATCAGGCATGGTTCGCCGATCTGAACGAGAAATTTCAAATGAGCATCCCCGAATTCGGCCCGCAGGAAACTGAGCTAGCACAAAACAACGAACCAGCCGTCGACCTGACCGAAATTCAAAGCAAGCAGGGGCAAATCGGAGAAACATCCATTGAGGATGTCATGCTTGCCATCGAAAAGATTCCAGGCAATGCAGCGCAAGGCAAAGCCATTTTCCAGAAACAAGGATGCGGCGCCTGCCACAGTCTAAACAAAGGAGAGCCTCTGAAAGGACCTTTTATGGGCCAGGTAGGGTCCATAATGAACCGCGAGCAAATTGCCGAGTCTATTTTAAAGCCCAACGCATCCATTGCTCAAGGATTTGCCTCGGTGCTGATCATGACCAAAGATGACAATAGCTACATGGGCTTTGTCACTTCGCAGTCGGCTACCCGCATTGCATTGAGAGACATTGCCGGACAAGAACATATCATCAACACCAAAGACATCGCTTCGCGCGAAACACTGGAAATGTCCATGATGCCAGCCGGATTGGCAAATTCACTTTCTATGGAAGAATTTGCTTCCTTGGTGACTTTCCTGTCCCAACAGAAATAAATACCTTCCTATTTAAGAGGAAACGCATAAAACTTCAAAAAGCGAACGGCTACCGGTATATTCCGGTAGCCGTTCGCTTTTACAGTTGAAGGAAAGCTAATCCCCTTCGGCGATTCCTTGTCAACAGCCAAGGAACGCTTATTTCCCCGGAAAATCGGCGTGTGATTTAACTTCTGCAATCTGCAGGGTATGGCGGCCCGTATGTCCTGCGATAAATAAGAGCGAGTGATACGCGTTTATCGGACCAAAGGGGGAGTCGCTAACATGATCTTTCAGCTTATCAATGTCGACCTGACCCAGAAAAGCCTTTATCCCCTTCCGCTGACTTTCAAAATCTTTTAACGCCGCGTCCGCCTGGGAATATTTTCCCGCCGGCTGAAGACCCTCCGGTGCTTTTGCCTGGAAGCTTCTGTCGAGAATCCCTGCAATCAATTGGTCGCTCGTCATCTTCACCTCGTTGCGGCGAGCTGGGTTAGCTGGCCCGGCAAGGCTGTCCTTCGTCATCGCGAACAGCATTTGTTCAGTCAGCACAATATGCTCCAGGCACTGACTGATCGACCATTTTTCAGCGGAAGGCTTAAATTTCAATTGCTCAGGAGTGAGTCCCTCCACTTCCCTGAACAAGTCATTCTTTGTCTTTTCGAAGAAATTCAGCAATGAGTCGCGATTGTCGACCGACTGGGCGCCTGCCTCCCCTGCAAACAGCAGGAAGCAGACAAGTAAAAAGGTTAGCTTTTTCATAATAA
>CAZHZR010000227.1:0-3794 GCA_964537095.1 uncultured Roseivirgaceae bacterium
TTTATGGCACGTCCCAAAATACCCTGGACAAAATGTTATCCCCTCCCATTGCAGACGCTGCTTCGGCATAATTGGCGGCGTTTGATGAACCTTCCGCATCAGGATAAGAAAATCTTCTTGGAAAACCCCCATTGAGGTTATTGTTGAAGAGGTTCGGCTCCAGGTCAGGATAGCCAGTTCTTCTGAAGTTTGCATAAGCTTCGGTGCCATTTCTTAGATTTACAATCCAATATTGGGTATTGATTAGTTCCAAGGCTTCTTCATCAGTGGTCACCTGGCTATAATCGACCTTGGGATCGGATAGATAAGCGGATATTTGTTCCTCTGGAATAGGAAAGGTATTTGGATAAAGGCTATAGATTTCCATGTCAGCGCTGATTCCTTCTTCATAGTAGGTAGCTGCATCTCCTGAAACCCAACCTCGCACTGCTGCCTCTGCCAAAAGCAGGGAAGTCTGCGCGTAGGTCACCCAGAATTCGGGCGCCGATGGCGATGCTACTGCCCATATATTCATTTGTGAGTAGTTCAACCCCCCCTTGCGCGCACCTCTGTAGGAACCATTTGGATCCGCAAGCGTAGTACTAATAACGCCGACAGGTGCTCCAAACTGGTTCGCTAATACAGTATCAGGAGATTGGTCGTTGCCGATCGCTGCCGGGTCCTCAAAATTTCCCAAAATAAATTTTCCCCGTGGGTCATCGGTAGACTTTAGTTGATCAACAAAAGGCTGTGCTGCATAATAGAAATAAGAGAAATCCCGTAACCAACGATTATTTGCATGCACCGCTCCGACACCTCCTACGAAAGCATTGTCGTCATTAGATGTCATCACACCACCTGCAAAGGCCTCCGATACAATGTCTTCTGCTTTAGAGGGATCAATTTTAGAATAACGCATGCCCATTCTGAGCAACAAGGAGTTACCCAATTTCTGCCACTTCTCAACCTGAGCAGCCGCTGTGGTTGTCGGATTGGATCCTTTGGCGCCATAAAACAGATCTTCGCTCACAAAGTCAGCATTTGGATTCAGCGAAGCCAAGGCTCCCGTAATTTCGCTATAGAGGTCGTCGTAGATAGCCGCATCATCCTCATATTCCGGATTATATATACGCTCGCTTACTGCCCTTCCCGTTTCGCTGTAAGGAACATCTCCATAGTTGTCTACCAGCCCCATAAACGCCTGGGCTTTCCATATCCGGACCATGCTTTCCAGATTAGGGCGTGCTGTCTCCTCTTGTTCCAGAAGAATCAATGCCTGTGTTAAATTCCTTATAGGTCCCGGATAGATTTGGTTCCAATTGGAATTGTTGACCCCATCTATATCTTCGTTAAAATTAAAGCCCAAAGTTGCGCCTTGGTTGTAGGGGTTCACAAAGTGCTGAACAATGGTATGTTCTGCCGCCCAGGTTCCTAATTGGGTACGCTGACTTCCTGCAAAAAGAAGTGCCGGATCTACTTCCGTAACGGCGTATGGATCAGTATTTACTTCCACAAAATCCTGGTCGCATGCTCCAGCAAATAGAAGAATAAGAACAATAAGTATATAATTTTTTGTCGTTTTCATAATTGTGTTTTTTTTATCAGCGTTTTCCGAATGCTATCTTTCAGAAAAATTGTGATTTTTAGAATCTGACATTTAAGCTTACGTTATAATTTCGCGTGGTAGGGAGCGCAGAATTTTCATATCCAGCTCTAAAGTCACCAGATGACTGAACCGCTTCCGGATCAAGTCCAGGCAAATCCTTGTAGAGAATAGCCACGTTTCGACAAGATGCTGTGAGCGTAAGCCCTTTGATGAAACTAAAAGCAGGTACTTTCTCTAATGCATTGGTGAAATTATAAGAAAGTGATATGTTCCTAAGCTTCACAAAATCTGATTTGAATACAAAGGGATCTCCGATCTGTAAGTTTCTATAGTCTGCATAAAAACCTTGCAAATTCGTGACAACACTCGTATTTGGACTTCCGTCAGCATATACAGCAGGAAACACCAAGCCGTTTTCACCTTCACGACGACCTTCTAAAGACAATTTGGAATGCCCTTGTCTCAACATATTCAAATGCGTGGCGGACATTACTTTACCACCGAATTTATAGTCGATGTGTACTCCGAGGCTAAAATTTTTGTAGGCAAACGAGTTAGACCATCCTCCTGTAAACTTTGGAATGGAACTACCGACTGGCAGATAACCGTTTGTGTTTTCTGCACCTGGAGTACTGCTGTTTGTTGCGAGCAAACGTCCGTCTTCATTTACGATAATCTCACCCGCATCATTTCTCAGGTAGGTTCTTGTATACAATTGATTCATCGCCAACCCTTCCGTGTACCTTAACTCTCCAAGAAACTCATTACCTGTACCATTAAAGTTAAGTACCAACAGGCTTCCACTTTCATTGCCGACCTCCAGTACTTCGGTGTCAAGGTAGGTATTGTTCCATGATGTAACCCACCTGAAATCATTGGTTTCAATAGGAACAACCTCTATTAATGTCTCCAGCCCCTGATTTTTCAAAGAAGCATTATTTTGTTTTACATTGTTAAATCCGGTTGTATTAGACAGGGTTACTTCCACAATTTGATCTGTCGTTACTTTATGGAATGCCCCAACGTCAAGAAGAACCTTGTTGTCAAATAGCCGCATCTCGATCCCGATTTCTTTTTCCACCACCGTAAAAGGTCGTATTATAGGATTGGGAGCCAATGCTCCTCTTACACCAGCTGACGTCTGCCCGTTTATCGGTGGGTTAAGGTTATAAGACAAAACATTTTCATAGGGGTTCACGCCATTAGCGCTACCCACTTCCGCCAACGACGCCCTTAGCTTACCAAAAGTCAGCCAATCCTGATCTATTAATTCAGAAAAAATAAAACTACCGGAAACAGAGGGGTAGAATTTAGAATTGTCATCAGGATTTAGTACCGAGAACCAGTCTTGTCTGGCAGTAACATTTACATATAATACATCATTGTATCCAAACTCCGCCCAACCATATAAAGAGTTGACACGGGTTTCATTGTAGCTAAATGGCTGAAAATTAAGAAGGGTTTCGTCAGACTCATTTACCCAGGTCATCGAACCGCTTTTGATTGTGTACAAATCGGGAACAATAAAGCTTCTTGAGTACTGCGCGTTTCTCTGAAACTGCGTTCTCCAGGTGTTCCCTCCAACACTCGCATCGACGGAGAATTTGCCAAAAGTCTTGCTCCCACCAATAAGGAAATCAGCATTTATATCCACTGTTTCATCCTGTTGTATATCGTATCGCCCCCTAAAATTCTCAAACTCATCATTCAGGGTGGTAGCGCCGGAACCATTCAATGCATTCCACTCTGTGAAACTTGTGCCTCTGTCATAGTTAAAACGTCCTTGCGCATAGAGCCAGTCAGAAAACTGATAACGCAATGTGGCTGTTCCCAGAAATTTATTTCTTTCCTCTTCAAAAAACTGACCTTTTTGCATTTGGTAGTAGGGGTTGTTAATTGTTCCTATAAACCCATTGGTTCGGTACTCCGCACCTGTTGCAGGGTCAACGGCATTGTCTCTGTAAGCCTCCAGTGGTGTGGAAATGCCCATTCTGGTGAAGAAGTTAACAGCACCATCACCCTGCGTACCAATGGCAGGAGGATTAATGTTCTTCTCATTTGTATAGTTGATATTTAACTGAAGCTTAAGCTTTTGCGAAATATCATGATTGACTCCTACGTTGAAAATGTTCTTTTTATATTCATTATTCGGCACAATGCCCTTCACGTCAGAATTTGAAAAAGATGCCCTGAAACTGCCATTTTCGCC
>CAZHZR010000227.1:3894-5368 GCA_964537095.1 uncultured Roseivirgaceae bacterium
AGGAAATTTAAAGGCTGCGAAGAGGTATAGCTGGATGTAAAATCCACACCAATTCCCTGATTCTTCTTACCGGACTTTGTTGTGATAATGATCGCTCCATTCGCCGCACGGGAACCATAAAGCGCAGCAGCAGTAGCCCCTTTTAGAACTGTCATGCTCTCAATATCATCAGGATTGATATTTTGCAGATTGTCGCCGCGGTCTCTTTGTGCCACCGGGCCTCCTCCGTTAGCGCCCCGGGCACCCTGATCCATAGGCAGGCCGTTAACTACTATCAGCGGCGAATTATTAAAGCCTGCAAATGCAGCTTGACCCCGAAGACGTATCTGGGTACTTGAACCAGCACCGGCGGCGGGCGGCGTTATATTTAATCCTGCCACCTTCCCAACAAGCGATTCCATCGGGTTGGTAGTTCTGTTTGTGGTAAGGTCCTCTGCATCTACTGCTGTCGCCGAATAGCCAAGTCTTTTCGTCTCCCTTTCTATCCCCAGTGCTGTAACCACCACTTCATTAAGCGATACAATGTCAGGATACAATACTACATCTATCACAGAACGCCCTTGTATAGAAATATCTTCTGTCAGGTAACCAACAGTAGAAAATTGGAGTATGGCATTTTCATCAGGTATCGCAAGAGAGTAGCGACCATTCATATCTGTAATTGTACCTGTGGTAGTTCCTTGTAGTACGACAGCAACGCCGGGGAAATCATTGCCATTCTCGTCTCTCACGTGTCCAGTAATCGTAAACTCCTGCAAGATGCCTTGTGAGCCATCAATCTTATCATTTAGAACGGGTTCCATTCCAACATTTGGAAGATCCAACATGTTTGCATGGGTACTGGTTCCAATGAGTAACAGCAGTAGTGTGCCATACAATTGGTAAAATCTTTTCATAGTTTAAAGGTTAAGGTGGAAAAATTGATTTAATGCTTTTTAGTTAATTGATCGGTATCCGTTTTAAAAAAATAGCAGCCTACAAATGCTCAAACAAGTCTGCAATCGATTTCGGATTTTTGGTAAAGGTTCTAAATAGTATCAATAATTTCTTCCAATAAAAACCACCGTTGATTTTTATACAAAAAAATAATCAAGAAATACCTTCGGATATGGAGTGATATGAACTGCTCATCGCGATTGATTGAGCAGATGAGTGCAGCGGCAAGATTATCGCCATATTACAAGCGTAATCAAATATTGCCCCTGTTGTAGTTTCTCATTTATTGCTCGACCTCGTGACAGGTCTTGGTCTAGAAATAGTTTCAAGAGGAGAAAACTCGGCGTAAAAGTAACGCATTGCATAACGTTAAGCAATAGCGGCAAGGATCTTTTATGCAGGAATAGCGGGAAATACTTTGGTGAGACACATAAAACCGTTGTACCCTTCCAAAATATCACTTCAGACTACTGCTCGTTTTGAAGGTTAGCCAGGTCTTCGAATTCATCATATAATTTTGAGCTTAATCTTTCAAAAA
>CAZHZR010000228.1:0-5364 GCA_964537095.1 uncultured Roseivirgaceae bacterium
GGCGAATTCCTGATCAAGGAAGGAAGTGTCTGCAATCAATTGGTTTATATCAAAGAGGGCATTCTACGATCCTACTATTCAAAAGACAGCGGAGAGGAAATTACTTATTGTATCACCTTCGGAGATAATTTGATGACAGCCTTATCCAGTTTGATCACCGGGCAGCCAACGGAAGAAAATATTCAGGCGCTTACGGAACTGAGTTTGGAGGTTTTAAAAAAGACTGATCTGGAAAAGCTTTACGCATCAAGTCCCAACTGGCTAAAAGTCGGTAAAATGCTCACAGAGATTCAGTACATTGAGCTTGAAAAGAGGATGTTTTTGCTCCAAAAGCATTCGGCTAAAAAACGCTACGAGGAGTTTATGGAAAGTCATGCCAGCTATCTTCAGCACATTCCCCTGCAATACCTTGCCTCTTATTTAAATATCACCCCGCGACATTTGAGCAGATTACGCAGCGACCTGGCTTTATAGACAATTGTCCGGTAGTAGTTTCTGCGGACCATATATTTTTGCCTGTGAAAAGGATTTGCTGCATTGATGTAAGAGCATCAATGCAGCAAATGCATAAAAAACAAGCAAAATGAGAAAGATATTGGTGATCAACGGACACCCCAACGAAGAGAGCTTTAATCATGCCTTAACCCGTGCTTATATCAGGGGCGCGGAAGACAAGGGCGCTACCGTAAAAGAAGTATGGATCGGAAAATTGAATTTCAATCCGAATCTGCAATATGGGTACCAGAAACGAATGGATTGGGAGCCGGACCTAGTGGATGCCTGGGAGAAAATCCAGTGGGCTGATCATTTGGTTTGGTTTCATCCTGTCTGGTGGGGAGGTTTTCCGGCTATTATGAAAGGTTTTATAGACCGGCTGTTCCTTCCCGGAATGGCCTTTAAGTACCGGGACAATTCGGTTTGGTGGGATAAATTGTTAACCGGTAAAACTGCTCATATCATCACTACCCTCGATCAGCCCGGCTGGTACTACAGAATGTTTTACGGAAGGCCTAGCGTGAACCAGCTTAAAAAAACCATTCTGGAGTTTTGCGGAATAAAGCCTGTTAAAATAACCTACGTTGGAATCATTAAGCGATCAAGTTCGGAACAACGTGCAAAGTGGATCCAAAAAGCAGAGGTTTTAGGTAGGAGGGGCTGACACGCCAATTGCCGCTGAAACAGGAGCTGATATTGGAATTTAGAGTTTAGTATGGGGAATCTTATTTTTCCTGAATATTTTTTGTATGTTTAAAATGTTCTGGAGAATAAACGACCCATAAATATCATTCTAATTTAGTGGAATTACCTCAACCAGTTTTAATTGATATAGAACTTAAACAGCACTATATATTTTCTAAAGCAAATTTGTTGCCTCAGTTTCTTGAGGTGCTAAGCAATGAGCTTCGTCAGCAAGTGCAATTTATTGGTTCAACTGAAGAAATCTTTGCGGCCTATGAAAAAAACCTGGAAAGAGAAAACAGCAATCTGATTTTCAATACCAGAACATTTTACGAGGCCTTGAAGCAAAGGGTAGGGCTGCGATACTCAGAAAGAAAAAATAGCAATTTCGACGATCGGTTCATGGCTTTCAATAAAGAAATTGAAATCTATATTTCGGGCCTCGAAACTCAGAAAACCATAGAGCAAAATAAGGAACGATTTTTCCCTCAGCCGGAAGATTCTTTGTTTTTAAGACTTTTGAAATACCATAAAAGGTCATTTTACTCAATATCCCAGTTTCCTATAAAGACAGCCAACCTATTCAGAAAGCTTTTCAGAAAGCCTGTGAAGTCTCCCGGGGTCTGGTATCATCAAATACCTTTGAAGCAGCTTGTTAGTTATTATCTGAGGGATGAGCTGGCTTTAGAAATGCAGGCGCTCCTCTATGAAGCCAACCGTTTATTGGCAGATAACAGCCATAGACTTCAAAAATTAACCAACAAGCCTGATGAAACCATTTTAAACCTGGGCATAGATCAAGCTGCTCCGGTGATTCTCTCTAATAATCTGAGTCAGGCCTGTTCTGCATTAATAGAAGAAGTTGAGATTTTTGAGAAAAGCATCGCCCTAAAAGCTTCCGGGATATTCGATCGGGTTTTTTCAAGGTTCCAGGATGCGTACCACAAAGTCGGCACTATTGAACTGAACAGTAATAAGTTTAGCAGTCAGAATATTGTAAAGAAGCACACTTCGCTAAACGGAAGTTATGCCACATTGAGCCAGCGCTGGTCAAACACGCACTTTGCAATTTATGAAAGGTGGAGGATGGATGAGGAGCGCCTTGAATTAAAGTATGCGCTGTTGCAGTCTTTCTATGAAACCACAGAAACGCTGCAATTGCGAATCAACCAACATATTCTTTCACACTTAGACACTATTGCGGCTGTTTTGAAGATGAGCGAAGAAAATGTTAGTCTGTTCGCTGGTGAAAAGTTGGAGCTAAGGGCAATTCTTATAAAAGAGCGGAGGACAATTTTAAAAGACCTGAGGCACAAGAAGGTTCCTGAAGCAGTAGAATCCCTGGTAGAACAAGGACTTGCCGGTTTGGTAGGAGGGGTAGAGTCGGCTTTAGAGGGCAGAATTGACCGCTTGCCAAGAAACACGACCCTCTCTAAGAGCAAGGAAATTTCGAAGGAAACCAGATCTTCCGATCTTCAAAGCTTTTCCCTTCATGAATTATTGACCTATGCTACTTTCCCGGAGTTTAAGAATCTGCTCGGTCAAACAAAAAGCACCATCGTCCAGGATTTGGATAAGGTGCAGAAGTCTCTGATAGAATTGAGTAGTATATCGGATTTCAATTTAGAATCAGCACTTGCAATGCTGGAAAAGGAAGATAAATCTATAGAGGAAGCTGTCATCGTCGCCACGGAAGGTTTGCAGCGGGCGGCGGCAAAATGTGAAGCTATTGGGAAGGAAATTATTGAACTCAGAGAAAAGGTGCTTGCAAAATTGCTTTTAGCAGTTAGCAACTTTAACAAGCAGTTGGACAAGTTGAGTGATACAGACAATATATTTGATTTACAGCTACAAATTGCAAAAGCTAAAGCGCTTGGGAGAGGAAGGGCCTATAAGGGACGAGCACTTGAGCTATTTCGTACAACGGTACCCTATGTCAGAAATTATTCTTACAAAACGACCAAACAAGCTGTAAGCTATTACCAAAAATTAAGAAATCAATATGGTCTTGCAGAAGCACCCACTTTGGTTTCAGCGGAAATTTCTGATTATCTGGCAGAGGTAAATTCCTCCATTGCTTTGTTACCTTTTGTATATCAGCGCTTGTTTGATATTGCGCCTTTAAAAGAGCGAAGTTTTTATGAAGAGCGCACCCGCGAAACGGGAATTTTAAAAAAAGCGTACGAAAATTGGGATAAAGGACACTTTGCGCCGGTGGTAATAGTTGGGGAGAAAGGTGCAGGGGCGACCACCCTGATCAATTTCTTTATCAGGGATCTTCCTACCCACTATAAAGTCTTCCACGGAAAGGATTTTCAGGCTGTTCCAGATCAGAAAGCGCTTTTAACTGCCCTTAGCCAATTCCTGGGTATCAGGGATTCGGATAGTGCCGATGAAATTGTAGCCGAAATTAACAACCTCCCGGACAGATACATTTTTATAATAGAGAATTTGCAGCAGTTTTACCTGAGAAAGGTTGGAGGGTTCGAAACGTTAAAAATGCTGTTAAAGATAATGTCCGGAACCAATAAAAAAATCCTTTGGGTCTCTTCCTGTCACACCTACACCTGGCATTATCTGGACAAGATCTTAGACATCAGTGATTTTTTCGGATACATCAATTTTCTGGAAGGCTTAAAAGATGAACAAATTGTGCAGGCGATTTTAAAGAGACATCAGATGAGTGGTTTTAATATTCGCTTCGAACCTTCGCCCGAAATCAGGCTTAGCAGAAAGTACAGAAAACTCGCTGATGCCGAGAAGCAGGATTATCTCAAAAAGCAGTTTTTCATGTCTCTCAATAAATTCGCTAAAAACAATTTGAGCCTGGCGCTTATCTATTGGCTCAGATCAACCAAAGGTGTAGAGGGAAATGTGATCAGTTTTGGCTTTATAAATCCAGTTCATTTTGGTTTCCTGGGAGCTATTTCCACGCAAAAGATAACCATACTTCATGCCTTGCTGTTGCACAACCTGCTTTCAGAGTCCGATCTTTCGGATATCTTGTCCAAAGATGCAGACGACCTTAAGATGTTAGTATTACTTCTTCATGATGATGGTATCATCGTAAAGGAAGAAAACAGGTACATGATCAATCCCTTATTATATCGCCAGACAGTAAATCTTTTGCAATCAAGAAACTTTATTTGAGGATATGCCTTCTATCATGACAAAAAACACGTTTCTTAAAAGGTTAAAAGGTGCTCCTTTTTATGCTAGATTATCAACAAGTAATATTGCAGTCTGGATTTGCAGCCTCGCTTTGGTTGGTCTGTTTTTCCTCTTGTCAATTAGTTCAAATGCACAGAAAAACGATTCATCTTTCACCAGACAGGATTCAACGCTTAGTTCCCCGGTACATTCTAATAACTCAGGGCCATTTATTGTAAATGGAGATTCTACGCTTTTGATGTCCGGAGCGAACAAGGACACGCTGGTTTTGGTAATCAACAATGGCAATCCCTTCGCCAGGTCGGAAGAGGAGCAGGGGGAAGGCGATATTACAGAGCCTCCTGCCATTTCTGATATTATATCTTTCAGAAACATCTTTTGGGCAGTAGTATTTGTGCTGATAGGGTATTTTATTATCAGGATTATCTCCAATGTATTAGAAGCTTTTGCCGAGAAAAGTGCGCATTATAGGATCACCATAAAAGGAATTATTCCTGTATTCAGAATCGTTTCCTGGTTGTTCATTTCCTTTGTTGTTATTGCAGGAATATTCCAACCTCCCATTGCTACCGTAATTGCTGTTACTGCCACCGTGGGGATTGCAGTGGGATTTGCTTCACAGGATATCCTGAAAAATATATTTGGTGGGATTGTAATTCTACTGGATCAGCCGTTTAAGGTGGGCGATAAAATACAAATTGGAAGTTATTACGGGGAGGTGCTGGGAATTGGACTGCGATCTACCCGTATTGTTACAGATGATGAATCACTGGTTTCCATCCCCAATGGAGATCTGATGAGTCAGCCTGTTTCCAATTCTAATTCCGGGGAAGCGAGCAGCCTTGTTGTGTCAGAAATTTATTTGCCCATAACCGTCGATACCGAGAAAGTGAGGAAGATTGCTACTGAGGCGGCCCAAGTCTCCCGATATGTTTATTTAAATAAGCCTATAGCAGTCTTGTTTATCAATGAAGTGAAAGAGCAACGCTCCTATTACAAGATGAGGCTAAAGGC
>CAZHZR010000229.1:0-5357 GCA_964537095.1 uncultured Roseivirgaceae bacterium
ACGATGATCCCGGTTCAGTTTGGAACCAAATACAGCGCTACTGGTGGTTTGGAGCTGCAACAATTGATTTTTAATAAGTCTTTTTTTGTGGGACTGGAAGCCGCAAATACGACCCGGGATCTTTACCGAATGCTGTCGGAAATGAGCGAAGAACAGGTAATTTACAACGTAAGTGCTGCCTACTTGTTGGTATTGCAAACCAAAGAACAGTTTAATACCGTAGAGGCTAACTTTAATAGATTTGAACAGCTGGAGGAGATTTTGAAGCTGCAGTATGAGAATGATGTGGCGACGAAGGTGCAGATGAACCGCGTGATTGTAAGTAAGACCAACCTTGAAAACCAAAGGCAAAGTTTAATGGCGATTTATGAGCAACAAGTGAACGGTCTGAAGTTTTTTATGAATATGCCGATGGCCCAGGAAATTGTTCTGGACGAAAATTCCAATCTTGAGGATGTATTAGTTCCGGATGCGAACAGTATGGAGGAAGTGCTGGAAGCGCGTGCGGAGTATAAAGTGCTTCAAACCCAGAAGCACCTTTACAATCTAAACGTCAAAAATATCTCTGCTGGTTATTATCCAAGTTTAGCGGCTTTTGCGCAGGCAAGTACGAATGCACAAAGGAATGAATTTGATTTTCTGGATGGTGACAAGCCATGGTTTAAAGCTGTATCCATAGGTCTGCAGTTGAATATCCCAATTTTTGATGGTTTCCAACGAAGAAACCGTATAAAGCGTGCCAGAATAGAGGTGGAAAAGGTGGATTATGACCTGAGCCAGCTCAGACAAAATACAAGCATGGAATTAGCGAATGCAGCTACACAAATGCGAACCAGCCTTTCGTCTATTGAAACGCAGGAACGCAATGTCGCTCTTGCCCAGGAAGTTTATGACGATACCAACGAACTATATAGAGAAGGCTTGTCTCCACTGACCGACCTTCTGGATGTGGAGGTAAGCCTAAGGGAGGCTGAAACAAACCTAAACCGTGAAAGGCTGAACTATCAACTTTCAAAGCTGGATTATTTGCGGGCTCAGGGAAATCTTGAAATGTTAACGCAATAGTAAATATTAACTCAATTAAAATATAATAGAATACGACAAATGAAAAAGCTGATTTATATCCTTATTGCAATTGCTCTGGTTTTTGCAGTGGCTTATACACTTATCAATAACAAAGAACAAATGGCGATTGAAGCTGCTGTAGCTGAAATTAAGAGTGACGCCATTTCTGTACAAATTACGGAACCGAAAATGGGCAAGATAGACCGCTCGTTTACGGCGCAGGGAAATTTTGCGCCGATTCAATCGCTGAGCCTGCAGTCTGAAACGCAGGGACAAATATTGAATGTCCTAAAACGCAAAGGGGAGAAGGTGAAGAAAGGCGACTTGTTGATTCAGGTAGAATCAAATACGATCCGCGCTGAACTGGAAACTGCTAAAGCCAACTTTGAGAAGGCGGAAAGAGACTTGAAAAGGTTTGAAAATCTGGCTTCGGGTGATGCAATCACCAAAAGGCAACTGGAGGAGGCTAGATTAGGCTATACAACTTCGGAATCACAGTTGATAGCGGCCAGAAAACGTCTTGCCAACACCTCTATTAAAGCACCTATAGATGGCGAAATCAATGAAATATACGTGGAGGTAGGTTCCTATTTGGGGATGGCTACAAAGCTGTATGACATCGTAAATGTGGACAGGCTAAAATTAAAGTTGAGAGTGAGCGCCAATGAAGTTCTGATGATCAAAAAAGGGGATAAGGTAAAGGTAATAGCCGACCTTCTTGCGAAGCAGGATATTACAGGTACCGTGACGGCCATAGCTGCACAGGCAGATAAATCGCTGAAGTATGATGTGGAGGTTGAATTTGACAATCCTTCAGGAAACAGACTTAGAGCTGGAATGTACGGCACAGCGCATTTTGAGGTGGCAGAAGAGGATGATGCACTGCTGATCCCACGCGAGGCCATTGTGGGCAGTATACAGAATCCATCTGTGTATGTGGTGCAAGACAGTATTGCAAGTTTGAGGGATGTGAGGATAGGCACGGTGACGCAAAATCAGGTAGAAGTGCTCGGTGGGCTTGAAGCTGGAGAAAAAATAGTGCAAAGCGGCCAGATAAATCTTCGGGATGGCATAAAAGTTAGAGCTTTATAAGGTTTCCGGTTAAGACGATAAAATATCAATAATGAATATTACAAAAATATCTATACAAAGATCGACCATTGTGGTGGTGATCTTTACAGTACTTACTTTGTTGGGCGTGGCCAGTTACTTCTCGCTGAACTATGAGCTTTTGCCCAAGTTCAGCCCGCCGGTTCTGACTATTACCACCTTATATCCTGGCGCATCGCCTTCTGAGGTTGAAAATTCGGTAACGAAGGAAATTGAAGATGCAATTTCTTCGCTAGAGAACGTGGAGACTATTAAAAGTAGTTCTTTGGAAAGTTTTTCTATTATCACCATCCAATTAAGGCAAGGGACAAACGTAGACCTGAGTCTTCAGGATGCGCAACGAAAAGTAAATGCAATTTTGGCCCAGTTGCCGGAAGATGCTGATGCGCCTACGTTGGGTAAATTTGATTTTGATGATTTACCGATCATGAAAATGGGTGCAACAGCCAACATGCCTGCCACGGAATTTTACGATTTGATTGAAGATCAGATCAAGCCACTTTTCTCGAGGGTACAGGGTGTGGCGCAGGTGAAAGTTCTGGGCGGACAGGAGCGTGAGATAAAGGTGAATATCAACGCCAGGAAACTGGAAGCGTATGGTATTTCTATTCTGCAGGTGCAACAGAGAATTATCAACTCCAACCTGGATTTTCCAACAGGACAGATTAAGGATGTAAATGGACAAACGCAGATCCGACTTGCTGGTAAGTACCAATCATTAGAGCAATTGAAAAACTTGGTGATTCAGGACAATGATGCAGGTATCATAAGGTTGGGTGATTTGGCTGAAATACAGGATTCGCAGAAGGATGTGGAAGTTCTGAACAGAATTAATTCATTGGCTTCTGTGGGTATGACTGTTCAAAAGCAGTCTGATGCCAATGCGGTTGAAGTAAGCAGGCAAATCAAAGAAACGCTGGCAGATCTGGAAGCTACCTACGCAGATGTAGGTCTGAGCTTTAACATTGCAAATGATGCTTCTGACTTTACTTTGGAGGCAGCAGATTCTGTAATCCACGATTTGGTGATTGCCATTATATTGGTGGCCGTGGTCATGTTGCTTTTCCTGCATAGCTTTAGAAATGCGTTGATAGTAATGATTTCTATCCCGGCATCTTTGGTGGCCACTTTTATCGCGATGTACTTGTTTGGCTTCTCCTTGAACTTGATGTCTCTTATGGCGCTTTCGCTGGTGGTGGGTATTCTTGTGGATGATGCCATTGTGGTGATTGAAAACATTCACCGGCACATGGAAATGGGCAAGAAGGCTGCCCAGGCTTCTTATGATGGTCTTCGTGAAATCGGATCTACCGTAGTGTCTATTACGCTCGTGATTGTGGTGGTGTTTGTACCTTTGGCGCTTTCTACAGGTCTGGTTTCAGATATTTTGAGGCAATTTGCAGTGGTGGTGGCTGTAGCTACTTTGTTTAGTTTATTTGTTGCATTTACCTTGATTCCATTGCTTGCGAGCAGGTTTTCCAGATTAGAGCATGTCAGTGATAAAAACTTATTTGGCCGGTTCATCCTTGCGTTTGAGAGATTTTTGGATCGGGTGATAGAAACTTTTACCAGCATCTTGAAGTGGTCTTTCAACCATAAGGTTGTGGTTTTGGCCCTTACTGTCGTGGCTTTCATAGGCTCCATTATGTTGATCCCCGCAGGATTTATCGGAAATGAGTTTATCGGTATGGGAGATAGGGGAGAGGTTAACTTTGAATTGGAGTTGCCAAAGAACGCCACTGTGGAACAGACCAACCAGGCTACTGCGAAGGTAGAAGACTACCTGAAGAAATATCCGGAAATTACGAAAGTGTTTACGACAGTGGGCGCCACGTCCTCTTCTCAGGAAGGGCAGAGTTCTGCTTATGAAGCGGAGATATTTGTTGCTTTGGTAAATGTGGATGAGCGGGATTTTAGCACGAACAAATTTAGCAGGATAGTAAAAGCCGAGTTGGAAAATCAGTTGCCGGGTGTTAAGATTACCCCCGTTCCTGTGGGAATGGTAGGTTCAGGACAGGCGCCTATTCAGGTGGTATTGTCGGGACCTGATCTGGACAGTTTGCTTGTTTTCTCGCAGCGCGTTCTGGAAGAAGTGGTGCAGGTGCAGGGTACAACGGATGCTGAAATAAGTGTAGAAGGTGGTAATCCTGAAATAGAAGTGATAGTGGATCGTGAAAAAATGGCCAATTTGGGACTGACCCTGGAAAGCGTGGGAGCCGGCATGCGCGTAGCTTTTAGTGGAAACGACGATGCCGAGTACAGAGATGGCACTAAAAATTACGACATCAATATCCGTCTTGACGAGTTTGACCGGCGGAATGTAACCGATATTTCCAATCTGTCATTCGTGAATGCAACCGGAGAGCTGATACGCTTGGGACAGTTTGCTGATGTAACCCAGTCATCAGGGCCTTCTAAGCTGGAGCGTACCAACAGATTGACGTCTGTAAACGTAAACTCCTACGTTGTGGGAAGACCTTCCGGTTCAGTAGGTGCTGATATTCAGGAAAGGCTTGCTGCTGTGGAGATTCCAAAAGGAATCAGCATAACGTATGAAGGAGACCTGAAAAACCAGTCGGAGGGATTTGGTACCCTGGGAGTGGCACTTTTAGCCTCTATTATCTTCATGTACCTGATCATGGTAGCCTTGTATGACAGCTACGTCTATCCGTTTGTGGTATTGTTTTCCATACCGCTGGCCATTATCGGAGCACTGCTTGCATTGGCTTTAGCCGCAGAATCCCTCAGTATCTTCTCTATTCTGGGTATCATTATGATGATTGGTCTGGTTGCTAAAAACGCAATTTTGGTGGTGGATTTTACGAATAATATGAAAGCAGAAGGAATGCCCGTAAAACAGGCGTTGATAGAAGCGATCAGGATCCGATTCCGACCTATTTTGATGACTACCCTGGCAATGGTGATTGGTATGTTGCCTATTGCGTTGGCGGGCGGAGCTGTTGCAGCCTCGAAAAACGGACTAGCATGGGCGTTGATTGGTGGACTTACAAGTTCTATGTTTTTGACCTTGATTGTGGTTCCGATCATTTATTACCTCTTCGACAGGGTGCTTGCCAAATTCGGACTGGATAAGAAAACGCATATTGAGTTGGAAGAGAAAACCATGGAGGAGCTGGAGCGTGAAACAGCCTTGTTAGAAGAGAAGAAGATGAGCCATGCGC
>CAZHZR010000230.1:0-3104 GCA_964537095.1 uncultured Roseivirgaceae bacterium
TTGTAGAACAGATGATGTATTATGGTAAAGAATATTCATTTTTACCGAACTACAACTAAGTCATATAAACGAGATTGAATTATAAGGGCTGGCGTCGCATGACGTCAGCCCTTTTTTGATTAGCAACGATCTGCCAACTGAAAGCACTTCATCCGGTGACCAATGTGGTTAAGTTAAGGCCGTTGGTCCTTCCCTCTTCGGAAGAAGGGGTGAGGGATGAGGTTTTAAAAAAGTAAAGTTTAATGACATTTACCATGTGCGGAGTAATCAAATGATCTCTAAAAATTAAATTAACGATAAGCTTTTGATTATTACAGGGGAAGCAACTTATCCAGCAGATGTGCGTCGTGGAATGGCGAAATCATCATCCAGCGCCGTCTGGTTCAGTTACAAAGCAGACATACTACTTTTTCTTCCTCGTTTTTAGAATTTCCAATAACTTTTGCATGTTCAGCATGTCGAAAACGATGATAAAGGGCAAGGAAACCATGTTTTGGCTTTTGATGAAGGAAGTATTGATCGTTAAGAGCCAGGAGTTATTGCTCTCCATTTTTAGTAAAAGTGTTCTGTTCTTAGCTTTGGACGGGTAAATTGGCGCAGCAGGCACAGAGCCGAAGATATCTATTTTCAGTCGATTGGCGAGTTGAGTCACCAAGGCACCGGTGATAATATTGCTAATCTCCAGCACCAGTGAGGTACGAAGGTCAAGCAGTTTACCGGAAGGAAAGGCAAAATTTAAACAGTTTTTTTCAAGTGCTTTGAGTTCTTTTTCACGAAAGAATAAAAATGTATGGCCATAAATATCTCCTTTTATTTCTGACTTGATAATTGCCTGTACTTCGTTTTTAGGGTCAATTTCGTTGATAAGGTCTGCCTGAGAGACTATTTTAACATCTGGCGCTTCTATAGACACTTTATCTTTCAAGATGAAAGAAAAAGAATCGGCAGCCTTAGAAATTCCCGAATTCAATATTTCTTTAAGAATTATTTTTTCTTTGTCAGAAATCTGTAACATTATTCCTTTTCTAGTCTATGGATTCTAAATTTTTACGTGATGTTTTGGCATACAACCGCGACAATGCTGCTACATCCAATAAAAGGCACACGTTTCCTGTTCCCAAAAGCGTGACACCACTGAACAGGTCAATGCGATTGACAGGCGTTTGCAGAGACTTTACAACAATTTCCTGCTGTCTGAGGAGCTTATCCACAATGAGTCCGATCTTTCGATTGTTATAACTGACAATGATTACATCAAGGACTTCCTTCTCAATAGTTTCCACTTCCATATATCCTTCATTTGTATCATCAGCAAATAGAAACTGCTTCAGAAATATCAGCGATATATTTTCTCCTTTGAAATTGGTGATAAAGCTATGGCCTATTTGATGGAGGTCTTGTTTAGGAAGCGCTAATACGGAATCAATTTGCAAAAGTGGTAAAGCAAAATAGCCTTCATTCACCTGAAACAACAAAGAGGCCTTCACAGCGATGGAAGTAGGCAAGGTAAGTTTGAACTTTGTACCCACGTTCAATCTTGAACTGATTCTTATATTGCCCCCAATAGATTCAAGGGCGGTTTTTACAATGTCAAGGCCCACCCCTCTTCCAGAGTATTCATTCACGCTTTTTGTTAAAGTAAAGCCATGTTCAAATATCAGGTTGTAAAGTTCGCTATCGGAAATACTGTCTGCTTTATCTTTTGAAATAAGATTCTTTTCCAAAGCCCTTGTTCTAATTTGATCCAGGCTTACGCCTTTGCCGTCATCTTCTACAGTAATGATCACCGTGTCTTTATCGCTGGATGCACTTAAAATTATTTCCCCCACAAGAGGTTTCTTATGACCTTTTCGCTCTGATCTGGTTTCGATTCCGTGAACGATGGCATTTCTGACCAGGTGCAGTAATGAATCAGTGATGATCTGAAGGATATTTCGATCTATTTTTATATCCTGCCCAATGATTTTGATATTGACCTTTTTTTCTTCGGAGAGCGCAATGTCACGCACAATTCGTGGAAATTTATTGAACAACGTGCCAATACTAACGAGGCGGGTATTCATCACGCTCTGTTGAATTTCATTACTGATCCGGTACAGGTGCGATCCAATGGCGGTCAATTCTTTGTCATCGTTCTGTTTCGCCAGCGACATGATTCTGTCTCTGTCAATGATCAGTTCTCCCACCAGATTCATCAGATCATCCAGCTTTTTTACCTCAATAGAAACCCGATCAGAGAGGGATATATTTTGAGCGGTATATACTTTTGAAGCGGTCGGAACATTGAGGTTTCCCTTCGTGATCCCCTCAATTTTCTCCAACAAGTCTTTATCTTCTTCAATCGGCTGATCGAGGTTCTTAAGCAATACGCCCAGGTGGTCAATTCCTTCAAAAAGGATATTCGCTACGTTTTCTGTAAGCTTAATTTCTTTTTCGCGAATAGCACTGAAGGCATTTTCCAATATGTGTGCATAATCCGAAATAAAGGAATAGCCCATAGCATTTGCATTAGCTTTTAAGTTATGGAGCATTCTAAAGATTTCGGCTACAGGGCGTAAATCGTCTGGATTTTGCTCGAGTTCAAGAATATTTTTGGAAATATTGTCATAGTCTTGCAGGGTTTCTGCAACAAATATTTTTTTATATTCTTCTTCTCTTGAACTCATGATTAACCGCCTGTTCGTTCTTTAATTTAAGATGCTTTTTATGATTTCAATTACCTTTTCTTCTATAAATGGCTTTACCACATAGGCCTCAGCACCAAGTGCCATGGCCTCGTTCACAATTTTTTCCTGTCCCACAGCGCTTACAATAATAACCTTCACGTCCGGACGCTCCTTTTTTATTGCCTTCAGAACATCCAGGCCTGTATTATCGGGCAAAATTAGATCCAGTGTAATCAGATCAGGCATGTGCTGGGTAGAATTTTTAATGGCAGAAGTACCATTGGCAGCCTCCGCTACCACTTTAAATCCGTTGTCTTCCAGAATATTTCTTAAAATAGTGCGCATGTAGTACGAATCATCCACTATTAAAATATTATGCTTCATTCGTCAGTCTTTATAGTTTATAATTTATTTGTGTGTGTTCGCTTCTGTTTTTTT
>CAZHZR010000230.1:3204-5352 GCA_964537095.1 uncultured Roseivirgaceae bacterium
TTACAACGAATTTATCTTTTCGATTTCCTTAAAGCTTAACATATTATTGATGTTTAGGATGATGACAAGGCCATTCCCTACTTTAGCAATCCCTTCTAAATAATCCTTATTAATCTGGGTTTCTCTGATGATGTCAGGCGCCTTATCTATGGAAGATGCTGCTATGGTTATTGAAGCAGGCACTTCCTCTACCGTGAGACCAATAGAGTATTCATCATTTTCAATTACCAGCGTGTATTTGGGCGGATTTTTCTGCAACGATTGGTTGCTTTTTTTAGTGATGCCCATCCTCTTTTCCAAATCCATGATAGCCATAATATCTCCTCTTATATTTGCGACACCCAAAATAAATGCAGGAGCTTTTGGCACTCGTGAAATAGAAGGTGTAAGCGTTACTTCTTTCACCTGCTGAATTCGAATGCCAAAAGTTTCTTGTCCCAGCTTAAAAGCAATCAGTTGAATATAAGACTCTTTTGGTCCGGATGCTTTTGATGTCTTTTTCTTATCCATTCCTATCTTTTATTTTTTTGATTTGGGAGATGGTTTGGCTTTCGAAGTAGTAGTTGGTTTTATCGACCCCTCTTCTTTTTTAGTTTTTGTTGCGATTGCCTTAGGTGCTATTTTACTGCCTAGCTTTTTTATGCCGTCTTTATAACCGGTGTCGAGGGTTTTTTGATCTTTCAGGCTCCTGTCCTTGGCGTCTAAATCTGCTTTAAAAGGAGGCGTGTTATGGTTCGTAAACATAGTGCCCATCAGGTTAGACATGTGTCTTTGTCTGTTCAGCGATTGTTTGGAAGAGCGCTCTTGTCTCAGTTGTTCTTTTCTCAGCACAGAACGTTTGATTTTTCCCTGATCATCAACCAAAATAAAGGCCGCGATTCCATTTTGAAGATCCTCAGCAATATATTTCAGGTTTTGGCTTGAATCTGTAAATTCCTCCATCGTGGTAGACAGTTGCTGCGCTGTTCCTGCTACCCTTTGCGTACCGTCCGCTGTTTGTTCGGCGATGGCTACCACCTCTTCCACATATTTTACTACGTCACCAATACTGATTTTTTGTACTTCTGTGGCCATCAAGATATCCTCTGCTGTGCGTAGCGTTTTACCACTGGAAGAGGCAATATTTTTAAAGGCCTCTGAGGCTTCTGAGGTTGCATCCTTTCCCTTGTCAACGATAGACGCCATGGTTGCAATGGCCGCAGAGGCTGACGAGCTATCTTTTTTTACGTCGTCAACCAGGGTCTCTATCTCAATGGCCGATTTTCTGGATCCTTCTGCCAGCTTTCTGATCTCTTCTGCAACTACCGCAAAACCTTTTCCTGCTTCGCCTGCTCTGGCAGCTTCTATGGCTGCATTCAAAGCAAGCAGGTTAGTTTGGGAAGCGATGTCTGTAATTACACCCAGATAGCGTGAAATCTCCTGAGAACGAACGCTTAATACTTCGATCGTCTTCGCTGTGAGTGCGGCTGAAGTGGATATTTCTTCCATGTTTTTAACCACCTGGGCTACTGTTTTCATACCCATCTGTGAAGTATCCTCACCAAGCACGGCAGCCTTGTTTACTATTTCAGCTTTATTTGCAGTTTCTTCCGTGGCTTTCATAATCTCCTCAATCAGCTTAAATGCCTGGTCCGTTTTCAAAGCCTGATTTTGCGCACCTTCTGCCATTTGCTGCATGGCAATGGCCACGTTTACCGTAATGGTATTCATCTCTAGTCCTTTCGATGCCATTTCTTCAGAAGAACTACCCACCACCAGCGAACTTTCGTTGATTTCTCCCAGAAGTGCGTTCAGCGTGCTTACCGCTGTATTCAAGGCGTTCGACATGGTTTGAATATCGCCCACCGTAGGGATTTCTACTTTTTGGGTGAGGTCTCCTTCAGAGATCGCCCTCACTATCCGACTTACCTCCAGCACCGGCGAAACAATGGATTCCAAAAGGTTATTTAGTGTATCCACAATTTCCTTCCAGCTTCCTCTCATGTCGGTTACCACGGCGCGTTCGGTCAGTTTTCCTTCCGTACCGGCTACCCTCGCCACCCTACTTACCTCTCCGGCAAGGGTGTTAAGCATGGCCACCATCGTGTTGATTGTCTCCGCCAACTGCGCAACCTCTCCACGTGCATCCAGGGTGAATTTCTGCGTCAA
>CAZHZR010000231.1:0-5336 GCA_964537095.1 uncultured Roseivirgaceae bacterium
AATAGTTCAATAAGGGAAATATGGGAGGAGTGGGCCAGGGAAATCGCCTTTAGAACATTAAAACACTGATTGACCTAATCAGATGGTTTGTATTCAGGAGGAAAGAGGGGGACGCTCTTTAACAAATGGACGTAACGAGACGCTACGACCAGAGTGAGAATGCTGCGGTTTCATAGGATGAAATGCTAGTGCGCAACAAGTTCCCTATTGGATAACTACCGTGAAAAGTTCCATCGGAAACTAATATTTGGGAGGATCTAAATTTGTTATTTTGATACTTAGCCCTTATGATTGTAAAGCATAAGGGCTAAGTATACGACCCATATACACCCCGGGATCAAGTGCCTTATTTTGCCTTAATGATTACTAAGGAGATTGTTGTTTTCTGTACCTTCTTTTAAAGTAGCGGCACATTTTTTTAGCATCTCGACAATTTCTTCCACCCTGATTGGTTTGCTGATATAATCATCCATACCAGCTTTGAGACAAACTTCTTTATCTCCCTGCATGGCATTCGCTGTTACTGCTACGATAAAAGGTTGTACAGGAAGATCAGCTTTTCGGATTTCCCGGGTCGTCTCTAGTCCGTCCAGCTCCGGCATTTGCACATCCATGAAAATGATGTCGTATGTTTTCGCCTCCATCAACTCCAAAACCTCCTTCCCGTTAACAGCGAGGTCTGCCGAATACCCTAACTTTTTTAGGATGAGTAATGCAAGTCGCTGATTTACCAGGTTGTCTTCGGCCACAAGAATGTTCAAGGGTTGATCTTGCGCAGTTGTGATGTTCAGCAGGCTTTCATTTGTCCCTTGTTTTTCCTTTTTGTTCCCTTTTGCATTTTTGTTTCTAAACAGGCCAACCACATGCTTTTGTAGTGTCTCTTGCCTGACAGGTTTAGTGAGCACTGCCGAAAACAGTTCTTTTTGTTTAAGATGCCTTTCGTCACCCAGGGAACTCAGCAGAATTATAGGTAAAGAAGGGTAATTGGTTTTAACCATTACCGAGAATCCCAACCCGTCCATCTCGGGCATGTGCATATCCGTAAGGAGCAGGTCAAAAGGTGGCTCCTTTTCGAGTATAGCTAATCCTTCGGCAGCAGAAGCGGCCAGTTCCGGAATAAATTTCCAACGCTGCATCTGCACCTTTAATATTTCTCTGTTTGTAGCATTGTCATCCACTATAAGTATTCTCTTGTTTTTTAGCCCCCCGTTGTTGGCATTGATGTAATTAAGAACGGGCTGTACACTTGGGCTAACTACTATTTGGAACTTGAATGTGGTTCCTACGCCCGCTTTGCTCTCGACGTCAATTTTACCACCCATTAGTGCGATAAGTTTTTCGCAAATTACCAGCCCCAAACCAGTACCACCATATTTTCTCGTAGTAGAAGAGTCTACTTGTGAAAAGGCCTGAAATAGTTTTTCCACCTTATGTTCAGGAATTCCTATTCCCGAATCTCTGACCTCAAACCCCAGTTGAAGGTGACCTTTCTCTTCCTTAAGAAGATGTACTCGTACAAATACTTCGCCCTTTGGGGTAAACTTAATGGCATTGCTGACCAGATTCATGAGGATCTGACGCAATCGTAATCCATCTCCTATGATTTGGGCCGGAACATTGTAATCCATCTGGTAAATAAGGTCCAGATCTTTTTCTGCAGCTTTTCCGGCAAATAGATCCAGCACTTCTTCGATACAGGTCCGCAGGTCGAAATCATGCTCATCCAACTCCATCTTTCCTGATTCAATTTTTGAAAAGTCAAGGATATCGTTGATCACCATCAGCAAACTTTCACCGGAACTCCTGATTGTGTCCGTATATTCCTTTTGCTCCGGGCTTAAAGGAGTTTCCGACAGAAGAGAGGCCATGCCCAGAACGCCGTTCATAGGGGTCCTTATCTCATGGCTCATGGTTGCAAGAAAAATACTTTTTGCACGGTTAGCTTCCTCCGCATCCAGTTTTGCTTTTTCCGCTTCTGCTTTTGCCTGTTCTGCTTCCAGTCTGGCCAGTTTTTCTTCCAACGTGAGGTTTTCAAGTTGTGCGGTCCGTTCTTTTACCTGTTTTTCAAGATCTTCCCTTTGTTTAGTGTTTCTTCTTTCTCTTTGTCTAATAATAAGAACAACTCCTCCGGAAAGAATGGTGAAAGTAACTAACCTAAACCACCAGGTTTTCCAGTAAGGTGGCGTGATGGTAATGGAAAGAGAGGCAAATTTTTCCGACCACTCTCCGTTGTTTTTTTGGCCTTTCACCTTAAAAGTATAGGTTCCCGGTTCCAGGTTGGTATAGGTTGCTGTTCTATTCGTTCCCACATAATTCCACTCTTTGTCGAAGTTTTCAAGCTGGTAAGCATAATTCCTCGTTTTCCTGGATGCGTAGTTCAAAGATGCAAACTCAATGGATATAACCGACTGGTCGTAAGTGAGCGTTATGTCCTCTGTCTCAGAAATATCCTTCGTTAGAGGAGAATGAGGCGCTTGCTTATTGGCGACGGCGACCGGCTTATTAAATATTTGAAAATTTGTAAAGGTAATAGGGGGATCAAAGGGTATTTCTGTGGAGATTTCATCTGGATTAATTTTATTCAATCCGTTTATACCTCCAAAATACAGTATCCCGGACTGACTTCGGTGGGCGGCATGCATTTTGAACTCCAGGCCCTGCAGCCCATCAGCTTCCGTATAATTGGTGAAATTTTTATTCTTTACATTAAACTTTGATAGTCCTCCATTGGTAGTTATCCATAAGTTGCCTTCTAAATCATCCACAATACTATTAATAAAATTGTGAGGCAACCCATCTTCAGAAGTATATGCGGTAAATATATTTTTCTCTCTGTCGAAGTAATCCAAGCCTACCCCAGTGGCTATCCATAGATTGCCCACCGTATCCACATAAATGTTGTTGACGAAATTATCGCTGATGCTATTTTGGTCAGGTTGATGGAAGTGGTGGATGAATTGTCCGGTATTTTTATTCAGAAGATCTAAACCGCCCCCTACTGTCCCAATCCATATTTCCCCATTTTTACCCTCAGCTATAGCGTTGATCATGTTGTTGGCGATGGTTTGGGAATTTTGGTCGTCCCGTTGATACCTTTTGAACTCCTGGGTTTCTCGGTCATAAAGATTCAATCCACCCCAGTAGGTGCCCACCCATATATTTCTTTGGCTGTCTTCAAAGATCACCCAGGCATTGTCTCCTCCCAGGCTACTTGAATCCGAGGGATCGTGTTTAAAGTGGGTATAGCGCCCTGTTTTCTTATTGAACATGGTGACTCCCTCCCCCCAGGTTCCCACCCACAAATTTCCGTAACTGTCTTCAATTGTTGACAAGACATGGTTTCCAGTGATGCTGTTTGGATTGCCTTCTTCGTGCTGTAGGGAAGTAAACTGATCTGTTTTCGGATTGTAGATATTTAAACCCCCTCCATCTGTACCCAACAGAATGTTTCCCTTAGAATCCTCACGAACGCAAAAAATGAAATTATTATTAAGGTTGTGTGCAGATGCGCCTTTTCTGTAATGGTTGAATTTATTTCCGTCTACGTTAAAATAATTGACCCCTCCACTAAAGGTTCCCAACCACATGTCTCCTTTAGCATCTCTATGAAGTGCATATATGGAGTTGCTATTCAAACCGGTTGAGCCACCCAGGTCCGCCATATGCTTATCAAATGTGCCCAGTTTCGGGTTGTAGATATTTAAGCCGCCATTCTCAGTTCCCACCCATATAAGTCCTGATTTATCCTCCGCAATCGAAAGGATAGCATTGCTTGAAAGGCTTTTGCTATGTTCGCCTTTTTTAAATCTTTTAAGGGCATTTTCTTTCCGGTCATAAAGGAACAATCCATCATGCCGGCCCCCGATCCATAAATTTTGATGGCTATCTTCAAAAACAACACCCACGTTAAGTCGCGAAAGCGCATTGTCTTTAATGATATTTTCAAAAAAGTTGGTTATGGTGTTCGTTTCTCTATCAAGCACATAGAGCCCGGCGTTTGTTCCAGCCCATACATTTCCCGAATGGTCAGATAAAACACTAAGGATGGCATAAATCCCATTCCCATTAAAACCATTTGGCTGATCTACTGTGAAGCGAAGGAATTTTTTAGCAACGGGATCAAATTTATGTATGCCTGCAGGATTAGATTCGTCAGAAGATGAGGTTCCTACCCATAGCGTCCCGTCATGGTCGAGGTCTAAGCTGGTTATAAAGTCGCTCGAAAGGCTTCCTGAATCAGAAGGACTGTTAAAGTAGCTGGTAAAGTTGTTAGTATTCCTGTCAAGCATGTGTAGCCCATGCGAAGTTGCTATCCATAGATTCCCTTTGGAATCTTCTACTATGTCTTTAATGCTATTACCTCTTGCGTTATTTTCCTGCTCCGGATTATAATGGGTATAATTATAGTTTGTGAAGGTATAGCCATCATATTTATTTAATCCTTCCGGAGTTCCGAACCACATATAGCCCCGGCTATCCTGATAAATGGAAGTGATGTAGCTTTGAGATAGGCCTTCATTCAGTCCAAAGTGTTCAAATTTTAGGCTACTCCCCTGAGAATAAAGGTTGAAAGGCAGGGCAAGTGTATTAAAGATGAAAAGAAGCAAAGGAAACCTCTTTATAGATAACATATTCATAGATCTAAATACCAGCAAATTCTTCGGTGAGCTTTGACATAATTGTCAGCGCTATACTCTAATTTAAGATTGGACAGTTCAACCCTAAAACTATACAAGATTACGTTTTTAACGACGGAAGCGTCATGCGCTTGGGAAGCCATACTTACCCTTGTAATGTTCAGGATAATTAGGGATGATTTCTTTCCAATTGTAATGGTTTAAAACAAATCAGTCACTATATCCGATGATGTTCTTCTCTAAAAAACGAGTGGATGGAAGGTATTTTGTTAAGGATTTAAAAAGAAATTGCACATAAAAAAATAAGGTGAGGGAACACTTCTATCAAGCGGTTTCCATTGATTTCATTGAGGCTGAACATATTGGGTATCGGCTGCCATATATCCTTCAGCAAGGGCTACCATAAAGTCTGTTCCATCGGGAGAGGGATAATGTTGGCTAATTGGAAAGCCCTTTTATATCGATATTTTGTCATAGAGCATACCCTGCTCTTGTCATTTTGTTGAGATAGGAAAACTGTAATAGTTGGAGTGGGTAAGATTCTTGTAGCAAATTTGAGTAAATACATTCCAGCTAGATCTATTGGAACACATAGTCAGAACTGTTTCAAATTGAAGGGTCTGTGCGTGATATACCATGGTTAAAATTTGAAATACTAAGCTGCCAGTTGGTTTTCATTGAATACGATAGAAAAGGTAG
>CAZHZR010000232.1:0-5300 GCA_964537095.1 uncultured Roseivirgaceae bacterium
TGAGTAGATTGATTGGAGCACCTCCCGGCTATGTGGGTTACGATGAGGGCGGCCAGTTGACAGAAGCGGTAAGAAGAAAGCCATATTCTGTAATTCTCCTGGATGAAATAGAAAAAGCGCACCCCGATGTGTTCAATATTCTGCTGCAGGTACTGGATGATGGCAGGTTGACCGACAACAAAGGAAGGGTGGCTAATTTTAAAAACACTATTATTATCATGACAACCAATATTGGCTCAGCATATATCCAGGAAAACTTTGAAAGGATGACCGGAGAAAATGAGGAAGCAGTGTTGGAAGAGACAAAAACGCAGGTTTTTGAACTATTGAAGAAATCTGTGAGGCCGGAATTTCTAAACCGAATAGATGAGTTGATCATGTTCAGGCCGCTGTCTAAAAAAGACCTGAGAAAAATTGTGGACATACAATTTAAGCTGATCCAAAAGCGATTGGAGGAAAACGGAATCAAGATTGAAGCTACTGATGACGTCCTGGATTACCTGGGACACTTAGGATATGATCCTCAATTCGGAGCAAGACCTTTAAAAAGGCTGATGCAAAGAGAAATCCTGAATGAATTATCGAAGGATATCCTGGCGGGGAAGATCAGCAGGGAAGGTATTGTGGGAATTACGCTGAGTGAAGACCGACATATCCAGTTTCTAAATCTGGATGAAGTTCAAATTTAAGCTAATTCCTACTGAAATATTCAGGACAAAAAGCCGGCGAGTGCCGGCTTTTGTTATTCTTGCGAAAAAGAAATTTACATCCTAAATTATATTTAGCAATTGCTCCTTTATTTTTTCAAGCTCTTCCTTCATCCCTACCACATATTTTTGAATCAGTGCATCATTTGCCTTTGAACCAATGGTGTTTATCTCTCTTCCAATTTCCTGACTGATAAACCCAAGCTTTTTCCCCTGAGAGTTGGGCTGTTCCATCATCTCAAGAAAATAATCGAGATGACTTTTTAACCTTACCTTCTCTTCGCTTATGTCCAACTTTTCAACATAAAAAATTATCTCCTGCTCAAGCCGGTTCTCATCCGCCACACCTTTCATACTTAGCTCTTCAATATTTTGCTTTATTCTTGCTCTGATCGTTTCAGTCCGATGCGGATCCTGCACACCTACCTTCTGAAGCAGCTCTCCTATGGTATTGATAGATGACGCTATCTGCTCCTGTAGCGTCGCGCCCTCCTGAGTACGGAATTCGTTGCATTTTTCAAGCGCTTCTTCGATAGTTTGTAGAACTACGTCCCAGTTTTTTGCATTTGCGTCTGATGGCGGTTCGGCTGTCATCACATCGGGCGACTGCAACGCAATCTTAAAAATATCAGACGTCTCCGCATTCACAGCAACGGAAAGCTTTTTAAGCTGATCATAATAGGCCTTGAATAAATCTTCATTTAAAGACAACTTAGGCAGGCTCGTTTCCGCATCCAGATAATCTACAGACAACCCCACCTTGCCTCGTTCCAACCTATCCGAAATCAACTTCCTTATAAACAGTTCTTTATCAGAAAACGCTCTGGGAAGCTTAAGACTGAGGTCCAAAAACTTAGAATTAAGCGTTTTAACTTCTACTACAATTTTTACGTTTTCGGTTTCATGGCTGGCCAGGCCATAACCGGTCATAGATTTAATCATATAGGGTACTTTTCAAGATGCGGCAATATAATACTTTTTGATCCTCACAATAAAGCAATAACGTGAGAAATGTAAAAATCAAGCCCCAAATACCTGAAAAGCTATAAAAATGATTTAAAAATCGTAACCTAATGTAAGATAGTATTGAGGAGATCCGACGATAAAGTCTTCAATCGGCCAGGCAACATCAAACTTCAAATAGTATCCGAGCAAAACGGTTCTGGCTCCGGCGCCATAACTTGCAAGCCATGGATTTTTGAAATTTTTAATGGATGCCCGAAACGGTGATCCAGCACTTGAAATAATCTCTGTATTGATGCTATTGGTTTCTTCAAAAGGGGAGTTTCCGCTCCACGCAGAACCAAAATCATAAAATCCTACCAGTTGCAGGTTCCTGAAGAAGTTGGAAGCAATGGGGCCTTTGTGCAAATATTTGATTAAAGGTATTCGCAGTTCAGCGTTAAATAGAAATGCACTGTAGCCATTAAATTTATTATAATTGAACCCCCTCAGATTGGTAGTAAATCTATGGAAAAGAATATCACTGTTGTTATACTCTCTCCGTCCATACAAAGCATCTCCTTCGTCTCCTCCTTCAATATCGTTGAACAACCAATTATCCATACCACCTAGCAAATAACTTTTCGGGGCATTGCCGAAAAAGTGTCCGAAGAATACCCTCGTCGCCAAAGTAATCTCTCTATGAACAGACTGATAATGTCGGACATCAACCTCAAAGTTTGAAAAAGTTTTATTGTTATCTTCCAGCCCCTGATAATGCGATAAGCTGACATTAGCGCGCGTGCCATGATATAAATTCAGCCCCTTTAAAACAGTGTTGTCAAAGACATATTCTAGTCTGGCTCCTCCATAGGGTGCCGTCACATTTGTCTTATCTTCTGTATTTGGAACCTGTAAATCAGTGGCCAAATCGATATACCTGGTCTGAATAAAATAGGGATTAAGAGAAATTCTGGAACTTACGCTAAAAGGATAAGAAGCGCCTACTTCAAATTTGTTCAGTATGTACCGCTGTCGGGGTCTTTCGTCAACGCCATCCCTTATTCCCTGAAAAAACAGGCTGTTTCTTTCAAATCGTGCTTTAAAATCCAGCAGGTATTTTAAGAATTGATAATCGGCATATACTTTTCCTCCCCTGAAATTAGACGTAGTGGCCACCAACCCACCTTGAAATTTATGGTCCTCCAGCATGTCGTTCATTCCTATATCCACCTGAATTCCAAAACCCATAAGCGGATCTATGATCCAGGCCAGATTAAAGTTATCAGCACTAAAGCGGGGGAAATAATCAAATGGCCCCTGAATACTGGACACATTTTGCGACTGCCTCAATCTCGCCAAAAAAGAAGTTTGCTCCTTTGTTTCTTCAACCACGTCCGTATCAAAAACATAGTCATCTGTATCAATCAAATCGTTGGCGCCTTCCTCAGCAGCAAGGTCTACAGATTCTACGTCAATTAAACTTGTTTCAGACAAGGAATCGGAAAGTTCAATCAGTTCATCTTCAAGCTCCGGCTCCTCTTCTTCGCCTTCATTCTCTTGTGTATCTGCAGGTTGAACATCCGCACTCTCTCTTCTTTTCCTCAGTAGCTCTGATACATATTTTGCCTTCTCAATCTCCTGTCTGTAAGTAGCAGGAGTAAAAACATTTTGATTTAAAGGCCTATCCTTCTCAGCATAAACATACTGCCGACTTTCATCCATCATGGTAAATGTCAGGAGCTGAGTTTCCCGGTCATAGTCAAAGTCGGAAATGCTACTGTTGAAATTGGTTACCTGTGTATAAATGGAATCATTTATACTGTACTTAAATAGATTATATATACCTTTCTGATCACTCAGATAATATATAGTGGATTCGTCTACTGCAATTGGCTTGATATCTTTACTGATGGTATTGGTAATCCTTTTCAAAATATACCTGGATGTGTCAATATCATAGGCAAATAGATTGTGATTCTCGCTTAGCTCTTTTAGCCCCGCAGTGGGAGTGCGCAAACTATCAGAAACACGATTGGAAGAAAAAATAACAGCGGTTGTGTTGGGTATAAAACTCGCGTCCTCATCATCATAAATATCATTCGTAAGCCTCTTAATAGCATTTCGTCGCAGGCTGATCAGAAATATATCACTTTGGCCCGCCATGTCAGCGCTTACTACCGCTACTGTACCACCATCGTTAAAACTCAGGCTGTTCACCTGATTAAACCTGGAAAGGTCATTTCGAAGTTTAGATTTTGAGCTTAATTCATAAAGCCATAAATAATATTGGCCCCTCTTTGTGCCTATTATGCCCAGTGTATTATCATCCTTCCAACTGATAAGCGGTGTTTTCTCATTAATCTCCTGGTTAATAAGCTTCTGCCCGGACGTAAAAACCTTCCTTTCCTTTCCTGAAGCAATATTTCTAACATACACAGAAAATTTATTATTGTCATTTTTGGCATAGGCTATATGCGTGCCGCCAGGGCTTATCGCGGGGGAGTTATAGAGGAAATCCTTCTTATTTTTTTTAAAAAGCTTCAGGGAATCGCCAGCTTCTATGTAGGAAGCCTCAGTTTGGTTGGCCATTTCCAAATAAAAATTTTGCCACTCAAGGAGGAATGCCCTAAAAGGCATACCCAGCGTATTTGCAATGCTGCTCTCCTCATTTCTTATAATCCGGGTTAAGTTTAAGATATTGGCTACATTGCTTCTTCCATATTTAACAGCAATAAAATTCCATATCGACTGACCTGCCAATCCAGCCTCTTCTCCGCTAAGTTTTGACAGCTTCTTAACCTTCTTCTCGTTGACCATATCTCTGATAAAGTCATCCATTTCTATGCTCCATCCTTCAGCAACATACAATGCTGCACCTTCAATAAACCAGTCGGGAAGGTTTAACAAATATGCATTTTGGAACATATCAGTAAGACTTCCGCCATACATCATATCATAAACAAGAATCTCCGATACCTTGTACCGAAGTTCTTTCTTAAAGCCGATATGCGTTCCGGGGTACGCCACCTCTACCTGCGATTTTACGAAGTTAGTTTGCCCACCAGGTGTATAGTTGTTTTCATTGATACCAACATTGCTTTGCTGGAGGTCCGCTACAGAATTGTATAAAAAGATTTTTGTTTTTGAATAGGGAGCATATCCTAAAATATCGGTAAGCGTGTAATATTCCTCTTCTAAATAACTGGCCGCCAGCCGTGCATTTTTTCCACCTTCATCATAAAAATAAATTTCGAAATTCTCCGAGCTATAGTACTTCCATTCAAATTTTTTGAATTGTAGCCGATTATGACCAAAAGTAGTAGCGGACGATTGCGAAAAGGCCTGATATTGCGACAGCGAAATAGCGCCACCAAGCAATAAAACAAAAATATATTTAATGGACATTTGTCTTATGGGTGCAAATATTAGATGTAATACATTAAAAATAACGAAAAATATTTACTTCAGGAGCCAGTTCTACTTTTCTTTCTAAAAATTCTATGAAATGCTCGGCAAAGTACGGAGCCAGTGAAACGCCCTTTGTCCCTAAACCATTAAATATGCATAATGGTTTATGCTGAGGATGAACACCAACAAAAGGTTTTCTGTCCTTAGTCGCTGGACGGACCCCGGCGATTTGCCCTTTTA
>CAZHZR010000233.1:0-5288 GCA_964537095.1 uncultured Roseivirgaceae bacterium
GGCGGCAGGCGGCCGAGTCCTTTGCACGTGCGGCAGAGAACGGAGAGCGAGCCGGCGCGGCCACGGTTGCCCGGACTCTGCGCAACGACGCCGCGACCATTGCAGTCGGGGCACTCGGGTTTTGTTGGGCCGCGGTAGACCTCAGCGGCCATGATCTGCCTCTTCATCCTGCGCGCTGGCAGCGAGCAGGTCAGGCCAAAACTCGGGCGGGAACTGCGCCTTGTCGAAGTGCTTCTGATACTTCAACGTCAATGCTCGAAGTGATGCCACCACCTCCCCAGCCGGGGCAGCCGGCAGGGTGGCGAGCCGCGCCACCAGTTCGTCGCGCTGCGCCTTGATGCACGCCGGGCGGTCACACTCGTAGGAGCAGCTGTGCACGTCCATCACTTCGTTTCCTTTTTCGCGCGCATCGGCACTACGTCGCCGGTGCTACCCGTCGGCGTGTCGATCTTCGCCAGCAGGTGCGGTGCCGCCGGCGCCCACGTGGGGCCCAGCACGCCGTGCTGTGAGACGTGGGTACGTTCGCACTTGTGGATGTCCTTTGACGAGGCCGACAGCCCGTAGCGGGTGAAAATCTTCCGCTGCGTGGTCTGGTTCTCGGGGAAGACCTTGTTGTCGTTGATAACGACGCTGAAGAGCACGTACAGGTCCTCGTGGCGCAAGACGTTGAACGTGTTGTTGTGCATCGCCAGCAGGAGCTTGTCGTACTCCTTGATCGGCAGCATGATCGCGGTGCTCGACGCACCGAGTGCGATGGCCGAAGGGCGGGCTTCGAAGAAGAAGTCGGTGTCGCCGTTGCGGATCGCCATCGCCACGTTGTCGATGACGCTGTGGGTGGACTCGAACAGGCGGGCCTTCTGCTCGGTCAGCTCCGGCTGGCGCACGCGCACTTCGTCGACGATCAGCTTCCCCAGCTCTTCGGCGAACGCAGGCAGCTCCTCGCCTTGGGTGAGGATCGCCACTTCGTTCGGGGTGGGCAGCAGGCGGACTTCTTGCCGCGTGCCGACGTGGAACCGTCGGTCGCCCTGCGTGATGGTCAGCGGGCGGAAGCTGTTGGAGCTGAAGATGAAGTTCGCAAAGCTGGGTACTTCGCGCGCGGAGATGTTCTTGTTCTCGATCACGATGTTCGGTTCGGTGATCCAGTTCCTGATCTTCGCCATCACTTCGTTGGCATCGCGCGACCGGGTCATATCCGTCTCGTCGATGTTGACGATGATCTTGCCTTCGAGCAGCCCATTGAAGGTGCTGTCGACGGTAGACATCATGATCTGGGACACCGCGGTCTCGCCGAACAGTGGCTTGCACACGTGCTCCAGCATCATGCCCTTGCCCGTACCCTCCGTGCCCCAGAAGAGCCACGCCGTGCCGGTCTTCACCCGGTTCTGGAAGATGAAGGCCAGCCAGTTGATGAAGGTCTCGGCGGAGCGTGGGTCACCGGCCACGGAGTCGATGAACTTCATGATCACCGGGCACCGCTGGCGCAGCTGCTGCATCGTCATCTCGATGCCGGTGGTACGTTCGACGCTGCTGTACTGCTTCATGAAGTCGGTGCGGGCGTACAGGTTGATCACGGGGAATCCTTCTTCGTAGCGGACATCGCTCTTGATGTCGTGTACGAGGTCGTAGTGCGGGAACTCTTCGATCGCGGGCACGCCGTAGCGGTGCAACCACGACTCGGCGGCGCTTTCCTTCGAAGGGTCGATTCGCAGCACGTCCTTGTCGCGGTCGTAAGTGCCGATGTACAGCTGCGACCCATGATTGGTCGCATAGAACGCCAGCACGTCGACGTTGTCGCTGCCGTGCTGGTGCTTGGGCATCTTCTTGATCGTCTTGATCAGGCTTTTGTAGAAATCGGGTGCGACCTTCTTGGTGAACATGAAGGGCTCACCCTTGAAGTTCCCGACGATCTCCGGGTCCTTCAGGTTGATCCAGTACGCGAGGCTGTCGCCTCCGTTGAGGTTGAAGCGGATGTATCCTTCGCCGCTGGGGCGCACGTCGGTGACGATGGCTTCGTCGACTTCGTTGAGGACATCAACGCCTCGAAACTTGACAGTCCGAAAGTCCCTTCGTTCCAGACCGAGGTCATCACGGAGTTTGTGCAGGAAGGCGTTTTGCTCGTCATTCGGGACCTTGGCGTCGTTGGGGATGGTGAACCCGTCACGACCTTCGAGATGAAGTACGGCACTCTCTGCGTCGAGCGTGGGTTCGAAGCCCACGGTACGGGGCGGGGCGATGTAGATCAGCCGGCTTGGATCGGCGACACAACGATCGAGGCGCATGGTCAGCGCCGAGGCGTTGTCGGTCAGCCCGATCAAGTCGCGCAACTTGGGGTTCTGGAAATTGCACCACGTCAGGAATTCCTTCAGCTCCTTCGTCGAGACCGGGCGCTGGAGCTTCATGAAGACGTGGGCCGAGAGCCGCGAGGCATTCGGCAAGTAGCACGAGGGAGAGAGCTGGATGATGCACTCGACACCTTGGCACACGGCCGGCAACAACTCTTCGATCGCCGTGCAGGCGCCGTCGATCGTGGGCGGATAGGGGACCTTGTCGAAGTCGAAGCACACCCACTCGTGCGGTACGTCCTTCAGGGCGTGGCCGGCGCGCGACTCGTCGCTGAGTGGGCGGTCGAGCGTGCCGAACATCAGGCAGCGACGCAGCAGCCCCTGCTCGATGATGGCCTCGCCGAAACTGAACAGGTCGGGCACCGTCACTTCGTGCGAGGTGACCTTTTTGACCATCGGGTAGGCGCTGGTGGTGTAGCTGTCCGTATGCGCGGCATACGTCAGCGTCTTGGACAGCGGCACCGCCGCGGACAAGAACGTGAGGATCATCGGGGGTGCCTGTGCTTGCTTGGGGCGCCATCGGCGCAGGAAGCTACCGGGGCCAAGCCTAGACCTGCCGGGCGCCGGGCGTCAAGCGACCGAAAAAAGGCCCCTATTAAGGGGCCTTTTCCGTCAAACGGTCATGGGGTGTAGTAGACCTGCGGCAGCTCGGTCATTCCCACGTGGGGCGGCAGGTAGCACTGCAGCCCGGTGTTGGTGCGGATGTAGTGGCCGTTGTTGTCGGACTTGGACCACGACACGGTGCGCGTCTGGCCGGGCGCGAGGTACGTCGAGCGAGGGGTGTACGAGGCGTTGTCCTCGACGCCGATGACGCCGGTGCAACGCACCGTCACGCCGCTGTTGCCGAAGTTCTTCAGCCGGACCGCGAACGACTTCTGCCCGTAGGCGTTGGTCGGGGCGCGGAACCCGCAGTTGACGTAGGCCGGGCGCTCGCTCTCGTTCACCATCGCCAGCGGGCGCTGGCGGATCAGGCTTTCGTAGGCGGGCAGCGCGCCCTTGCAGATCGAGATGGCGTTGCCGTTCTCCTCGACGTACGTGTTGTTGTTCGTCGCGAAGGCCGGGTTCTGGAGCAGGGCGACGGCACAGGCGACGCTGATCGCCGCGAGAAGTGCGTAGCCCAGAGTGCGGAGCGTGATCTTCATGTTCGTTCCTCGGTGGTAGTGGGTGGGTGGTGCTCTATGCTTCGATCTCGGCCGTTGCCTGCGTCTCGCCGGCACGGGCGAAGGCCATCAGCAGCAGGACACTCGGTGAGGGTGTGTACTCCTCGTCGTTCTCGCGCGCAGCCAGTTCTTCGATGGCAGCGAAGCAGCTGACGCCGAACACCCTCGTCATCTGCGGGGCTTCTGCGCCCGCTGTGTCGCGCAGCTCGGCCGCGAACTGGAGACCCTTCGCCAGTCCGCTGAGGAACGCCACCTTGATCTCGGTCTCGTTCGAGCGGGGGAAGTCTCCGTGGCACATTGCGTAGAACTCGTCTGCGCGCTTCAGCGAGGGGTTCACGGGGGTGTTCATGTCTTGCTCCTAGTTCATGCCGAATGACGGCGTGTTGAGTTCTTCGACGCGCGGCGTCTCTTCCTCGGCGTCGGGGTCTTCGAGGGGCTTCAGCTCGTTCTCGTCCATGCCCCAACCGCCGTCGGGGCTGTGCAGCTTGTTGCAGCACGGGCAGATCATTTGACGCAGCGAGGGGAAGTCCACGACGTAGTCGAACGAGAGCCCAAGCAGCGCCGCGATCGGGTTTTCCTTGTACGGCTCGACGGCCATGATCGAGCCAACAGCGCCGACCATCGCCGCGTACTTCGGGTTGTTGACCCGCACGCACACGACGAGCTGGCCTACTGCGTATTTCGCCATGACTTCACCTTCTTGATGCACCGCTCCCAGAACGAGAGCGGCTTGGGGTTGGACTGCTCGTGCCACGCCACGATGTCCTTCGCTTCACGCACGGAGAGCGTGGTGGTGGTCTCGCGCATCTCGTGGAACACGATGCTCGTGGCGCGTGCGATGGTCGTGTTGTCGAGCGGGTTGACGGGTGGGGCGAGCCGCGTCCATCGTGCTGGAGCGGGCTTGCCTTGACGGAGCCTGAGACGACGGACGTTGGGCATGGCTACACCTTGTCGACGGTGACCTGCAGGTCGTAGACGCTGAGGTCCTTGCGCGGGATGTGGATGCGCACGCCGTCTTCGAGCAGCGGGAGCGACAGTTCGGCGCCGTGCTTCAGGCGGACGGTCTCGCCGGTGCCTTCGCGCACCAGCTCCAGCGCGCTGCACAGCATGCCGTTGAGCGCGAGGGCTTCGACTTCGTCCTCCGGCGGGCGCAGGGGCAAGGGCATGGAGTCCTTCATCGCTTGGTACTCGGCCTCGTCGACCTCGACGGTGAACATGATCTGGTAGGTGGTCTTGGACATGTTGGTTCTCAGGAGTTGAGTTCGGCGCGCGGCATGCGGAGCACCGGGCGCTTGGTGGTGGTTTCGAGGACACGCTGCAGCTCGTAGTGCAGCTTCAGCGCCTCCTCGATAAGCACATCGACGCGGTGTTCGATGCGTCGCAGTTCCTTGTCGATCTCGGGGGTCATGGCTTCATCCACGGTGGGGGCTCGGCCGGCCAGTTGTGACCGGAGAGCTTGGAGCGGAGCGCGATGTACAACGAGCCGAGAGGGCATCCCATGACCTTGCACTCGTGCGAGTCGTAGAACTTCAGGTCCTCGGTCATCGCCGCGACCTTCTGTTCCTGAAACACGATCGCGTCGCGGCCGCTGAAGTTCTTCGGCGCCACGAGCTTCGATGTGTGGCGGGACGCGCCTGTCGCCAGTGCGCGCCGGAAGTAACGCATATCGAGCTGGAGCAGCAGGAAGAAGATGCCCAGCACGATCCACGGGGCGAGGATGGAGAGAATCTCCATGTCACTCGGCCTCGGGCGTCGGGTCTTCGAACAGCGCGCTGAGTGCGTCGAG
>CAZHZR010000234.1:0-4008 GCA_964537095.1 uncultured Roseivirgaceae bacterium
CTCTCCTTTTTGCTTTTGGGCAGTTGCAAGACCCAAACTGATGTATTGGAGTCCGGGACGTACCGGGTTGATGTTGTTGAAGTAGTTTCTTCGAAATCCGGAGTAATTGTCAGAACTTTTGACGGTAAGCGACTTGAACTTTTCTTCAACGAAAGCACGGAACTGATGCAAAATGGACAGATCGTGCCTTTTGAAACCTTAAAGAAAGGTCAACAAGTGGATGTAACCGTAGAAAATGTTGAGCAGGATTTAACGCTCATCGCGGTCGTGATTGTGGACTAAGACGCTTTTTTTATTTTTTACGCTTTTAGATTCAAGTCTTGCTTATTAGTAGCCGTATTTTGTTTTACTTCATTATCCCCAGATGCGCGCGGCAAATAGGAGGTATATCTACTTCAGTTTCGAAAAAAAGGGAGGTGACTTGACAACCTACTACAGACTATTTCACCAAATCCTTTAGCAGACGAAACAAATAGTAAAATTACTCACTCCATCGAATCTTTATATATTTTAGCTAATATTTTCATTTGTCTGTTTCTCGGAACCATCTTCTCGAATAAGAGTAAAAATCTGTTAAATCTTCCCGGAACAATCACAGGCTTTTTATCCAGCAAATCATCGATGGCAATCTGCGCTACCTGTTTTGATCTTAATACCATCATTCTGGCAATTGTTCCTTTAGATCGGGTTCTTTTTATTGTGTCGTTGTTTGTCAAAACCGGCCCGGGACAAAGCACGCTTACTGAAACAGGTGACAGCAATAATTCTTCGCGGAGTGCTCTTGTGAAGAAAAATACAAAGGATTTGGACGCCGTGTAGATAATCTTAAATGGGATAGGCCTAAAGGAGGCCAAACTGCCTACGTTTAAGATATAAGCTTGACGGCATTTCTTCAGTTCGGGCAGGAACAGGTAGGTAAGCTGAACTACCGCATTCATGTTTAGTTGCATCATGGTGTTGATATCAGGCCAGGGCATACATCCAAATTCGCCTTCATGTCCCATACCCGCATTATTTACCAGCACCGAAACCTGAAACCCGTTCTTTTTTACCCAATCAAACAGTTGCTGTGGACCATCGGCAGCAGTCAGGTCCACTTCGAACTGAACAACCTGCACATTGTAGGCTCCGCAGATTTCTTTTGTCACCGTTTCCAGGTTAGACTCAGGCAATGCAGCTAAAATCAAATTGTAATTTCTGGATGCAAGCTCCCTGGCAATTGCCTTCCCTATTCCTCTGCTTGCACCTGTGACCAATGCAAACTGATCAGATGCTCCCGTATTATTTTTCATCAATAATTTTTTCTTCTTTTAACCAGTTAATTGTGTCACGTACGCCTTCTTCCAATGGCGTGATGTTGTAGCCGAGTTCTTCTACCGCTTTTTGGCTGTTTAAGCTCCAGTCATACTCATATTTCTTAATCCATGCAGGCGTCAGTAATGGCGCTTTTCCGGTAAGAGTTTTTTTAAACATTTGGAGATGTCCAAAGGCCTGCATGGCTGCCACCGGAACTTTAATCAGGCGATGTTTTTTTTCGGCTATTGTGCTGATGACATTAAATAACTCATTGTAATTTTTGTTTTCACCACCGAAAATATATCTGCCGCCAGATTTGCCATTTAAAAGCGCCAATATATGTCCGTTTGCCACATCTTCAATATATGCGTAAGAGCCGTTTTTGGAGCCATCACCCGGAATCAATCGCCACTTTCCTTTGATATACTGCTCTATCAATTTTGTAACGGCATTGCTATCGCTTCTCAATCCTGGACCATATACCCGGGATGGATAGACCACCACGGTATCCAGGCCTTTTAAGAGATAATCATTTAAAAGCAGTTCGGACATTGCTTTGGAGCTTTCATATTCGTTGAAGAAATCTACCCTGCGAACCGCTTCTTCAGTACAAGGCACCTCATACGAAGGTCCGATTACGCCCGCCGTGGATGTATAGATAAATTTTTTGACCCCCGATTGCAGTGCCGCTTCTAAAACGTTTCTTGTGCCTTCTACATTAATCTGGAAATATAGCTCTGGATTTTTTGCCCAAACCCGCGCGTATGCTGCAAGATGGAAAACCGCTTCGCATCCCGCCATTGCAGCCAGCAGCTTCTTCTGGTCAAGAAGCGTTCCTTCAAAATATCGGATGTGGGGATGATCTGCTACAGGTTTCTTAGCGAGGTCTCTAACCAGTGCATGCACTGTATATCCCTGTTGCAGAAGTTTTCTGGTAAGATTTTCGCCGATATAACCTGTTGATCCAGTTAAAAAAATATGCATGTTTTAAACGTTGCTTTAGTGAGTAATTTTGTGATAGTGCATTTCCGGGTGCCGTAAAAATGCAAACACCTCGTTGGAATAAGCCATGGTGAGGTGAATCAGAAACGACGCCCAGATATTTCCTGTTTGATAGGTAATGTAACAGACAAGAATCCCCACAGGAATGGAACCAAAGGTTTCTTTAGCTCCTTTTGGTAGGTGGGCCAAGGCATAGATCGCCACATTAAGTACAATGGCTGGTAAAAGACCCATCATCGGTATTGAGCCAAAAAATAGCACGCCCCGGAATAAAAATTCATACGCAAGCAGGTACATAAACCATCCCATAAAATCTATTAGAAACGTATTTCTGTTCCAGTAAGGAATCCTTATCTGCGGATATTGTTTTAAATTTTCAGGATTTCCAGCAGTCAGAAAACTGACAGGAATAATCACTACTGCTATCCCCGATATCCAATAGAAAGTTTCAAAACCCATGTTTAGTGATAAGCCGTAATCCAAGGGTGATTTTAGGTAAATCGATATCACCAGCACGGGTAATAATCCCATGAATAGAAAGCCTGTAAATTTTTGAAAGCAAAAGGTATGGATTGCACTAATTTCCTTTTTAAACAACCTGGAGAAAATTGTATATGTTTTGTCGGAAAAAGCTATAAAGTAATAGGAGCAATAACAGAGCAGCGCAAGGGAAATCGTTACTACAAACTCGAATTCTGCCTCAGATAGGTTGTTTATGTATTTCATCGATTAAAATTGCCTCAAATACCGGTGCATGGATTTTGGTAAGGTTACTGGACTTTCTGCGAAGGAACCAGGGTGTTTGATTGTTCGAAACCGGATTTTAAATGCAGGTCCCTCTGCGGGAAGGGGATTTCGATGTTTTCGCTCTTAAATGCTTTGAACACCGCGTAATACAATTGGCTTTTCAACACGTTCGGGCGATCAATATATTCTGAAGTCCATATTCTGAGAATAAAATTCAAGCTGTCTTCATCATAGGAATTAAAAAGCACATCCGGTTTAGGGTTACTTAAAATTCCTTCATGCTCCTCAAAAACCTTTAGCAGTACCTGCTTCACATGCTCAGGATCTGCTTTGTGCGACACGCGAACTGGAAAGTTAAATCTCACCAATCTGTCATTATGGCTCCAGTTAATTACCGTTGAATTGATAAAATCGGAATTGGGTACAATTACTGCAATATTGTCATTGGTGATGATGGTCGTAGCTCGCGCTGCTATCTTTACTACGTCTCCTTTTATTTCGCCAACGTCTATACGGTCACCTACTTTTATAGGCCTTTCAAAAAGAATGATAATCCCGGAGATGAAGTTGTTGGTAACATTTTGTAATCCGAAACCAATACCTACACCCAGCGCCCCGGCGATCAAACCCAGGGAGCTAAGATTGATGCCAGCAGTTTGAATGATGACAAAAAAGCCTATGATGAGGATGATGTAGCGGATAATGGTACCAATGGATTGGCGTATGCCGATATCTAGTTGGTACCTGGATAATATTTTGTTAACCAAAAAGTTTCTGATCCAATTGGCTACATAGATGATCAGCGCCAGTGAAAAGAAAAAATAAAGAACATCGCCCAGTGTAAAATCTGTGCCCGTCAGGGTGAAAAGTCTAAAGCCGGTAAGTGCCCAGACCCGCTCTATAAAATCAAATATTTCCTGAATCAATTCCTTCATGTTTGTTTACTCCCGCTGAAATATTTTT
>CAZHZR010000234.1:4108-5287 GCA_964537095.1 uncultured Roseivirgaceae bacterium
TGATCCTCCGGCAGCAACAGGGACGAATCGCCATAACTCAAAAAGCGATATTGGTTATTGAGTGCCGCTTCGTAAACTTTCCTCCATTCAGGACCAATAAAAGCGGCAACCAATAAAACAAGCGTAGATCCAGGCTGATGAAAATTTGTGACCAAGCCCTGGCAAACTCTAAATTTATAGCCCGGGAAAATAAAGATTTCTGTTGATCCTGACAAAGTATCTAGTTTCTTCGCCAGCATGTGTTCATAAATAGCAAGCAGCGCCTCATTTTTAGAAGGAAGCATCTCTTCAGGAAATTGGTAGGGTTGCAGTTTACTGATCTTGAAATCTGTAGATGTGTTCATAATAAGGGCAGCGCCAAACCAGTACAAGCTCTCCAATGTTCGCATGGAAGTGGTGCCTACCGCCATTATTTTTTCGGCTTTTAACATTGCTTTCAGATTTTCCCGGGTGATCATCATTTGCTCCGAATGCATAGGATGATCAGCAACATTCTCCTCCTTAATGGGCTGAAAGGTACCGGCGCCTACATGCAGGGTCAGGAATTCGGTAGAAACTCCTTTTGCCTTTAGATGCGCCATTGTCTGGGGCGTAAAATGTAAACCCGCAGTGGGAGCGGCGACAGCACCATCGTTTTGGCTGTAAATGGTTTGATATGTGGCTTTGTCGGTAACTTCTGCTTTTCTGTTCAGGTAGGGCGGGAGGGGTACTTCTCCAAAAGCATGCACCATTTCTGCAAAAGTTGCATCGCCGTTCCAGGATAGGGTTATAAGTTGATCCGATGGATCGCCCAATTCCGCTTCGACAGTTATTTGCTCAGATTCAGGCGTTAAGGCCGGTAGTGTTCGGGTCAATACCTCGTTGTTTTTCCACTTTTTTAGGTTTCCTATCATACACTTCCACTGAACACTATTTCTTGCCTGCATTGCCAGCGCAATTTCCGGAGTTGGAAGTACCGGCTGTAGCAGGAATATCTCAATGGTAGCGCCGGTTTGCTTTTGAAACAAAAGGCGGGCAGGTATAACCCGGGTATTGTTAAAAAAAAGCGTAGTGCCAGAAGGTAAAAATTCGGTGATGTTGCGGAAGCTTTCATGGATTATTTTCCCACTATTATAGACCAACAACTTTGAATGGTCTCTTTCCTGTAAAGGATACCTGGCGATTTTATCCTCAGGAAGG
>CAZHZR010000235.1:0-5268 GCA_964537095.1 uncultured Roseivirgaceae bacterium
GGGCGCCAAATCCAGGTTAGTGTCTGACTACCTGTTTTATAAAGTTTAATTTTCACTAATTTTGCAGAAAAACAGTCATTGAAATTTACGATATTTGCTGACTTGCTTAAAAGGCAAACAAAAAAGTTGCACACAGAAACAAATTATCAATTATAAATACCATAATGAAGTACGCTTTAGTGACAGGTGGATCAAGGGGAATCGGAAGGGCTATCTGTGTAAAACTAGCAGCGCAAGGTTACAATGTATTAATCAACTATTTGAACAATGAGAAAGCCGCTCTTGATACTTTAGAGCTTGTAAAAAGCAAGGGCGTAGAGGCGGAGATTATAAAGTTTGATGTTGCAAACAGGGAGGAAACACGCGAAGTCCTGGGAAGCTGGTTTAAAACGCACACTTCTGACAATATTGAAGTATTGGTAAATAATTCGGGCATCAGAAAAGATAACCTCATGATCTGGATGGATGATCAGGATTGGGATGGAGTGGTGAATACGAGCTTGGGTGGTTTCTACAACGTAACAAAAACGGTACTTGCAGAAATGATTAAAGTAAAGTACGGGAGAATTATTAATATAGTCTCTCTGTCAGGAATCAAGGGTCTGCCAGGACAAACCAATTATTCGGCAGCAAAAGCCGCAGTCATTGGGGCTACCAAAGCATTGAGTCAGGAACTTGGCAGAAGAAATATAACAGTAAATGCAGTAGCCCCCGGGTTTATAAAAACTGAAATGACAGAGACGATAGACGAAGGGCAATATAAAGCTATGATACCTCTTCGCAGGTTTGGGACCGCAGAAGAAGTGGCAGAATTGGTTGGTTTTCTGGCCTCTCCAAATGCTTCATATATCACCGGAGAAGTAATTTCTATCAACGGCGGGATCAGTTAAACTGTGTTACTTAGAGAACATCGTTCATAATCAGATATACATGAATAGGGTTGTTATAACGGGATTGGGTATTTACTCTTGCATAGGACAGGATCTGGAATCAGTTCGTGAATCGCTATATAAAGGCGTTTCAGGTATAGGGACTGAGAGTTTAAGAAAAGATCTCGGCTTCAGGTCTTCGTTGACCGGAATCGTTCCCAAACCGTTTTTAAAAGACCTGCTGAGCAGAAGACAACGCATTGGGCTGGCTGAGCAAGGTGAATATGCGTTTATGTCTACCCGTGAAGCTTTAAAAAATGCCCGGATTGACGAGGATTTTCTAAGCAAAGAAGATGTAGGAATAATATTCGGAAATGACAGTTCAGCCAAACCATGTATAGAGGCCTTTGAGCAACTGAAACTAAAGAAAGACACTTCACTGATTGGAAGTGGTTCTATATTTCAGTCTATGAATTCTACGGTTACCATGAATTTATCCACTATATTCAAGTTACGGGGCATCAATTTTACACTAAGCGCTGCATGTGCGAGTGGATCGCATGCCCTTGGCGTTGGATATACCATGATAAAAAGTGGCCTTCAAGACATTGTTATTTGCGGTGGCGCACAGGAAATCAACTACCACTCTATGGGGAGTTTCGACGGATTAGGAACATTCTCTGTGAATGAAGCCGTTCCGTCTAAAGCATCCAGGCCGTTTGATAAGCAAAGGGACGGGTTGATTCCGAGCGGAGGTGGCGCAACCATTGTCATTGAAAGTTACGAGTCAGCGAAAAAACGTGGTGTGAAAATACTAGGCGAAATCCTGGGATATGGATTTTCATCAAATGGCGACCATATTTCTCACCCCAATGTAGAGGGTCCGGCAAAATCGTTGGAGATGGCGCTGAAGCAGGCAGCATTAAAACCCGAAGCTATTCAATATATCAATGCCCACGCAACTTCTACGATTGCTGGGGACCTTAGTGAAGGCCTGGCCATTAAAGAGGTATTTGGCAAGAGTAATCCATACATTAGCTCTACAAAATCAATGACAGGCCATGAGATGTGGATGGCAGGTGCAAGCGAAATTGTTTATTCCATGCTCATGATGGAAAATGACTTTATTGCGCCCAATATTAATCTTGAAAACCCTGAAGAAGAACTAAAAGATTTAAATTTTGCTTATGAAACTGTAAGCAAGGAATTTGATGTTTTTCTTTCCAATTCGTTCGGCTTTGGTGGTACCAACTCGTCGATCATTATTAGAAAATTTAGATAAGCAACATTAAACATGATGACCAAGGAACAAATTATAGAGCGGATCAATGGATTTCTGGTAGAGGAGTTTGAAGTAGACCCTGAAAATATTACACCTGACGCCAATTTAAAAGAAACCCTTCAGTTAGATAGCCTGGATTATGTGGATCTGGTTGTAGAGATCGAAAGCAACTTCGGCTTTAAGGTAAAACCGGAAGATTTCCAACAAATTCACCTATTCCAGGACTTTTATGATTATATCATCCAAAAGGTTGAAAATAAATAATGTCGTCCTGGAAAGGAAAAACGAGAGGCGGAGTTTTAGGCCATAAGATCTTTATTTATATTCTAAAAAAGTCAGGTATAAGAGCTGCCTATGGATTGTTAAAAGTTGTAGCTGCCTATTATATCATTTCTGCTCCTTATGCTACCCGTAACATCTACAAATACTTCAGGGAAATTCACAACTTCAGCAGGCTTAAAGCATCCGCTGCGGTATATAAAAACTACTACCTATTCGGCCAAACTTTGATTGATAAAATAGCCATTATAGCAGGGATTGAAAAAAAATTTACCTATACGCTCGACGGAGAAAATTACCTCAAAGAACTGAGCAAGTCTGAACGAGGCGGAATCCTGATCAGTGGTCACCTTGGAAACTGGGAAATTGCAGGTTATATGCTAAAAAACATCAACATGAAAATTAATATTGTGATGTTTGAGGCTGAGCACCGTAAGATAAAGGGGTATCTGGACAAGGTTATGAAGAACCAATCCGTCAATATTATCCCTATCAAAAAAGATCTTTCCCATATTTTCTTAATTAACAATGCACTGCGTAACAAGGAAATTATATGCATGCACGGCGACAGGTTTGTGGAAGGTGGTAGGATTGACACAGTAAATTTTATGGGCAAAGATGCCTATTTCCCATTGGGTCCCTTTGTAATTGCGGCCAAACTCAAGGTCCCTTTTACGTTCGTTTATGCCTTGAAGGGCAAAAATTTTCAATACCATCTCTCAGCGACACCGCCTGTAAACAGCGAAAACCTGCAACCCAGGGAGATACTGCACAGCTACGTAAACTCATTAGAAACAAAAATTAAAGAATACCCTTTACAATGGTTTAACTATTTTGACTTTTGGAGTAGAGATCTAAAAGGTGGGGTATTCGAACAAGCAGATTATGATAAGACAACCCATTCAAACAGGAACTGAACTTTATCAATACATCCCACAAAGGCCGCCATTTGTGATGGTTGATAAAATCTTTGAAAAAGGAAATGATTTTCTCCTGTCAGGGCTTACCGTTGCATCAGACAATGTAATGGTGGAAGACAAGCGGTTTTCCGCCGGAGGATTGGTAGAAAATATGGCGCAAACTGCGGCATTGCTGGCCGGAACTAAATTTATAGACGCCGGCAAAGAAGTGCCTGTAGGATACATAGCCGGCATAAAGGACCTTAAAATCATTCGACTGCCGGAATGTGGCGAAGCGCTGCACACTAAAACCAGGATAACCCATGATCTGCTTAATATCCAGGTAGTGGAAGGCTCTGTTTATGATGCACAGGAGGCTAAAATTGCCCACTGCGAATTAAGAATTTTTATAAAAGGATAATGCTGACAAGTCTGAAAGAGATAAGTGCCCGTTTTAGTGAGGTAGATAGTATGGGTATAGTGTGGCACGGACACTATTTGAAATACTTTGAAGATGGCAGGGAAGCTTTTGGAAGAGAATATGGTTTGGGTTATATGGACGTCTATGAAAAGGGATTTTTGATACCCATTGTAAATATCAGTTGCAGCTTTAAAAAGCCGATTCCATACAACCAGGCATTGATTGTTGAAACCAAATTTGTAGACAGTCCAGCGGCTAAAATACTATTCACTTATAGAATACTTGATCCCCAAAGCGAAACAATTTACGCCACAGGAAATTCAGAACAGGTGTTTATCACCCATGATCGGGAATTGCACCTTACCATCCCTGATTTCTTTCGGGAATGGAAAAAGCACAAAGGAATTGTTTAGTGTAAAAGATCACTTAGACTATTTTGAAGCTATTATTAAAAGCAATCACCCTTGAAAGTATACACAATTGCAGATAACATTATAAGTCCTTTGGGATTTAATACCTCCGGGCATTTTTCTGCCATGGTAAATCTGCAAAGCGGTATCAAAGAAATTGATGATAAGCGGGTCGCTGTGGACCCATTTTTTGGTGCTCAGATCGACAATATTGAACTGGAAGCGAACTTCCCCGTAAAGGAAATCGCGAATTTCACCCGGTTGGAAAAAATGTTCATCACCTCCATTCGCAGTGTTTTAGATGCTGTTCCCGATCTGGACAAAAGCAGACTTTTGTTGATCATTTCTTCCACCAAGGGCAATATAGATTTATACGACGCCGTTTCTGCCATTTCAGATGATAGGCTTGATTTGAGCGTAATGGCAGGTACAATCAACAATTACTTTGAGCTGGCGCATCAGCCAATTGTAGTTTCCAATGCCTGCATATCCGGATTGTCTGCAATTATCACCGCCAGAAAACTAATCAAAATGGGAATGTATGACCATGTGCTGGTTTCTGGCGGCGACATACTCAGCAAATTTGTTGTTTCAGGCTTCCAAAGTTTGAAAGCCATCAGTGATGCGCCTTGCAAACCTTATGATCAGACCAGAAACGGAATCAGTCTTGGTGAAGCCTGTGGCACGATGCTGATTAGCAATAACCCGGACTTATGCCATCAAAAGAAGTCGTTCTCTTTATTATCAGGAGGAGGCCAATCCAATGACGCTAACCACATTTCAGGGCCTTCAAGAACTGGCAAAGGCCTTAAAATAGCCATCAAAAAGGCCTTGTCGGAGTCTCGAATACCTTATGAAGCCATCCAGTACATTAATGCGCATGGGACAGGCACCTCATTTAACGACGAAATGGAATCACTGGCCTTTTCTGACCTGGGCTTTAGCGATACCTGGCTTAATAGCTTAAAAGGCTATTTTGGTCATACACTGGGTGCTTCAGGCATCGTAGAAACCATTATGTGTATCTGGCAGATGAACAGCGGCGTGTTATTCAAATCATTGGGATATGAGCAAAAAGGAGTATCGGGAAATATTAAGGTGTTAGATG
>CAZHZR010000236.1:0-5252 GCA_964537095.1 uncultured Roseivirgaceae bacterium
TAAATAGTTGAAATTAAGAGGTGCAAAAATTGGAAAAATCTTACCTGCAAAACATAATCACTGAAAAATGCAGAAAGCTGTTTCCGGAAACTGCTATCTAGCAAGGGTAAATCCGAAAAGATTTCTTCAATTGTGATTTTTTAAAGCTTGACTGACTATGCCTTTATCTACTTTTTCCGGTACGCTTGGATATAAAAAAGCAGCCCATTTATTGAGAAGAGCCGCCTTTGGGGCAACAAGGGAAACTATTGATGCTTTTGCCAATATGTCGGTTGCTCAAGCTGTTTCCAGGCTTTTCTCTTCCGCTTTACCCGATCCGGTACTTCCGATAGATCCGGCAACTGGTACAGAGTGGATCTCTACGCCGGTAACAGACGCGAACAGTGACGAAAATCAGCTGCAGGCATATTTTAACGGCTGGTTGCTTGCCCAAATGATGGGTGTGGGAATAGACGGAAACCAGAAACTGCCCTACACCGTTCGTGAGAAATTGGCCTTTTTTATGCATACCCATTTTACTACCATGCAGACAAAGGTCAACAATAGTAAGCATATATACTTCCAAAATGCCTTGTTCAGACAATATGCATTTGATAAAAACAAAGACAGCACGGTAAATTTTGCAGAACTCACCAAAAAATTGTGCGTCGACAATGCCATGCTCATATTTCTGGACGGGAAGTTAAATGTGAAAGGGAGTCCAAATGAGAATTTTGCCCGTGAGTTGTTTGAACTGTACGTGATCGGAAAAGGGCTTGAAGGGACTATCCCTCCTGACCTGGGACCCGGAGATTACCTCAACTATACAGAGCAGGATATTCAGGCTGCTGCTGAAGTGCTCTCCGGTTGGGATGCAGATAAAAATTTTAGCAATATAGATCCGGAAACACTTATTCCAAGAGGTGTGGTAAAGGGAGGCAGTATAGCCTCTTCGCACGACAATGACGTGAAGCAGTTCAGCGCCAGATTGGGCAACGCCATAATCCAACCTGACCCTACCCTGTTAGACCCCTCCGGCAGACCGACCGAAGCAAGCGCTTTTGATGAGATCAGTCAGTTAATTGATCTGCTGTATTCAAAAGAGGAAACCGCAAGGTATATATGCAGAAAAGTTTATCGCTACTATGCCCATTACAACATCACTCAAGAGTTGGATGATACCATTATCCATGAAATGGCAGCAACCTTTATATCTAATAATTTCAAAATACAGCCTGTTTTAGAAGACTTGTTTCAAAGTTCGCACTTTTACGAAGCAGACAACGGCGTGACGGACGACAAATACGGAGGAATTATTAAATCGCCCTTGGATTTGGTATTGGGCACCATTAATTTCTTTAATGTTCCGATACCTGACTACGTTTCCAACACGGCGACTTTTTATGAAACCTCCGGCGATCTGCTCAAAAAGATGGGTGATCAGGGACTGAAATTTTACGAACCCATTGAGGTAGCGGGATATCCGCCCTATCACCAGTATCCCGCCTTTAACCGCAACTGGATTTCCACCAACTACCTGACCCGCAGGTATGAATTCATCAGAAAAACCATGAGTATGATGAATATGGATGAACCAGGAGCCATTTATATTGATATTCTGACTTTCATTAAAACCAATGTTCCGGATGCGATAGCCGCTGATGCGAAAGCGCTGATTATGCATCTGGCCAAATATCTCCTGCCGCTGGCAGATAACCTGACTTTTGATGCTGACGCTGATGAAAGCGCGGATATCACCACGGAGCGGCTTAATTACTTTTTGCAGGCGTTTCTATTCAATCCGCAACTCGATATAGATCCCGAGGCCACGTGGACAGAAAGATATACGCACAATTATGATAATGAAGTACGTCAGCGACAGTTGGAGAATTTGTTGAATGCCATGCTTCAAACACCGGAATACCAGCTCATGTAGAAAGACAGCTTTCCGAATTCACCATAAATAATATTCCAGGTTTTAGCCAGGAATTATGAAATAGACATGAGTAGCATTACACACTAAAATGAACAAATGATCTTGGGGAGCCGAGTATTACCTCGAAAGAAAGTAGGCTATTCCATCCCGAAACTAATCCGGGACGAGATTCTGAGCATTCAAAAACAAATTTAGACAGATGAAAAGAAGGAAATTTTTAAAGAAAATCCCGTTAATCGCAGGCGCTCCTTTTGCCTTGCAGGGCATTCCCATTAATGTTTTTGCCAAAAACAATGCCTTTATGCGGCTTGCCGAACAAAGTACAAACGACAAGGTACTGGTAATTTTAAATATGGATGGCGGAAATGACGGTCTGAATACTTTTATACCTGTTGAACAATATGACCAGTACTATAGCAGAAGAGCCAACATCGCCATACCCGCAAAAAATGGGGTTAGGAAATACATTCCCCTGGATGGTACTTTAGCCTCACCGGATCAGGTAGGCTTGCACCCGGACATGATTGGGATCAAAGAACTGTACGACAAAGGAAGAATGCGCCTGGTGCAGGGCGTGTCTTATAAAAACAACAACGGTTCGCACTTTAGGGGAAGGGATATTTGGTTTATGGGAGGCGATTATGACGATTATTATTCATCAGGCTGGGTAGGCAGGTTTTTAAACCAGGAGTATGAACCCAAACAATACCCACATGATTTCCCAAATGCGGACATGAAAGACCCGCTTGCCATAGAACTCGGGAGCGATGTTTCACTGGTATTTCATCAGGAAGGAAATATTCCGACCTCTATTTCACTTGGCGGTGATCCGGAGAGTTTCGCCGGGCTGGTAGATAGTTTGGAAGGATTTACAGACCAGGGAATCGACCCCCGTGGAAAACCACCGGAAATGCTGACCAATTCAGCCTACGAAAAAGAACTCAGCTGGATTCTGAACCTGGAAGAAAAATCTGAAGATTATGCGGCCAGACTTCTGGAAGTTTACCAAAAGTCATCTGCTACTTCTGTCACTTATCCTGAGAAGTACCCTTTTAACGCACCCAAGGGTTTAGCGACAAATCGCCTGACACCACAATTACAGCTCATTGCCCGCCTTTTAGACGGCGGAGGAGCCGGGGCTGGCGTAAAAACAAAGGTTTTTATGGTAAAAATAGGTGGGTTTGACCTTCATGCCGAACAGGTGGAGGGTTACGATCCTACCATGGGAAATCATGCAGCCCTGCTGCACCATATTTCTTCTGCGATGAAATCCTTTCAGGATGATTTGAAAGCGCGTGGATTGGAGGATAAAGTGTTGACTGTGACGGTATCGGAATTTGGCAGACGTATTGGCTCCAATGGTAGTTATGGAACTGACCACGGAACCGGAGGTCCAATCATGATCTTTGGAAAGGGCGTAAATCCTGGCGTAACCGGTACCAATCCGGACGTATCGAAAGACAATGTAGAAATGCAGTTCGACTACAGACAGGTGTATGCCAACATCCTGAAAGATTGGATGGAAGTATCGCCCGAGAAAATAGAAAACGAGATTTTCTTTGGCAATTTCATCGATGGCGCCAGAGAAGAAGGTGGTATGTATGAACCTTTGCCGTTGATCAGAACCGGAGAAATAACCGGTGCCAAGACCTTTAAAGAATCAAGGTTCTATTTGGAGGATTGTGCGCCCAACCCTGCAAATCAGTTTGCAAATTTCTCTTTCTATATCAATAAAGCTACAGAAGTTGACTTCAGAATAGTGGATGTAAAAGGGAAAATAATCCGAACCATCCTACACGATCAAAAGCAGGCAGGCAAACATACTGTGCACGTAAATTTGGCAGACCTGCCTCAGGGAATTTATTTATACGAAATAAGAGCAGGCTTTTTTACCGATACCAAAAAGCTGGTCATACGCAGGTAATTTTCAATCAGTTATAAATGTGTTATTGAGGTTATGAAAAAGATTTATTTAGTAATTCCCTTCTTTTGCTGCTTTTTACTGTTAGCAACCACTGCAGAAAGCCAGGCGCAGCAAAAAAGAACTGGGAAGAAAAATGGCTATGCTGCCAGGAAACCTTCCAAGACCAGTTCCTTCCTTGACACCCAATGGTGGCTTGGCCTTAAAACAGGGATTAATCTAACGGATGCGGTATCAGAAACTCCGTTTGCTATTTACAGTCCCATCAACTACAGTGTTGACGGTCTGGAAAAACAATACAACAGCTACAACAAAGTAGGAATGCAAGCTGGAATAGAGGTAACCTTTTACCACAAAGGTTTTTCCTTTAGTTTACAGCCCAACTACAGGCGGCTTCGGTTTGAGTATCTGAACGACTATAGATGGGTAAATCCGGAAGTCGCTGACCAGGAACTGACCTTAAACTATACGCAGGAAGTAAGCCTCGATTACATAGATATTCCCTTTTACCTGAAATACGATGTTTTACGCTATGGCAAAGTACGTCCATTTTTGGAAGTGGGCGCTTACTATGGCATGTTGGCCGGAGCCGATAAAAGTGTTGTTGTGAAAGGTCAGGATAAAGCATCCGGAGGGACGAACGAGTTTGACGGAGAGTCCATGAACGTTGGTGCTGATAATTTATTTATCAAATCCTCCGCTGGTGTCTTGGGAGGTGTGGGCGTCAACTATGACTTATGGAAGATCAGAGTATCTCTGGATGTTGTGTATCGTCACGGTCTGCACAATGTAAGTGATGCAAAAAACCGCTTTGCCAACAACAGCTTATCAGGGATTGGCGACACCATGGACGACCTTTCCCTAAATAACATTTCGGTAAATATGGGATTTCTATTCCCGCTCCGTTTTATCAGCAAAAATTTCAATGCAGTAGAATAACCTTCACTCAGCAAAAAATATGAAGAAAATATTAAACCGGCTTTTCAAGAGCGCTTTGATGCTATCACTGGGCTATTCACTTACCGGATGTGATATAAAAGACAATGAGGTTGAAGCGATTTCCAGCTTCATGAAAATCTATGATAATGACAGATTCGATGGCTCTTATATACCTTTAGACATTCAGCAAACCAGCGATGGCGGTTATCTGATTCTATCAGGAAGGCGTATTGAAGAATCGAATTTCATTGGAATTAACATTTTGAAGCTGGATGAGGAAGGCAATTTTGTGACGGAGACAGAAATGGAGCCAAGCTTTGTGCACCCCGTCAATAGTCTGGTTAAAAATGACGAGGGATTTTATTTTTTCTGCATGGATGCTGTTAGCCTGCAAGCGCATCTCGTGAAAGTTTCTGAAACCGATGGAAGCATTGAACAAACAACACCGGTATCCGGAACCTACTATCCTTTAAACGT
>CAZHZR010000237.1:0-5204 GCA_964537095.1 uncultured Roseivirgaceae bacterium
TCTTTCCGGTGAACTTTTACCAAAAAACCTGCCATGGGTAGTACTACCCAAATCGACAAGATCGCAATAGCAATGAAGGAGCCGTAAAAAGAACCAAAGAACTTGTTAAATACTGCGCCTGTGTAACCCAAAAGTGTCGCACTCTCCAACTGCAACAAAACCATAATGCGCATAAGATCAATTGGATTAAGAAAGCTGATGATGATAGAGGGTGTTTCTAGTGGATAATCTTGAAACAAAGCAAGCAAAGCGAGAAAAATTCCATCATAAACAATCGCGGCTACCAGCCATATTAGAATGGCAATACCAAATCCTTTTATTTTATCCTCATAGGAAACAGAAATTACAAAAGACAGTCCTATAAAGATAAAAGTAAGCAAAGAGCCACATGCGATTAAAAGCACAAGAAAAGAAAACTCTTCCGTATTTCCCTGATAAATTAAAAAGGCAAGCACCATGGCAGCACAGTAACTCAATACCAGAGAAATCGAGAGGCCAAGGAATTGCCCCAAAAATATCGAGGTTCTTTTGAGCGGCTGGGCCAAAAGCAATTCTACAAACTCCCGGGAGTTGTAGTAAAACATGGTTCCAAAAATGATGCTAACCAGCGGAATAATTAACAGGATGATGTTTAGCAGACTGGAAACAGCCTTCGTGAAATCACCTGAAAAATAGAGGATGGATGTTGCGCTCAGTAAGAAGAAAAGGAAATAAAGCACCGCCCACCAGCTCCGAAGCAAGTCGTAAAAAGTATATTTCAGAATTTTATATAAGCTATTCATTTTTTAAAGAATTAAGGTCATTAAAGCGCAATAGTCACTGCATCCAATTTACTTCCGCAACTGACCTATGCTTCCTTCAGTATCGCTTTATAACTTTCGGTATCCGATAGTTTAGCAATTGCTTTGTCAATTCGTACCTCCTGCTGTGCCGCCATAAGCTCCTCCGGTGAACCTTGAAACAAAATTTTTCCTTCCATGAGGTAGATTATCTGGTCCGCCAGTTCTTCCACATCACTTAAAATATGTGTCGTCAGAAGAACGGTCTTACCTTCCCTGCGTTTTTGTAGGATTACCTCCTTCAGTTTGATATGAGAAGTGGGATCCAGCCCTACGGACGGTTCATCCATAATCAGGATTTTAGGATCGAACATAACGGCCAGAATCGCATTCACCTTTTGCTTCATCCCTCCGGACAGGTTCTTTAATTTTTTGTCCAGCGATGCTTCCAAACCAAAATACCTGATCAATTCCATCTCGTCTACATTTTCCTTCCGCATATCCTTAATTAACCTGAACAACTCTGATACCTTCAGATTCTCAGGAAACCGTGCAATTTGTGGCAGGTATCCAATTGCTTCTCTGTATTTCCAGTCCTTTTTTACCTGGTGACCATTAATAATAATTTCTCCCTTGTCGGGCTTTACCAATCCCAGCAGGCATTTCAACAAGGTGGTTTTTCCAGATCCATTAGGGCCCAGAAATGCATACACCTGGCCATCCTCCAGAAATAAATTTACACCCTTCAGAATCTTCAGCTTTCCGAAAGACTTCTCCAGATTATTGATAGTGATCATACCTTACCAAATATTAATATTCATACTAGGACTGCTGTCCACCAAATTTGCTGGAGTAAGCGAGGGCGTCACCTTTTCCGCCAACTCCAGCAAGTCTATAAAGAGGCTATTGATAAGCACAATTGAAGTTGGCACTTGTTCTACAAGATATGAAAACAATCGTACAGGCCTATGGGGCACATCGCCTAAACCATCTCGGTCCAGATCATATCCACTATAGCTAGCCCAGTAATTTTCTTTCAAAAGGTGCCCCGACATATTTTTTGAACTGGCCGCCATTTCAAAGGTATTTCCGATAAAATTGTTTCCTGTGAATTCAAGGTCTTCGCAACTTCCCATGATCTTAACCGCCCATCCGTTTCGCGAAAAATTGTTTTGAAGGATTTTCAAACGATTAGATCCTTCGGCTAAAATTGCAATGGTGTTTTGTTCAAACTCATTTTTTTCGATGCGACTATCTGTAATATCTTTCAATAAGATGCCATAGGCTGCAGCACCTTCGTTGTCCTTAAAGGTGTTCCTGATCATTTCAATTCTCTTGGAATACATCACCGCTACTCCGGCGCCATTTTCTAAGAACTGATTTTGTGTATACGAATTGTCATTAGAAAACATAAAATGAAGTCCATATCTTAGGTTTCCTTTGCTAATGTTCCCATGAATATGACTTTGCTCAGCAAATTCCAGATATAACCCGTCTCTATGTCCTGATACTGTATTATTTTCTATAGTTATGTACTTGCTGTTCCACAAATGAATTGCATTGCCTGAAGTGGTTTCCCGCACCGCCTTTCCTATGATTTTATTATCCTTTATGATAGAATTTTCTGCATGTTCAAGGTAGATACCAAAATGTGTATTTAATAGCGTATTTCCTTCTATCCTGCAGTTCTGAGTTCTAGCGAGCCTGATTGCAGCATTGTCTTTCAGGTGGCTCATACCGACATTTTGGAATGTGATGTTTTTTACTACCACGTTGTCAACGACGATGGAGAATATTTCATGTTTCCCCTCTCCGTCGATCACAGGGTTGCCGATGCCAATAAGCGTAACTTCTTTTTCAATTAATATATTCCCTTCGGCATACGTGCCTTTGTTTATAAATATAGTATCGCCATTTTTTGCCAGATTTAGTGCCTGGTCAATAGACTTTATCGCACCATTTTTTGAAACTTCCAATTTTGCGGCATTGGAAAGGTGGGATAAGATACTGAGTGCCAGTACAAGCAACAAAATTTTAGGGCTCTTCATATTTACAACTTCAAGAGTATTTCGATTAAGACATCAACCAAAGCGGTTCGAGGCTTCAAGCTCAATGCTTACTTATTGTAAGTTCCATAACTTCAAGCCAGCTCATCAACTCACCCCCGCTATTTTGCATGACCTCTTCTGCTTCGCTTTCTTTTGCAAATGCACTCAAATTCATTCCCATAGGGCTAGGGATGGCTTCACTTTGCAAGTAGAAAGCTTGTTGCGCATCAATAAAATTTCCTGGACTTGCAAAATCAGAAACCAGGTTGATAGCAAATTTATCATCAACGCTGTTGTGGTATTCCACCAGGCACTCAATGGCATCGAACTTAAAAACCTTTCCTTTTTCTGTCACCAATTCAGAACCAAAGCGGTTATCGGCAATTGTCATTTTGCAATGTGTACACGAGTCAAAACCATATTCAATAGGCTGGGCTTCGGGCTTACAGGCAGAAAACAAGATGAAAAGACTCGCAGCAGCCACTGTCTTATATCCTGTAGTTCTGACTTTTGGAAGAGAGATATTGCCAATTTTGTCGTAACACAAGGCAACGACAGCCAAAAGCAAGGCTATTCCAAAAAAGATACCTCCCAAATGTGGATAAGAAGTTGCTTTTATGTTCAACAGCGTCTTTTCACCTAGAAATGGTGGTGAATAGCTCATTCCCTCTACTTTAATGGGTGCAGCGGGATCAAGATTATTACCAAACTCTTGTTGCCACAAATAAAAATCTCCCAGCCCTATTGTACCACCTATAATCAGGATTCCCAACCAGGCCATGGCCACCTTTTTGTTATTGGTCAAAACAGCGATGATGCCTGTGACGATAAAGAAAACCACTACCAATGGCATTATTTCTAGCTCCTTAAAGGAATCCGGGAAAATTGCCTGCATCCCTATATAGTGGTTTAATATGTTGATATTCTGAAGTGTAAATTCGTCCGTCCCAGTGATCTTGTTGATCCAAATGTACATGTCCAGGCCTGCAGGATATTGAGGTGCTATTAGTTCTATATGCCAAATGGGTATAAAGAAAACAGCAACCAGAAAGGCACATGCAACAAGTATCATTAATTTTGCCGGCTTTTTCATATTTGTAAAGTTTGAAGTTGGAAGCGGGAAGTTTGAAGTAGAAAAGTGCTTGACTTCTCGCTTCCAACTTCCCCCTTTCAACTGGATTATTTAATTATTCTTTTTAGGTTCTCCCAACCAATATTTGATTGGGGTGTTGGCGCCTTTTGGCGATACCCTGGCATAGCCTTGCATCTCCTGATGGAGTGCAGAGCAGAAGTCAGTACAATAAAATGGAGTAACACCGGTTTTGGTGGGTATCCATCTTAACGTTTGGGTCTCACCGGGCATTATTAGCGTTTCCGCATTTTGATTTCCCATGACTGCAAACCCATGAGGCACGTCCCAATCCTGTTCCAGATTTGTCACGTGGAAATAAACTGTATCTCCAAGGTGGATACCCTCAATGTTATCGGGAGCAAGATGGCTGCGGATAGCCGTCATATATACCCTTACCACATTCCCTTCTCTCTCCACCCTGGTATCACTTTCCTTTTTCACCACATGTGGATGTTCATTTTCGTCCAGCCTGTAGAACTTCACACTATTCTCTTTGATAAGCTCAGCAGGAACCGCCTGCGCATAGTGGGGTTCGGCAAGCGTAGGAAAGTCCAGCAACATTTTCATCTTGTCACCACTAATGTCAATCAACTGTGCACTGTGCGTCAGTTCAGGGCCTGTTGGCAGATACCTGTCTTTGGTGATCTTGTTCATCGCAACCAGGTATTTTCCATAGGGTTCTTTTGTATCCCCACCAGGGATCAACAAATGGCCTACTGAATAATATACGGGAATTCTATCCAGCACCTTGCGGGTTGCTATATCCCACTTTACAATTTCAGAAGACACAAACATGGAAGTGTATGCATTGCCCCTGCCGTCATATTCGGTGTGCAAAGGCCCTAAGCCTGCCTCTTGTACCTCACCAGCTAGTACTGACTCATATTTGAGAACCGGTATGCCGTTGATCTCGTCAATAAATTCCTTATTCTCTATGGCTTTTATCATGTTAGAGAATGAATGTACAGGGATTACCGAAGCTAACTTTCCACTCACAGAGATGAATTCACCAGAAGGATCAACATCCACACCGTGAGGAGATTTTGGGGTGGGTATCAGGTACATCATACCAGGACAATCTTCTGCCAAAAGCACTTTTACGGTTTTCTTAACTTCAGAGGTTGCTACATGCGTTTTTTCATCCAATCTATTGTGATAATATTCAGCAGGAATTTCTCTGGCTTTTCCTTGCTTCACGTATTCTGCTGCAACTTTCCAGTTGATGGCCGCCACAAAATCCTTATC
>CAZHZR010000238.1:0-5186 GCA_964537095.1 uncultured Roseivirgaceae bacterium
GATACAATTCTGCATATATTCGACCACCGGGTGCAGTTGGAGACGAGAGTTTCTGAGCTTTCATCGTCTTTAGTTCTCGGCGGATAGTTTCTGCTTTAAATCCTGTGGCAAGAGAGCAAATGCATGACGTTCCAGACACTACTATCATCGAACTGATTTCTGGGAAACCACAACCAATTTCTGTGCAAGTAGCGAATGGTTGGCCGATGGCGCAACCACGGCGTACATAGCTTGCAACGTAATTTGACCGGCCAAGGCTAAAAAAGACGTCATAAATATCGTTGCCAAGGTTTAGCAGAGCAGCACCGTATCGGTTCTTAACACTAACAATCTTCTGTCTATCAATCTACTGTCTACTGTCTAATAATCTACTGTCTAAAATCTTCTGTCTAAAATCTAATATCTAATACTTTTTGCTAACTTTGAAATCTTATTTTTATTAACATATATTATAGAATACCATATTATTCAATGAGTGCTGAACAAAATATCCAAATTACTTTACCAGATGGTTCTGTAAAAGATTATCCAAAAGGAACAACCGGACTCGAAGTAGCTGCCGGAATCAGTGAAGGACTGGCAAGAAATGTACTGGCTGCGAAAATTAACGGAGAGGTAAGAGACGCCCAAAGGCCAATCAATGAAGATGCAAACGTACAGCTACTCACATGGAATGATCTGGAAGGCAGAGCCACTTTTTGGCACTCATCCGCCCATTTGCTGGCGGAAGCACTGGAGGCGCTCTATCCTGGGGTGAAATTAGGAATCGGTCCGTCTATTGAAACCGGATTTTATTATGATGTAGATTTTGGCGATCGGGAGTTTACGGCTGAAGATCTGGCAAAGGTAGAAAGTAAGATGACGGAACTGGCCAGACTTAAAAATACCTATAACCGCAAAGAAATCCGCAAGAAAGATGCTGTTGACTACTTTACGAAAAAAGGGGATGAATACAAGCTGGAATTGATTGATGGTTTGGAAGATGGCAGCATTTCGTTTTACGAGCAGGGAAATTTTACCGACTTGTGCAGAGGCCCTCATATTCCGCATACCGGGTTTATAAAAGCTATAAAACTTACCAATATTGCCGGAGCATACTGGAGGGGCAATGAAAAAAATAAGCAATTAACAAGAATATACGGGGTTTCTTTTCCCAAACAGAAGGAACTTACTGAGTATCTGGAGTTGCTTGAGGAAGCTAAAAAAAGGGACCACCGGAAGCTTGGAAAAGAGTTGGAATTATTTGCTTTTTCTGAAAAGGTCGGAATGGGACTGCCACTATGGCTACCTAAGGGTACGCTGCTCAGAGAGCGCCTGGAAAACTTTTTAAGGAAAGCACAGGTAAAATCAGGCTATCAGGCAGTAGTGACGCCACACATTGGCAGCAAGCAATTGTACGTTACCTCCGGCCACTATGAAAAATATGGCGCTGATTCTTTTCAACCGATCAAAACACCGCATGAGGGCGAAGAGTTCTTGCTTAAACCAATGAACTGTCCTCACCATTGCGAGATATATAAGGTGAAGCCAAGGTCATATAGGGATTTGCCGTTGAGGCTGGCGGAATTTGGAACGGTATACCGCTACGAACAAAGTGGTGAGCTTCACGGCTTAACCCGCGTAAGAGGCTTTACACAGGACGATGCCCATATTTTCTGTCGCCCGGATCAGGTAAAAGAAGAGTTTATCAAGGTGATTGACCTGGTTTTATATGTATTTAAAGCCCTGGGTTTCCACGATTATACAGCGCAAATTTCACTCAGAGACCCTGACAACAAAGCCAAATACATAGGTGGCGATGAAGCCTGGGACAAAGCAGAAGCCGCAATTGTAGAAGCTGCTGCTGAAAAAGGACTCAAGACCGTATCCGTGAAAGGCGAAGCAGCTTTCTACGGCCCAAAGCTCGATTTCATGGTGAAAGATGCCTTGAAAAGAAGCTGGCAGTTGGGTACCATCCAGGTTGATTACCAGTTACCCGACCGGTTTGAGCTGGAATACATCGGCAATGACAATCAGAAACACAGACCTGTGATGATCCACAGGGCCCCTTTTGGTTCGCTAGAGCGATTTGTGGCGGTATTGATTGAACACTGTGGCGGCAGATTTCCATTATGGCTGGCCCCGGATCAGATCGCCATATTGCCAATCTCCGAAAAATATGCTGATTATGCTGAACAAGTGTTGGCTTTCTTAGAGGAAAAGGATATCCGCGGATTCATAGATCACCGCGATGAGAAAATTGGCAGAAAGATTCGTGATGCCGAGGTAGGCAAAGTTCCGTTTATGTTAATAGTAGGGGAGAAAGAACAGGAAGAACAGTCCGTGTCTATAAGAAAGCACGGTGAAGGGGACGCAGGAACATTCAAACTGGCGGACTTTGCAAGTTATTTCGAGACTGAAGTAGCAGCAGCGCTGGGCCAATAGGGATCAGTCGTATGAATGAATTTTTTAATATTTCAATAATATACTATTGAACCGAAAAGGTTATAATTGCAATAAATTGATGAGGATTTATAAAATAGCTTTTTGTTTATAATAAATTTTCACGATATTTGCAACCTGATTTTTTTAATAAACAAAGGAGGTAACTATTAGCAGACCAGTAAGAAGAGTACCTTTTCGAGGGAGAGTCGAAGAGCCTTATAAAGTAAATGAAAAGATTCATGCCCGTAAAGTAAGGGTGGTAGGGGAAAATGTAGAGATCGGTGTTTATGATATCCGCGACGCCTTAAAAATTGCCAAAGAGCAAAATTTGGATTTGGTAGAAATATCGCCAAAGGCAGACCCACCTGTGTGTAAGGTGATTGACTACTCGAAGTTTAAATACGAGCAGAAGAAGAAGCAAAAGGAAATAAAAGCCAAAGCTCAAAAGACCGTAGTAAAGGAAATCCGCTTCGGACCCAATACGGATGAGCATGATTTCAACTTTAAGTTGAACCATGCAAAAGGTTTTTTAAGTGAAGGAGCGAAGGTGAAAGCCTATGTTCATTTTGTGGGAAGAACTATCGTGTTTAAAGAAAGAGGCGAAATTCTACTGCTGAAATTTGCACAGGCACTGGAAGACCTTGCAAAGGTAGATCAGTTGCCAAAGCTGGAAGGTAAGAGAATGACTGTATTTCTTTCGCCCAAACAGCAATCTAAGAAATAGTATTTTCACAAATAAATTGTATATATAATGCCTAAAGTAAAAACTAAATCAGGAGCGAAAAAGCGTTTCAAACTGACGGGGACAGGCAAGATTAAAAGAAAGCATGCTTTCAAAAGCCATATCCTGACTAAAAAAGAAACCAAGCAAAAGAGAAGCCTGACTCACATGACACTAGTCCACAAGTCGGACGTAGGTAGAGTAAAAGACATGCTCAACATTTGATTGCCATACAAGAATAAATCATTCCTGTATCATCAATTAAGGTTTAAAAAATTGTTTAACCGGACCGTTGGTTTAAAGCTTTCCAAAAAGGAAACACCAGGCGTCGAAAAATTAAAGAAATGCCAAGATCAGTAAATGCCGTAGCCTCCAGGGCACGAAGAAAGAAAATTTTAAAAGCCGCCAAAGGTTTTTGGGGCAGAAAAAAGAATGTTTATACTGTAGCAAAAAACGCAGTAGAAAAAGGGATGCAGTATGCATACCGCGATAGAAAAGCCAAAAAGAGAGAATTCAGAGCTTTATGGATCCAGAGAATAAACGCGGGAGCAAGAGAATATGATATGTCTTACTCTCAGTTTATGGGTGCTTTAAAAAAGAACAACATTGAGCTAAACCGGAAGGTTTTAGCTGACCTTGCAATGAACCATCCTGATGCGTTTAAAGCAGTAGTTCAGAAGTTGAAGTAACGCTCCTAAAATATATTGAAGAAGGTAAGCGTAACAGCTTACCTTTTTTTGTGCATAAGCAAAAGTGGAGATAGAGAATCCACCCCTTGATAAGACTTGTTAGGTGACTCATAACCTTTACTGGCAAACAATTCCTCCCTTATTTCAAATTATAAAGGTTAAAAAGATGTTCCCAGAAAACTTGATTGAAAAGTTTAATAATTTCCCTACCCCTTTTTTTTATTACGATCTGGAGGTCTTACAAAAATCTCTGGACAGTATTAAAGCACATGGACTTTCTAAGGGTTATCATGTACATTACGCCCTGAAGGCAAACTACAATGACAAAGTACTAAAAAACATCCTACAGGCAGGCTTAGGCGCGGACTGCGTCAGCGGAAATGAAGTTAAGAAAGCCATTGAAGTGGGGTTTGATCCTGCTGCCATTGCCTTTGCTGGCGTGGGAAAATCAGATGCTGAAATAACGTATGCACTAGGTCAGAACATTTACTGCTTCAACGTGGAATCTGCCCAGGAACTGGAAGTAATCAATGAGTTGGCCGGAGCTGTAGGAAAGCAAACGAATATAGCCCTTAGGATCAACCCGAACGTGAAGGCGGACACACATCACTACATCACTACCGGTGTTGAAGAAAACAAATTTGGCATTAATCTCTGGGAACTGGACGAGATTGTTCAGAAAATTCACACTTATGCCAATTTAAAGCTGATAGGTATTCATTTTCACATTGGTTCGCAAATTACAAACCATGCGGCGTTCAGATCGCTTTGTGAAAAGGTGAATGAGCTGCAGGAGTATTTTGAAGGTCATAACATTGCCTTACGCCATATCAATGTGGGCGGTGGATTGGGTATTAATTATGCTGATCCGGACGGCGCTGCTGTTCCTGATTTCGAGGGCTATTTCAACGTTTTTGAGAAAGGGCTTTCTCTACGCAAAGGGCAGCAACTACACTTTGAATTGGGGCGAGCAGTAGTGGCACAATGCGGAAGTCTGATCTCCAAAGTTTTGTTTGTTAAAAAAGGATTGCGAACAAATTTTGCCATCATTGATGCAGGTATGACAGAATTGATCCGACCGGCGCTGTACCAGGCTACACACCACATCGAAAGTCTGACTGCGAAGGACAGAACCAGCGAACTGTACGATGTTGTAGGGCCTATCTGTGAATCATCAGATTGCTTCAGAAAAGCGCTGGAACTTCCTAAGGTAGAAAGGGGAGATTTATTGGCCATCAGAAGCGTTGGCGCCTACGGGGAGGTAATGACGAGTTTCTATAACCTCAGGGATAAGGCAAAAGCCTATTATTCGGATGAGGTTTAGGGGAGGACAGTTTCGGATGCGGATGTAT
>CAZHZR010000239.1:0-5151 GCA_964537095.1 uncultured Roseivirgaceae bacterium
CAAAGGGGGCGAAGGGGTTTTCTGGCTTGGAATGTTGAGAGATGCCGGCTTTGCAAGCGTTTGACACAATACATTCTTTCCGCAGAATCAGAGATTATCTACAATTTACGCCATTCATATAAAACGAATATGCCATAAGCTAAAAACATGGTGGATTATGACTTTTCAACAGTTATGAGCTGGACTTGATCATTGGCAGAGACTTCAACAAAAGTGCTGGAACCCTTCCGACGTACTGGGGGATTACGAATCTTATAACGCCGGTGTTAACAGAGGACGATCTTCTAAACCACAGATGTCCACTTAATCCTCGCAAAGTATATGGCTTGAATAAAATAGGTATTCCTACTAATAATCTTCGTGGATCTGCCATAAAATCCGCTCCATTTCCTGCTTCAATTCAAAAGAAGGGATCACATAATTGTTATGCATAAAGCTAAATATCAGCTTTTTTCCTTTTTTGGTTAGTAGGTAACCGCTGAGGCAAATGCTGTTGTTCAGTGTTCCGGTTTTCGCAAAAACATAGGGGCTCTCAGCTTTGTAGTTGTCTTTAATAGTGCCGGATTCTCCTCCCACAGGTAAATAATCCAGTATCTTTTCTTCTGGATACTCCTTATGAATGAAATTAAGCACGGCAATAATACTTCTGGGGGTAAATTTATTATGACTTGATAAGCCCGAGCCGTCAACCCATTGTGGCTCGTCTGGAAGTGTGGAAAGCAAATGGTTTTTCGCATAGCTGATCACCGAATCGATATTGAAGCTATTGTATAATTTTTTAGCACTTAAAAGCAACAATTGTTCTGCCACAAAATTATCACTATCCTTTAGCATCTTTTTAAATAAGGAATCTGATTTGATGGTTTTGATGCTTTGGTATGCCTGATTTTCGAAATCCTCAAAAGGCAGTAGTTCAACTTTCCTTTTCAGCGTGTCCTCAAGCAGACCAATAATGATGGTATCAGCAGCTATAAACGGCTTATCGACTTCAAATTCCAGCGAATCATACTTTTTGATAAGGTACTTGTAATCATTGGAGAATTGATCTCTTATGAAACTATAATCGTCTGTTGCCAATGTAGTATCTTCCTCTACCTTGCCGGAAAAGTAATAGGGTTGTATAGAAAAGGCAGCGTCATCCAGCATCTTTTTGAGCCTTATAAAATTTCCATAGATTGGAAAAGCGGACCTTTCCGTGGCAAAATAATAATTATACCAATCCCAGGACCATCCAGGCCCCAGTGGCACTACTTCCTGAAAATTATTCGCATAGTAAAGTGATTGCGGCGCATTTTTTAAGAAGGTATGAACCACTGTGCTTCCCAAATCGGGATGAAGAAAAGATGGATCCCCTGTTCCCCAAAATATCAGAGAATCACCTTTTTCTATCCAATGCAGCCCCACAATAGAATCCTCTAATATCTTCTGAGCTGCATAAAAGGTAAATAATTTGGTGTTGGAGGCGGGTACAAAATATTTATCTTCATGCTGTGCATAAATCATTTTTTCATTTTCAGGATCATACAATGCAAAACCCGTATATCCTTTGCTAAAAGTCTCAGAATTTTTAAAAGATTTTTTAATGCCCGCTCTTTTGAAGCCCGTGCAGGAGACGAATGAAATAAGAATTAAAAAAACAAAGAGGTTTTTCATAAAAAGCCGTCAAATCAAGTTTCTAAGGTCAGCAAGGAGTAAATTTAGGATTAAGCGCTATGTCCCGCAATTTTCGATCATAAACTGCTTGTAGAACAGGAAGGTTAAGCACCTGGTGAAGCGATCCATACACGAAGATCAAAAAAAGCAGCGAAATTAATGTTCTTCATATCAATTATCTCTTCTCACGATTTTTCAACCAACAAAACAGCGCCATGAGACTTCCCTGAATTATCTCCACAATGGTGGCCCCTATGAAACAAGATTGCTAATATAAGTCGCAATTCCATCATCTTCAACCATCTCTATTGGCACATACTGAGCTTGTCAGCGGTTGTACATCAAAAAAACAAACTCACCTTATGAAAGTTGATCTGATAGCACAATTAAAATGCGGTCGCTTGAGATGAAGAAAAAATTTTTTAATGCAAAGATTTACAGGAAGAATGCAGCATCGGAGATAGTGGTTGAAGAGGGAAAAATTACGCAGCTGGGAACTGATCTGCCAGCTTGTGACGAGGAAATTGATTTGGAAGGCAAGCTGGTTTTACCGCCTTACGTAGATCCTCACCTGCACCTCGATTATGTTTATACCGGCCGTAATGACGGCGGCAAAATTAAATCGGGAACACTTTACGAGGGTATTGCGCGCTGGCATGAAATCAAGAAATCACAAACATTGGAAGATGCAAAGGCTCGCGCATTGACCGCAATTAGGGAGGAGGTATCTCAGGGTGTTCAATTTATCCGCACGCATATCGATGTTACAGATCCGAAACTGGTGGGCATGCAAGCCATACTGGAGCTGCGTGAGGAATTAAAAGACATTGTTACCATTCAAATTGTGTCTTTTCCACAAGAAGGAATGTATGCTTACAAAGGCGGCCATGAGCTGGTAGAAGAAGGGCTAAAAATGGGAGCCGATTGTGTGGGTGGAATTCCGCACTTCGAGTGGGCGCGGGAAATTGGCGAAAAATCTGTACATAGTACGGTAGCGCTTGCCGTGAAATATGATAAAATGATTGATGTGCACTGTGATGAAACAGACGATGTGATGGCCCGCTTTGTGGAATTACTGAATGCGCTGGTCATGACAGAAGGTATCGGCACCAAAACCGCAGCCAGCCATACTTGTTCGTTTGGCAGCGCAGACAATGCCTATGCTTTCCGCATGATGGGCTTATTTAAGGCGAGTGGCATCAACTTCATTGCTTGTCCAACCGAAAATGCCTATTTACAAGGCCGTCAGGATACTTACCCAAAAAGGCGTGGCTTGACGCGGGTGAAGGAATTTCTCAGGGATGGAATTAACGTATCCTTTGCACAGGATTCAATCAATGATCCGTGGTATCCTCTGGGAAATGGAAATATGATGAACATCCTGGACAATGGCATCCATCTGACGCAGGTAGCCTCTTACGAAGAATTGGAAACTGCTTTTGATTTGATTACCTATAACAGTGCAAAAACCCTGATGTTGGATGAGCAATATGGCCTGGAGGTGGGAAAGCCAGCCAACTTCATTGTCCTCAACGAATCTTCTGTTTTTGAAGCCATTCGTAAGAGAGTTGATGTATTGGCCTCTGTACGGAATGGGAACTTCTTGTTTCGCCGCAGGGAACCGGCTTATGAAATTCCTTTAACTTTTTAGCGTCTAATGGTAGTGCCGTAATTTTATTATGGGGATAGGGAGGCTGGTGCGGTATCTTCTCAAAAAATGCCCAAATAATTGCCAAAAAAATGGCCGCTACGATTTTCCTGATTTGTCGTCTGTGTGAAGCGATGTTAACAGGGGCAATTGAAGGTGAAATCTGACCGCAATGATTCTGATTACGATCACAGTCACTGCTGTAATCAGCTCATAGAAGGGAATTCCGAAATAAAGGCAAGCAAAATAAACCAACCCGCCCAAGATACATGCAAGCGCATAGAGGTCTTTACGAAAGAGCAGCGGTACCTCATTGATGATGATATCCCGAAGCACACCACCAATGCATCCTGTAATGGTGCCCATGATTATACACACCCAAATAGGCAATCCGGCTTCCATACTTTTGCTGATGCCCGTAACTGTAAACAGCCCTAAACCGATGGCGTCAAACAAAAAAAGCGTATTGCCCCACCTAAACAGCCTGCCCTTGAAAATCAGAATCAGCAGCAGGGCCACCCCGGTTGTCAGCAGGTATTTTGGGTCTTCCATCCAGAAAGGCCTGATGTCCAGCAATACGTCGCGCGTGGTTCCTCCGCCAATGGCAGTGGCCAAACCGATCACATAGGCGCCAAACCAGTCGATGTTTTTTCCGGAAGCCCACCTGATCCCGCTAATGGCAAAAGCAAATGTTCCTAAAAGGTCTAAAACTGTTGTGAAGTCTATCTGCGAAAAAATGGGCATAGGCTATGGCGATTTCCCCTGAACTAATCGAGGCGCTTTATCGCGCTTCAGGGAATTTGCGCTGAAGATAATAAGAATTTTTGAGGTAATTAAATGAGTGCTACAGTTGAATTGCAGTAACGTCGGATTCTTGTGTTGGGGTTAAAACCAGCCTTTGTAGCCATTGCCTTCACAGCCGCAGTATGGCCCTGAATCCCCTGACTCCATAGTAGGAATCGGCACCATTGTGGTACACAAAAACGTGCCCAAAACGTCGGTCGCAAAAAAGCGCGCCGCCCAATTCGCGAATATCTGCCGGGGTTTGCACCCAGCTGGAAGTCTTCAGGTCAAACTCTCCCAATTTTTGTAATTCCCGGTACTGCTGCTCTGTCAGAATGTCGACACCCATAGTATCTGCCATGCCCAAGGCACTATTTTTAGGTTTGTGTTGCTTTCTCGACTCCAGCGCTTCTGTATCATAGCATACGCTCCTCCTGCCTTTCGGACTTTCCGCCGAGCAATCGCAAAATATGTATTCGTCCGACTTTTTATCATGCCCAATCACGTCAGGCTCGCCACCGCTTGCTTCCATTTCTTTGAGCGACCATAGTTTTGCAGCCCATCTTCCTTCATCAAATTTCGCAGCTATGTCAGCCCATTTAATGCCTTTATGGCGATCCATGTTTTTCTCAAAACGACTTTTCAGTATGCTGATTAATTCTTCACGTTCATCCGCCGACAACTTTTTTTTCTCTTTCATTGTAGTATGATTTTAGGTTCCTTCAAAGCGTCTCGATTTTACGATTTGGGTTATGGGAGATAGAGTGTTAATCATTTAATCCTTTCCCCTCCATAATTTGTGGCATCCATTTTTCTACCCGTGATGTGCGCGTTTTCGACTGCTTTGGTGCAGAAAAATAAAGCAGGTAGCCTCGTTGGCGGCCCGGTGTCAACCCTTCAAAAGCTTCCTTTAAACCTGCATTGCTATCCAACTCCTGTTGAAACTCCTCAGGCATGGGAAATTCTCTGGTTTTTTTGAGCGGCACCGTTAAGCCAGCCATTTCTACTTCAATGGCTTCATACACGTAGGCTTTTAATGCTGGTGTCATCTCAACAATTTCGGCAGC
>CAZHZR010000240.1:0-5130 GCA_964537095.1 uncultured Roseivirgaceae bacterium
CAGCATCATTTTAAAAGATTGCGTGCCGCCGTAATTGCCGGGCTTGTTGTAGAGTTGCTGCTGCTCTATTATTTGCCATCTTCAATCATTTTGAAAGGCGTTTTTATGGTCATGATTGTGACGTTTTATTTTCTGATGTTATGGCTCTTCAAGTACAAAGTCATCTTCCACAAGGAACTTCTTATTTCAGTAATTTACACGAGCGGCGTTTTTTTACCAACCTTGAATTTACTTCAATTCACCCTGTCATACCAGCTGCTAGTAGTTTTTGCTCAGGTTGTTTCATTGGCTTTTTGCAATCTTCTAATCTTTGCTTTGTTGGAAATGAAGTCTGATTATCTTGATCATCAGCCATCCCTCGCGCTGGCTATTGGAGACCATGCAACAAAGAAAATAATCTACATAATTTTAAGTACGGGTATGCTTTTTGCCTTTGCGGTATTCATTTTATCTGAAAGCGATGGCTTTAAAGTAGCACAGCTTGTATTTATACCAATGCATTTACTTTTAGTAGGTATCCTTAGCATTCGCTGGTTCAGAGAAAATGAGCGCTTCAGGTACTGGGGTGATGCAGTTTTTTTTCTTCCCTTACTCTATATTATATGGACGTAAATCATTATCCAGATTTTGATCGGATCTCCTTTTGTTATGATCTTTTAAAATATCTGGTTTTCGGAAGTAAAATAGATGATGCCCAGAAGCAGTTTTTAACTATGATTCCCCACGGAGCCTCTGTTCTAATAGTGGGAGGAGGAAGTGGAAAGATACTGGTAGATATTCTGCTAACCCGCCGACCAGCAGAAATCGTTTACCTTGAGCTTTCAAAGAAAATGCTCGCCCTGACTAAAAGACGGCTGCGTCGGCACCAGCGAAAAGATGATCAAAATTTCGTAAGTATTGATTTTCGATTGGGGTCTGTAGAAGCCCTTGGTGTAGGGGAAAAGTTTGATGTCGTTATTACCCCTTTTGTACTGGATGTGATAGATGCTAAAATACTGTCGGGGTTCATGGAGAAGTTAGATCGGGCCTTAAACGCACAGGGCCTGTGGTTCTTTTCAGATTTCAGAAGTGTTGAATCTCAAGGATTAACATCAGTTTTCAATCGATTCTTGCTGAATTGCATGCTATTGTTCTTTAAATTGGCCATCGGCCTCAGGGTCAGGAAACTTCCTGATTTCCATCGTCATTTTGTGGAAGCAGGTTACCAGCCAATTATTTCAAAGCTCTTTTACAAGGGTTTTATTCAAAGCGCAGTTCTGACGAGAACCGTATCTACCCTTTGATGATGAATTATTGTAGTGGGCTTCTAGTTGTACTACACCAGTAGCAAAGGCCTTAAACGAAAGTGCTGAACCAGATTTGGATCAGCACTTTCAAAAACTTAGAATATTATCCGAGGAACCACTATTCCAGATTCTTGTCCCGCATCTTCGTAAATTCCGAATACCTCCTCCAGATTGCAATACAGAATCCTAATACGAGCATAAGCGTTCCTATCCATAGGATATTGATTAATGGCTTCTCCATCGCCTTTAGGATCACGTAATCCTTCTGAGTATAGCTGGAGCCAATTTCGAAACTTTCTGATTCTGGATATATCTTATTCAGTGTTACCCTGAGGCCGAGCTCATAAATATATTCAGGAATTATACCAGCAGTTTTATTGTCCATCTTTATGATGTAAACCGGTTCCGCAATATAGTTCCCGGCTTTCCCGAAAATCTTGATCCTTGCTTTTACGGCAATGTCATTTTCTCCAAGTTGCACATCCTCCACTTCATTTACGCGGACAATTTCTTCCAAGACAGAGACGTAATCGTTGATAAAGAAACGTTGTCCGAGTTTAACAGTATCAAACTTTGTTTCGCTCCATTCGGTTTCTTCCTTAGGGTCAGGCATTGTACTGATATGCGTATAGAGGTCTCTCCCAGCAAAACTCTTGATATCAGGAGATGCAATCAATCCCATAGAAGGATTCACCTGGCCTCTTGGGTACAGCGTAAATTGGTGTTGACCTTCTTTTGAATAATCCACTTTAAAATAGGTGCTTTCCGGATAAATAGAAATGGTATCGCCTTTTGAATAGTGTTTTTTATCTTCTATGATGATGTCTTTTTTGGCAATAGTAAGCCTCGGATCGGGCGTTGGTTTAAGCCATGTCTTATCGAGATACTCGCTGCCGGAAACAGGCTCAATGTATTGTCCTTTGTACACCAGCTCATACTCCTGCATCTGTCGCGGCTCATTTAGCCACAACAAAACATTTTCCTGGTTAAATTCATCAGACGCATCTTTAAACAACAGCAATCCAGAATTATTCAATGATATGACCTTGGAGTAGCCAGAAGAAAACATGATTCCAATTAGCATCATGGCCACTCCAATATGTGCTATTGACCCACCAGAGAGCTTGTAATTGCTCCGGAAAATACCCATCAAGATCTTCCCATTGGCTATGATGGAATAGGTGGAAGCGGTTATTAAGATGATATACTGAATTTCTTTGATTCCCGAGATGGCCAGAATAACAGAAGTAACTGCTAAGGTAATGACCAGCGGGTACGTCAGTTCATTCAATAGCTTCCTCTTGTCCATCTTTTTCCACCAGAAAAACTGCCCTGTACCCGACAGCAGTGCTACCAGTACTGCAAACCATAGTTGAAATTTACTGTAAAAAATGACGGGGTCTGCGGGTGGTGCAACATTTGAAATTCCTCCGAAAGTTTCGATAATGGCGTTGTACACAGGAATGGAAGTTGGTACCAGCACCTGGAATCCCATCAAACATAAAGTTGCAGCGCCAATAAAAATCCAAAATTCACGTGAGTAAACCGAAGCTTCCCTATCCGATGTGGGGATTTCCTTCCACCTGATTGCCGTGAGAATAATAGCAAGTACCGTGAAGGTAAGAAGGTAAATTAAGAGCTGTCCTGACAAGCCCAGATCCGTAAATGAATGGACCGATGAGTCTCCAAGTATTCCGCTCCTCGTTAAGAAAGTAGAATACAGAATCAGCACAAACATCGAAATAATCAGGATGATCGACGTTTTTAAGGCCGTATTACTCTTTTTAAAAGTAATCATGGTATGCATGCAGGCCACCAGCACAATCCAGGGAACATACACCGCATTTTCCACAGGATCCCAGCTCCAATAGCCGCCAAAGTTTAACGTCTCATAAGCCCAGTAAGCACCCATCAAAATTCCTACGCCTAATATCATAGCAGCAAAATGCGTCCATGGAAGCGCCGGTCTTACCCATTCTTTATATTTTTTTAACCACAACCCGGCCATGCAGTAGGCAAAAGGTACAAGGGTGGCGGCAAAACCAAGAAACAATGTAGGAGGATGGATGACCATCCAGTAATTTTGCAGAAGTGGATTTAAGCCTGTGCCATCTTCCGGAATAAAATCAGGATTGATGTCAAAGATAGGGGCATCCATAGCATCTCTTAGCAATATGAACGGAGAACTTCCAATTTTAAGGTCAAATATCACTACACCCAATATCATTGAAACAAGGAATCCCTGTACCACAGCAAAGATCATCATAATTGGAGCTTCCCAAAATTTATTGGTATTGATAAGGACAATTCCCAAAACCACGTTCCAGAATATCCACAAGAGAAAACTTCCTTCCTGGCCCTCCCAAAAGCATGAGATCATATAATGCACGGGAAGGTCACGGGATGAATGGCTCCAGGCGTAATGATATTCAAAATAGTGGTTGTAGATGATGTAAAATAGGCTGAATATCACGCCTATGACGGCCACGCTGTGAATATAAAAAATGGTTCTGGCGTATTTTACCCATCCATTTTTTGATAACTCATTTACTACAGAAGCTTTATAATAGGCAAATGTCGCAATCAAAGATGTGACAAATGCAATAATTACGAATAAATGGCCGAGATTGCCGATGAAGGTGTGAACCATGAATTAAGATGCTTGATTTTTGAGTATTCAGATGCGGATTCTTAACAATTGCTGGCTAAGATTGACAAGCCCCCACCTTTTCTTACTCTTTGTATTTATATATTTAGATACCAGCCTGCACTGTTTCTTCTTCATACTTTGAGGGGCATTTCATCAATATTTTATCTGCTACAAAATATTGATCTCTGAAGGATCCCACTACCACAACCTGTTCAGATCTCAAGAAATCTATAGGCATAGGTTCATTGTAATAAACTTTGTGCTCCTGGTTATTTTGATCGAGCATAATAAAGGAAAAGGAAACTTTGTCTTCACCCGTCTCAATTCCTATTACTTGGCCATTTTCGTCTTTGGGAAGCTGACCAACAACGTGAATTTTTGCAGTGTTACCTTCTGTGGCCATTTCTTTGGCTTCCTCAAAAGTAACATAAGAACTTGCATCTCCGGCAGTGGATATAATTACGATGATCGCTACTGCAATTATCAGGATTCCAAAAATGTGAGATTTTTTCATGTTTTGTATTTGGTAATTGGTTGTATTTAATTTTTTGGATCAGGCTTTTTCAGAAGGTAATTTCCGAATAATAAAACGATCTTCTGGCAATTGCTCTATTTTTACCACCTTATCAAATTTTGGAACATCCTGCTCTAAAAGTTCAATTATTTTTAAAAGATCCCTTTCGTGCTTGTTCATTATCTTTTCGTGCTTTGATAAGATAGTATTGGTCTTTTTTTGCTCTTCTTTTAAGCCACTAACATCAGCTCGTAAGCCTGTAATTTCCCCGACTATAGCGTCCTGTTTTTGCACTAACTCACTTAATAGTTCTACTATTTTATCTTCGTTTTTCATATTCGTGCAATTAACATGAGAGCCATTAATTAAATTTCATTTTCTAAAAGAAAATTAGGTGTTAGGCGAACTTTTACTTTTAATTTCTTTCTCCAGCTTACTTAACTTGCGATCTATGCTAACGGCATATCCGATAAATCCGACCATGATCACTGCAAGTATCGCTACAACTACATAGATTTTTCCATCCGCTCTAAAAGCGTCAGCCATCTCTATTCGCGAATTTCCGTAATCCGCCTCAGTCACTTTTTGCTTTTGCTGGCCAAACGCAGCAATTGAAAAAAGGAACATTATAACAAAAATATATTTTTTCATCTGTTTAAGCTTTTTAGCTATTAGCACTT
>CAZHZR010000241.1:0-5119 GCA_964537095.1 uncultured Roseivirgaceae bacterium
CCGGAGGTTTTGGAGGCTTCAGCAGCATCATTATCATTGTCTGAGATCGGTGCAGACGAGCTTCCCTTGTTTGATTAAAGTCAGGGAGCTATCAGGGGACAACCTCCGGAGCCAGAGCTGTCGGGGAACACCTCCGGGAGGTTTTAGATGCTTCAGTAACTTCTTTCGTCCAGGTTCTGTCCCAAAACAAGGCGCTCTTATTTCTCCGGGAGACAAAAAGGGCTCACCTAAATTTATTCCTGCATGTGTATAAGTGCAGCAGCCCCAAAAATAGCTGCGTTGGGTAGCGAGGAAGCTTCAATAACCAGTTGTTCCTTTACAAGCTTATAAGGAAAGGTTTCCACAGTTTTTCGCATGGAGTCTTTGAAAAAAGGAAAGCAGTTGCTTACAGATCCACCCAAAAATACTGCTTCCGGAGAGAGAATAAACATGATTTGCTTAATAGCATTCCCTAAATGAACACCAAACTGCTCGAAGATATCCAGGGCTTTCGCATCTCCTTTTTCTGCCAGCGAAAGCAAATCTTTCCCCCCCATGCCGTAGACATTTTGGAAGAATTTACCACTGCAGTAATCCTCCACGGTGGCATCCAGATAGCTTATTCCACCCAATTCTCCAGCGCAGGAATAGGCGCCGGCATGTAATTGATTGTTGATGATTATTCCAGCCCCCATGCCGGTTCCGAGCGTAATCCCTACCAGATTTTTGTACTGCTGTGCTTTTCCATAAATCTTCTCGCCCAGCGCAAAAGTGTTGGCGTCATTGGTCACCACTACAGGTATTTTAAAATGCGCCTCAAGAATATCCTTTAAAGGCACCATTTTCCAGGAGGGTATATTTTGCACATCATGCACTATGCCCCGTTCAGGGTCGATCAAACCAGGAACACCTATACCGATGCCTTTTACATCAGGGTCAATAAAGGCAGTGATCCCGTCGATCAGTTCCTTGATGATTTGATCTTTTGACGCCTGTGCCGAAGTAGGAAATTTATTTTGATTGATAATTTTCCCATTTTCTACAACTCCTATATGAACTTTTGTAGCACCAATGTCTATCCCTATTATTTTTTTACCGCCCATTAGATAATTATTATGCCAGTAGCAAAACGTTAAAACTCCTTAAATGAAAGCTTGATCGTTGTGAACCATGTAACCAGTGGCGCATATGATCTGAAAATGTGTTCAAAGCTAGTACAGATCTTTGAAAAAAACTGCTAATCAAAATTCCATCTCACAAAAGCCTCAATTGCCTCATAATTAGCCAGCCCGAGTTCATGGTACCTTTGTGCCGTCTCCCGGTTTCTTTCTTCAGCTCTTACCCAGAACTCACGCTCATCATCACCTGGGAAAACAGGCTTGTCTTTTTGTGACTGGTGCTTGAAGATTGCATTTTTCTTTCTGTCTACTTCCTGCGGAGAAAGCGGAACCGCCATCTCAATCTCGTGCGTTTCAAATTCGTGCCAGGCTCCCCGGTACATCCAGAGCCAACAGTCTTTGGCCCAGCTTTCTGTCCTTCTCAGGTGTTTCATGGCCTCTATTATTATCCGAAAACACACAATGTGTGTGCCGTGTGGATCCGCAAAATCGCCTGCCGCAAACACTTGATGCGGTTTCACCTGCTGCAAAAGTGCAATCGTCTGCTGAATATCAACGTCAGTAACAGGGTTCTTCACCCTTTTGCCGGATTCATAGAAAGGCAGCTCCATGAAATGTATGTGATCGTCTTTAAGGCCTGCATATCGTGCGCCAGCTATTGCCTCACTTTTTCTGATGAAGGCTTTTACGTTCCTTATTTCCTGCATATCGAGCTGATTGGGTTCTTTCTCTGCTATAAACCGCCGCATATTTTCATAAACATCGATCAGTCCGGATGAATCTTTTCCTATGCTCTTATTAAAATCTATTGTGAATTCCATGTACCGGAGCACATCATGGTCCCAGACAGCGGTATTTCCAGATGTCTGATAAGCCACGTGCACATTATGCCCCTGGTCCACGAGCCGGATGAAAGTTCCTCCCATTGAAATTACGTCATCATCAGGATGCGGTGAGAAAATCAGCACATTTTTAAGTGCCGGTTCAGCGCGTTCCGGTCTCTGAGAATCATCTGCATTGGGTTTGCCACCCGGCCAGCCTGTAATCGTATGCTGTATTTTATTGAAGATGTGGATGTTGATGTTATAAGCAGGACCTTTGTCTACCGCGAGCTGGGACATTCCGTGATTGTTGTAATCTTCATCGGTTAGCTTTAGGATTGGTTTTTTAATAGTGTCTGACAACCAGATAACAGCTTTTTTTATTTGTTTTTCATCCCATACACAATCTTTCACCAACCATGGGGTGTTGAACCTTGTCAGTTCCGAGGCAGCGTCATCATCAAGCACAAATTCTACATTGTCAGAAAGTCGCAGGTAGGTCGCCGGGACATCGCCAGACATTTCACCTTCCACTGCTTTTTTAATAATTGGCGCCTTCTTCTTGCTCCAGGCCATCAGTATGATTTCCCTGGCTTTAAAAATGGTTCCGATGCCCATGGTGAGGGCTTTGGTAGGGACATTTTCTTTTCCTCCGAAATCTCTTGATGCATCCCGTCGCGTAAGATCATCCAGGGTTACCAATCTGGTGCCAGAGTTTGGAGCAGATCCGGGTTCGTTAAATCCGATATGTCCTGTTCTACCAATTCCCAGGATTTGAAGATCAATGCCACCAATTGCATTAACTTTCTGCTCATATTCCAGACAATATTGAGGTATATCTTCCAGGTTCAATGTGCCATCAGGAATATGTACATTGCTCATGTCAATATCTATGTGGTCAAACAGATGCTCTTTCATGAATGACACATAGCTTTGAGCCGAACCGGGATTCATAGGGTAGTATTCATCCAGGTTAAAAGTGACCACATTCCTGAAACTCAGGCCTTCCTCCTGATGCAACCTTACCAATTCAGCATAGACGCCAGGGGGGGTTGCACCTGTAGCCAGACCCAGTACTGCATTTTCACCTTTTTCTTGCTTGGAAATAATCAGATCAGCAATTCTACGTGCAACCTTCCGGGAGGCGGTATCCTGGTCGGCGAATACAGTAACCGGCAATTTTTCAAATCGTGTTTCTTCAAGAAGATTTAGTCTAGCCATAAGAGTAATTTATTGTAGGGTTTTTAATGCTTTATTTTTGCAGTATTTCTGGATTTCCTGAGAGTAGGTGCTACCTGAAACTGATCAACAAAAAGGTTTTCCATAATTGTAGCCACGCCCCCCAGGATAGCCGCATCTTCACCCAATTCGGAAAGGACAATGCTTGTTCGCTCCCTCAACTGTGTCATGCAATAGGTATTGATGGATTGCTGAATAGGAGTGGTGATGTATTGTTTTGCTGCAGCTATTTTTCCACCGATAATGATCACCTGAGGGTTAAATAGCTGGATTAGAACTGAGAGACCTTTGCCCAGCTCCATCCCGATTTTCGAGAGCATCTTGATCGCGAATTGATCGCCATCATTTGCTGCTTCAATGATTCGATCTGTTTCAATGGACTCTTTTTTCTCCTGTGATAATTGGCTCAATAGGGAATGCTCGCCTGCGTATAATCCTTCTTTTACCATTCTTTCCAGGGCCGCTCCTGAAGCAACAGTTTCCAGGCAGCCCCTTTTGCCGCAATAGCACAGTAATCCTTCATCTATCAGGGGTATGTGACCAAACTCCCCGGCAAATCCTGAGATGCCACTCCGGTATTGATAGTCCATGATTACCCCCAATCCGATGCCCCAGTCAACGGACAGCACAAGCGCTTCTTTTACATTGCTGGCCTGACCAAAATAGCGCTCAGCCAGCGTGATCGCATTGGCGTCGTTCTGAATATAAACAGGCGCATTGAATTTAGCTTCCAAAATAGAAGTTATCGATTCCGATTGATCCTCAGGCATCAGGTAAGTATAATTTTTACCTTCTATAGTGGAAACAAGTCCGGGCATACTTATTCCTACAGCCTGAAGTCTCCTCTTATCAACCTTCGCTTTTCTCATGATTTCCATAGCCTTTTCATGAAGCGCATCCAAAGTGCTGCAATCTTTTGAAATTTCGACCGGAAAACTCTCTTCGTCTGAAAGCCTGTTATTATTGTTGTCAAGTAGAATAATCCGAAACTGGAATTTTTCCATATGTATGCTGATGATAAAGAAAATTCCGTCTCTCAGTCTGTACAAGTCTGGTTTTCTGCCTCCAAGCGATTCCCCCTGACCAAATTTCTCTACTTTTCCTTCTCCCACCAGCTCATTAATGACGCCCATTATGGTGGGTAGACTGGCAGCCAGCGGCAAGCGTAGATCGAGTGCGGAGGTAGGGCCATCAACATACAAGTGTTTAACCACTTTCAACTTTAAGAGGTATTGCTTCTTCTCAACATTGGATAACCTCGCTAAATCTGCTTCAGGCAACGTGACAGTCATAAAACTCGATTTCAATAAAGGTATAAAATTTACGTTAAGATTGCTAACTTTAATAAAATTTTTATTAAAGTATTAGAAGATCAGCCTGATTCTATAGAGGAAGGCCGATCTTTGGAAAAGCTTTCCTATCTTGATACTTTTGGGGAAGAAAATTTAATTGACCGGAGAAAATGAATGAACAGCGATTTCAGCAAACTATAGCGCATTTTGATCAGGAGAATTCGAAGGATCCCAATCTAGAGAAAGATGCAGGTGAAACGTTTCCTAAAGAACTTCTTTATGCGCAGAGGATGACTGCTGTTCTGCTCGAATTTCACCCGACAGCTTCAGAGGTGCTGCAACTTGCAGCCAGGTGTCAGCATATAAAACGATGGGAACTGCCCCGGGACGCATTCCCTGATGGCAGAAAGGGATATTTACTGTGGAGGAGCAGGCTAAAGGAGATGCATGTAAAAACAGCTTCCGAGATTATGCAAATGCATGGGTATGATCCGGATTCGGTGCATCAGGTTTCGAAATTACTCATGAAATCTGGTTTAAAAACAGATCCCGAAGTCCAGATATTGGAAGATGTGGTCTGTATCGTATTTTTAAGCTATTATTTTGAAGCATTTTCGCAGAAGCACGAGGCGGAAAAGCTCAAGGATATTTTACAAAAGACACTTAAAAA